>JAZSNS010000021.1:0-1615 GCA_045536535.1 Eubacteriales bacterium | reverse complement strand
AAAGCCAACGCAGGAGTCGTTAGGCCCGACAGCTCTGACATCGACACAGCGGACAAGGACAGTCCACACGACGAACGAAGCGAGAATTGAAAACGCGAAGATAAAGCCTTTTGGATTTTTCTTTTTCATTAAAAAACACCTTCCTTTTTGTTTAATGTAAACAGGTTAAAGGAAGGTGTTGAATTTTACAAGAAACGCGCCGTCACGTTGGCGACACTTTCCGTGTCATCGGCGGTTGATAAGCACAAGCGCCTTTATCATAAGGAATATAAACAAGAAGGTTGCGGCATAGGGTTGAAGGCTTGCGATAAAAAGTATCGCGCCGAGAGCACCCAAAAGAAGCGAAACAACGCTTTTTGCGCGCACCCACGCCGTTTTGCGGCAGCCTTTAAGCGAAAGCGTCAAAACGCCCCACAAAACGATCGAGGCAACGAACAGATAATAGCCGATTTTAAGATAGGGTTCGATTTCGGTCAACGACAAAAGCGAAACAGCCAAAACCTTGCCGTTTGATTGAACACCGAAAAACGGCAGAAAAAGGAACGACACAACGCTTAGATCAAGCAAGCCGAAAAGCAGGTCGCGGAAGCGGCTTTTGTTTTGCCTTGTGTCCTCCTCGGCAAGGGTAAGAAGCTCGTCGCCCGAGAGAAGCTCGTCGACCGTAATACCGAAAAATTTTGCGATCGACTTGAGCGAATCTATGTTGGGATAGCCTCTGCCTGATTCCCATTTCGAAACAGCCGTACGCGAAACGAAAAGGGCTTTTGCGAGTTCTTCCTGTGTTATGCCCTTTTGCTTTCGAAGCTCTTGTAATTTTTCATTGAATTCCATATTTATCTTCCGTAAATGATTTGTATTCTATATAAGATTTCCCGACCAAAGCAACATTATTATAACACATCTTATCGTTTATTTCAACCGATATAAAAAAAGAGGCTTAAAGCCTCTTTTTTACAAAACGAATATAGACGCTTGAAGCAATCGTGCATCGTGAGCATCGTGGGTGGCAACGAGAAGCGTCTTTCCTTTTATGCGCGGAAGAAGCACCGAAACGGTCTTCTCGCGCGTTTCGTCGTCCAAGCCCTTGAAGGGCTCGTCGAGGATCAAAAGCTCGCTTTTTGCAAGCAGAGCACGCGCAAGAGCAACACGGCGGCGCATACCGCCCGAAAGCGAGGAAACGGGTTGGTTAACGCTATCCGAAAGACCCAGCTCGGAAAGCAGGTTTTTGATTTCCTCCTCCGAAACAGTTTTCCCCGTGACGGCTTTTACGTTATCGATTGCGGAAAAATCCTCGCAAAGACGGTCCTCCTGAAAAACGGCTGAAACGTTGTTTGGAATACCGATGATCTCGCCCGAATCGGGCTTGAGAAGCCCCAAAAGGAGGTTGAACAGCGTCGTCTTACCCCTGCCCGATGCGCCCATGATACAAACGCGCGAGCCTTGAAGAAAAACATGGCTGAAATTATCGAAAACTATCTTATCTCCGAAGCGTTTGGACAGGTTTGAAATGATGATATCGTTCATAAATCTCACGCTCCTCTCATCAGCTTTTTAAGCAGGAACACAAAAAGCTTTTCAAAGGTCACTGAAAGAATCACGATAACCACCGTCCATG
>JAZSNS010000023.1:0-14957 GCA_045536535.1 Eubacteriales bacterium | reverse complement strand
ATCGATCTTGCCGTTTTCGTCAAGGGTAACGTTTTCGAGAAGTGCGTTTCTCTTGATAGCGTTGTAGATATCGGGTTCGGATTCCTTGTCAAGGTTGATAACCTTTGCATAGCAGCCGCCTTCGAAGTTGAAAACGCCGTTATCGTCCCAGCCGTGTTCATCGTCACCGATGAGGAGACGCTTGGGATCGGTGGAAAGGGTGGTCTTGCCGGTGCCGGAGAGACCGAAGAAGAGAGCGGTGTTTTCGCCGTTCATGTCGGTGTTAGCCGAGCAGTGCATGGAAGCGATGCCTTTGAGGGGAAGGTAGTAGTTCATCATGGAGAACATACCCTTCTTCATTTCGCCGCCGTACCAGGTGTTAAGGATAACCTGTTCGCGAGAGGTGATGTTGAATACAACTGCGGTTTCGGAGTTGAGACCGAGTTCTTTATAGTTTTCAACCTTTGCTTTGGAAGCGTTGTAAACGATGAAATCGGGTTCGAAGTTTGCAAGTTCTTCTTCAGAGGGGTTGATGAACATGTTCTTGATGAAGTGAGCCTGCCAAGCAACTTCGACGATGAAACGAACAGCCATTCTGGTGTCTTTGTTAGCGCCGCAGAAAGCGTCAACAACAAAGAGTCTCTTGTTGGAAAGTTCTTTAACAGCGAGATCCTTCAAAACGTTCCATGTTTCGACGGAAGCGGGGTGGTTGTCATTCTTGTATTCATCGGAGGTCCACCAAACAGTGTCCTTGGAGTTTTCGTCCATAACGATGAATTTGTCTTTGGGCGAACGGCCGGTGTAGATACCGGTCATAACGTTGACAGCGCCGAGTTCGCTGACCTGGCCCTTTTCGTAACCTTCAAGAGCAGGATTGATTTCTTCGTTGAAAAGTTCGTCGTAGGAAGGATTGTGTACAATCTCAGTAGTACCTACGATGCCGTATTTGGTAAGATCAAGCTTTGCCATGTTCTGATACCTCTTTCTTAATTTATTCCTTAGAATTCCATTCTCATAATACACTACAAATTCAAGAAAATCAATAACAATTCGCTAAAATCTATCACTTTTTTCGTTTTGGTGAAAAATACTTGAATAAAGTGCAGGTCTGTTGTATAATTTAACATGTAAATATTATAAGGAGTTGATAAAATGTTTTTAGTAACCACAGATTATATTTCCGGTAAAGAACTTGAAATGCTCGGCTTGGTTCGCGGAAGCACGATCCAGAGCAAACATATCGGCAGCGACATTTCTCAAAGTTTCAAAACGATCGTCGGTGGGGAATTAAAATCCTATACCAAAATGATGGATGACGCACGTGATCTTGCAACAAGCCGAATGATCGCCGAAGCCGAAAAACTCGGTGCAGATGCTATCGTTAACGTTCGCTATGCATCTTCCGCCGTTGTTCAGGCAGCGGCAGAGGTTATCGCCTACGGCACGGCAGTGAAATATAAATAAAATTGAAAGCCGCGAAGCGTTCTGCTTCGCGGCTTTTGTTTGGGAATTACATTAATTTGCGAATAAGTGCTTTGATATCATCAAGCGATGCTTCTTTCGGGTTGCCGGGTGCGCAGGCGTCTGCATAAGCCGATTCTGCGAGGAATTGAATGTCTTCCTCCTTTAATCCTGCAAGTTTTTGAGGAATGCCAACGTCGATGCTCAACTGACGAACAGCACCGACCGCCGCGTTGCGGTAGGTTTCTTGGTCCATGCCTGTTGTGTCAACGCCCATTGCTTCGGCGATAGCTTTATATTTTTCGCCCGTGCAATCTGCATTATATTCCATAACGATAGGAAGCATCATAGCGCAGGCAACGCCGTGCGGCGTGTCATAAACCGCGCCGAGAGTGTGTGCGACCGAGTGCGCGATGCCAAGACCGACGTTGGAGAAAGCCATGCCGGTCACAAACTGAGCGAGAGCCATGCCTTCGCGCCCTTCGGGGTCGTTTTCGACCGCACCGCGAAGACTCTTTGCAATAAGACGGATCGCCTCGAGGTTCAAACAGTCGGGCAAAGCCCATGCCGCTTTTGTGGTGTAACCCTCGATTGCGTGGGTGAGTGCGTCCATACCTGTTGCGGCGGTCAAGCCTTTCGGCATGGTGGACATCATGTCGGGATCGACGATTGCGATGTCGGGAATATCGTTAACGTCAACACAAACGAATTTGCGTTTGCGTTCAACGTCGGTTATAACGTAGTTGATGGTTGCTTCTGCCGCTGTTCCTGCTGTTGTGGGAACTGCAATGGTGAAAACCGTTCTGTTCTTTGTGGGAGCAACGCCTTCAAGCGAGCGAACGTCGGCAAATTCGGGGTTGTTGATAATAATACCGATCGCCTTGCCCGTGTCCATAGAAGAACCGCCGCCGATGGCGATCATGTAATCGGCACCTGACGCTTTGTAAGCGGCAACGCCCGATTGAACATTTTCGATCGTGGGGTTGGGTTTGATGTCGGAATAGATCTCGTAGTCCAAACCTTCCGCATCAAGAATATCGGTTACTTTTTTGGTAACACCAAACTTAATAAGGTCGGGATCGGTAGCAATAAAAGCCTTTTTGAATCCTTTTGCGGATATAATAGCAGGAATCTCCTGAATTGCGCCTTTTCCGTGATAGGAAATTGCATTTGAAACGAAACGGTTTGCCATGTTTAGTCCTCCTATGTTTTTGTTTTTAAGGCGATTAAACCTTTTTTATATTATAACCTATTTTTGCTGTCGATGCAATAAAAAACTGTCGTTTTTTTGCGTTTTGCAAATCGAACTTCCTTGGCGGTTCATTGCTTCGAATCCGCTAACATTTATGATCATTGCGGGAAATCTTTTGGCGCCTCCGAAGTTTGAAGATTTGTTTGTTTCCGCTTGGAAGTAAACCGGTTTGTTTTTATACGTTCGGACCGATGTCTTAAAATCATCTTATATTATTGACTGTTGAGTCGAAATGTGTTACAATATATTATGTGTTTGGAAAACAGTCGTAGCCTTTGCGGCTGTTTTTTAACGATTTTTAATTCGCATATAAAAAGGAGATCTGATAAACATGAGTGCTTTAGAAGGAAAGCGTCTTCTTGTTCTCGGCGGTACAAATAACGCTCCGGACATCGAAAGTTTCGGAAAGCAAAACGGAGTAACGATAGTTGTCGCAGGTTTGTATTTCAGCAACGAGATTCTTGAAATTGCCGATGAATCGTATATTATCGATATTCTTGACAGAACTCAACTCGAAAATATCGTCAAAGAGAAGAATATCGACGGTATTTTTGTCGGTGGAAACGAAGATATCATTTCTTGCACGATCGACGTTTGCGAAAAACTGGGTTTGCCGTTTTATGCATCAAGAACCGTTTGGGATAACGCGATGAATAAACGCATTTTCAAACAGGCTTGTCATAAATACGGCGTTCCTGCAATGGCGGATTACGAGATCGACGAAACCGATCTTGAAAAATCCGCAAAAACCTTGACCTATCCCGTTGTCATAAAACCCGTTGATTGCTGCGGAAGTAACGGTGTTATGAAATGTGAAAGCGCGGAAGAATTCCCCGAACTTTATAACTATGCAAAAGAACGTTCGAGAACGAAAGGTGTCACCGTTGAGGAGTTTGACGACGGTTTTGAAATTTGTGTTTATTATACTTTCGTTGACGGAAACCCCACTTTAAGTTCAATGGCGGATAAATATGTTCGCGGCAACGTCAACAGCTTTATTCCTTTGTCTGAAATTTATGCATATCCTTCCCAATATCTGCCTCAGTACATAAAAGAAGTAGATGCAAACATGAGAAAAATGCTTCTCGCGTTGGGCATCAGAAACGGCATAACAAGCATGCAGGGTTTCTATAAAGACGGTAGCTTTAAATTCTTTGAAATGGGCTTCCGTTTGGGCGGTACAGCGCAATACCGTTACACCGAACATATCAACGGCATCAACAGCCTTCACATGATGATGGCGTTTGCGTTGACCGGTAAAATGGGCGATTGCGATCAGTCGAATGATACTGCGGAATTCAAAAAGCCTTGCTGCACTTTGACTCTTTTGTCAAAAGGCGGAACCGTTGCAAGGATCGAAGGCTTGGAAGAAGCGCGTAATTATGACGGGGTCCTGTATATCGAGAACCGTTATAAAGTCGGCGATACGATAAAAGCAAGCCGCACCGTTTCTCAATTCCATGTCAGGATCTATATCGTTGCCGAAAACGAAGAACAAATGAAGCAAAAGATCGAGCATCTCCAAACCTCTATCCAGGCATACGATACCGAAGGCGAACCTATGTTGATCACACATTTTGATACCAACAAACTTTCCTTCGGCGACAATAAATTTTCCAACATTTAAATTCGGAGAAAAGAAATGACCAAACAGGATAAGAAAACCAAATTCCTTTGGATTTTCATATTACATCTTCTTTTGCTGTTCAATTCGTTGAGCGGCGTATTGTCAAAATTGGCGTCAGCGGAAGAGTTTTTCTCGCCGATGTTCATTTTGATTTATGCGGGCGAAATTGCTGTCCTCTTTGTTTATGCACTCGCCTGGCAACAGGTTTTGAAGCATCTTCCGCTCACCGTTGCGTTTTCGAACAAATCGCTTGCGATGATCTGGTCGATGCTTTGGGGAGTGTTCCTTTTCGAAGAAACCATAACTCCCGTGATGATTATCGGTGCCGTGATCGTATTGGTCGGCGTGATTTTGGTGGTGACGTCTAATGAATAGAGAATATATTTTGTATTGCGGTATTTTTCTGATCGGCGTCTTTATCTCCGCGTTTGCACAAATCATGCTTAAAAAGAGTGCCGATAAGGTTTCGAGATACACCGTTTTTGCTTTGCTCAATAAATACACTCCTAATTTTGCGGATAAGTTGAGAAAAAGCGAAAATCGTTTCATCAAATTGTTGAGAGGGAAAAAGAAACTCCTTTCCGAATATCTGAATATCTTCACGATGTCGGCTTATGCGGTTTTTGTCATCGCAACCTTTCTCACAATCTTTTCTTACAGAGTTGTTCCTTTGTCCGCCGCACCGATTTTGGGCGCAAGCGAATACTTTTTCGTCGCGGCATTGAGCCGTATCTTCCTGAAAGAAAAAATCAACGCGAAAAAGTTGTTGGGCCTGATGATCATTTTTGTCGGCATTATGGTCTATTCGTTTGAAAAAATCAGACCGCTTTTGATGACTGTCTGGACTTCTGTTTCTAATTTAATTGGCTGATAACAAAAAAGACCGAGGCGGAATTTCGTTTCGGTCTTTTTTGAACGTGCTATGGTTTTGTATAATGATGACGAATGCCGAAAAATCAAACCTTCCGATGATTTGATGAAGCGATTCGAATGTTATTTCCTTGACAAGATAACTCGCTTCGCTTATAATTTTTAATAATAAAACCCAAAGAGGAGATTGCTTTGGTATGAAAAGAATTTTGTTAATAGGAACCGGCGGAACGATTGCATCTCGTATAACCAACGAAGGCCTTGCGCCTTGCCTGACCCCTGAGGAATTGCTGTCCTATATCCCTGCGGTGCGTAACGTTTGCGAGGTTGATACCGTTCAGGTCTGCAATCTTGACAGCACAAACGTAACTCCCGAACATTGGAAATTGATGGTAAGAGAGATCGAGTTGAATTATGACCGCTATGACGGATTTGTTATCTGTCATGGCACCGATACTCTTGCTTATACCGCTTCCGCGCTTTCTTATATGATACAAAATTCAAAAAAACCTATCGTTGTCACCGGTTCGCAAAAACCGATAAATATGGACGTTACCGATGCCAAATCAAACCTGCTTGACAGCTTCATCTATGCTTCTGATGATGATTCGCAGAATGTAAATATCGTTTTTGACGGTAAAGTGATTGTCGGGACCCGCGCGAGAAAATCCCGTGCAAAGAGCTTCAATGCCTTTTCAAGTCTTAACTATCCTTGTCCTGCCGTTATTCAGGACGGTATGATTATCCGCTATCTGCCGAAAGAAGAGTTGCTGTCCGAAGTTTGTTTTTGCTACGAAATGCGCGAGAGTATATGCACTCTGAAACTTATTCCCGGAATGAAACCCGACATTCTGTCTTATCTGTTCGGAAACTATGATTGCATCGTTATCGAAAGTTTCGGCGTCGGCGGAATTCCCGAGAATCTTTTGCCTGCGTTTTATTCCGAAATGGAAAAATGGGCAACAAAAGGAAAGTTTGTCGTGATGACTACCCAAGTAGCCAACGAGGGCAGTAACATGACTGTCTATGAGGTAGGGAAGAAGGTCAAACGCGATTTTAAACTTATCGAATCCTATGATATGACGTTTGAATCGACCATAACGAAACTCATGTGGATTCTCGGAATGAACTTCACCGATTATGACCTTATTCGCGACAAATTTTATACTCCCATTAACCACGACACCCTTTTCGCCAATCGATTGGAAACCGAAATCCAATGATTGATTTCGTCGAGCGGTGTGTGACAATCAATTGTGAAATCGCGTGAAAAAGATAAAAATAAAAAAGGTTTTCCGTTCGGAAAACCTTTTTCGTTTGCAACATTAAAGACCTGCTTCTTCGAAAACAGCCTTGTTGTCCAAAACGTATTGACGAACCATAAACATGTCATAAAGCGCGCCCAAAGCACCGACAACACCGCCGACGATCAGATTGATCACGAGACTGATGATAATGTTGGTCATCCATTTGTCGTAGGTATTAACGATTCCTTTCCAAGGTTCAAGAACCGCTTTGGACTGTTGGAAACGCGTGTAAGCGGAATAGATGTTCCATGCGCCTGCGATAATAGCGACGAACGACAGACATTGAAGAATGCCGATTATCAACCAAATGATAGCGCTGGTTTTTTCTCTTTCGGAAAGGTTTTTTGTTACGTTTTGAAGTTTTTCCGACATGGTTTTCACCTCTGATTCATAATATAGCAAAATTGCTGTAAGTGATATAACATATTTGCCGAAAAATGTCAAGCAACTCGGAATATGCCACGCGTATGAGTTTGGGCTGTGCGCCGAAAGCGTTCGTTTTCATGGGTATCGGCAACAACGGTTCCTCAGAAAAATTCTCGGCGGCTGTTAAGGAACGTATTTTGGTTTTCGGCGCGAGCGAAAATAAAATCGAATATGCTTCGAATTAGTGTTCCGGTTGCAAACAAATAAAAGGGGTATTGAGAAAAACAACAAAATATGCTATACTATACATATAAACTCATTTCAGGAGAACGAATATGCATGAGGAATGTTTGATTTGCGGAGCATCACTTGATTATTCGGAAAACGAAACGCAAATGGAGTGCGCTCTCTGTCATAAAAAAGAATACAGCAAGACTGCGTGTGAAAAAGGGCATTATGTCTGCAACGAGTGCCACACAAGCGGCATTGATACCGTTATCGGAGTATGTTTGGGTGAATCTTTGAAAAATCCTATCAGGATTTTGCAAAAACTTATGGCTCTCCCGTTTTGCCACATGCACGGACCCGAACATCATATCCTGGTGGGAGCATCCTTGCTCACGGCATTTAAAAATGCCGGCGGCGATATCGACCTGCCTAAAGCATTGCTTGAAATGCAATCTCGCGGAAAAAAAGTCCCCGGCGGCGCTTGCGGATTTTGGGGTGCTTGCGGCGCGGGTATCAGCGCGGGAATGTTTGTGTCTGTCGTAACCGGATCAACACCGCTTGCAAAGGAAGCGTGGGGACTGTCGAATCTCATGACGTCAAAGGCGTTGAACTCTATCGGCGGTATCGGCGGCCCGAGATGCTGTAAACGCGATTCTTATCTCGCCGTTACCGAGGCCGTGAAATTCACAAAAGAGCATCTCGGTGTGGAAATGGAGCTTGATGATATCAAGTGTATCCATTCGGAACAGAATAATCAGTGCATAGGTGCGAGGTGTCCGTTCAAATGAAAAAGAAAATAGCATTTATTTGCGTACATAATTCCTGCCGCAGTCAGATCGCCGAGGCATTGGGCAATCATTTTGCCGGCGATAAATATGAATTTTATTCGGCAGGAACCGAAACCAAACCGCAGATCAATCAGGATGCAGTGCGATTGATAAAACTGCTTTACGGTATTGATATGGAAACAACGCAATACAGCAAGACCTTTGATAAGATCCCCGCGCCGGATATCGCTGTCTCAATGGGTTGCGATGTCGCCTGCCCCTTTATCGGCAGAGCCTTTGACGATAACTGGGGATTGCCCGATCCAACAGGAAAAGGCGATGATACCTTTGTCGAAGTTATCAGGCAAATCGAAAAAAAGATCAAGGAACTGTAACATATATTGAAAAGGAGTTTTTTATGAAACGAATCTATGATTTTTTGAAAAAAGCAGAAACCTATTACCTTGCAACGGCAGAGGGCGATCAACCGAGAGTGCGTCCTTTTGGAACCATCAACGAGTTTGAGGGAAAACTCTACATACAAACGGGTAAAGTGAAGCCTATCAGCCATCAGCTTGCGGCAAATCCAAAAGCCGAAATCTGTGCGTTCTGCGACGGTGCATGGGTTCGCATCGCTTGCGAACTTATCGATGATGACCGTTTTGAGGCGAAAAAGTCAATGCTCGACGCATATCCTAATCTTCGCGGTATGTATGATGAGAACGACGGCAATACGCAGGTCTTCTATATGCAGAACGCAACCGCAACGATCAGTGCCTTCGGTAAACAACCCATTATTGTTGAATTTTGATCAAAGCGAAAAATCGAACGTTACTTGCAAAAGAAAACGTAAAACCAAAAGAGGGCGGCTCGTAAGAGCCGCCCTTGATATTTGGCACCGCATCAAACAAAGAGAGAACCGATGTGATATTCGCATCGCTTGATTGGCGTTTTTCGTTTGTGAATTTATCAGTGGAATTGCGATTGATACAGCGAACAATAAAATCCGCCCTGCTTTATAAGCTGATCGTGATTTCCTTGCTCGATGATAGTGCCGTCTTTGACCACGAGAATGGTATCCGCATTCTGTATGGTTGAAAGTCTGTGCGCAATTATGAAGCAGGTTTTGTTCTTCATCAGCTCGGTCATCGCGTTCTGTATCTGTATCTCTGTGCGCGAGTCAACGTTTGACGTTGCCTCATCGAGAATAAGTAAGGGTGCGTTTGAAAGAAAAGCCCGTGCGATGGTTATGAGCTGCTTTTGTCCTTTGGAGATATTAACTCCGTCATCCGAGAGTACCGTATTATATCCGTCGGGCAAACCCTCGATATACGAGGCGATTCTTGCCGATCTTGCCGCGGCGTAGACCTCTTCGGGCGTGGCGTCCTCTCTGCCATATACGATGTTATCGTAGATAGTGCCGCAGAATAGCCAGGTGTCTTGAAGCACCATATTGAAGGCAAATCGCAGATCCGTGCGCTTGATATCTGCTGACGGTATGCCGTCAATGAGTATCTCTCCGCTTTGGTGATCGTAAAATCGCATAAGCAGGTTGATTATTGTTGTCTTGCCCGCGCCAGTAGGACCGACGATAGCCACCGTCTGACCTTTCTTCGCGTTTACCGAAACGTTTTTCAAAACGGTTTTATCCTTCGTATATCCAAAGGACACGTCTTTCAGACAAACATCGCCTTTTACGTCCTTCAATTCCACGGCATTGGGAGAGTCTGCTTTCTCGGGCTCTTCGTCAAGAATTGCGAAGACGCGTTCCGCAGCGGAAAACGCAGATTGAAACTCGTGCAGAATGTTGGAGAACTCGTTGATAGGCCCTGCAAATTTTCTTGAATACTGTACAAACTGAGCAACGCCGCCGAGAGTGATAAAAAAGGCAGATGCGGCAATTATCGTACCGTTTTGTGAGTACATATAAAGGATCCCGCCCATGATTGCCACAAGGGTGAGCGAAATGTTGTTGATGAGATTTATCGTCGGGAAAAGCAACGCGCCGTTATATTCGGCCTTGTAAAATGCATCCATAGCCTCATCGTTTATTTTGTTGAAACGCGAGGATATAACATCCTGCATACCGTAAGCCGAGATAGTGCGCGAACCGGTAAGCATTTCCTCTGCGTAACCGTTCAGTTCGCCGTATTTTCTTGATCTCTTGCTGAAAAGCGGACGGACGATTTTGGAACGATAGCGGGTGAAGAGTATCGAAACCGGAACGGTAACGGTGAATATAAGTATCATCGGCTTTGAAATCTGCCACATAAACACCAGAGAGCCCACAACGGTATAAATACTCGTCATCACCTGTATAAGATCGTGTGAGAGCGTGCTGTTGATGGTGTCGATATCGTATGACAGATGGCTTATGATATCGCCGGTTGCGTGAGTGTCAAAATAGTTAACGGGAAGTGTAGTAAGCTTTTCAAAAACCTGCTTGCGCATCTTGTATATGATCCTCTGACTAAGCTGTATCATAACGATCGAGAGAATGTAGGACAGCAGTGCCGAGATCACATAGCAGGCAAGCATAAACACGATATTTTCCCAAACGACAGGGAAGTCCACACCGCTCTCAAACTCAATGGCGTCGATAGCCGCTCCCGAGTATCTCGGCCCGAGTAGCGAGAGCTGATTTGCTCCGAGCGTAAGTATCAACGCGAGAATAAACAGCGGCCACTGTTGAAGGACGTATTTGCTGAGACGTAAAAAGATACTTCTTTTCACTTTTCTTCTTTCGGGCTTTCTGTTTTTATCAGTCAAGAAAAGCACCTCCCATCTGTGAGTCGCTTATCTCTTTGTATTCGGCGCAACTCTCCATAAGTTCCTCGTGCTTTCCGCAACCGATAATCGCGCCTTCTTCAATAACGAGTATAAGATCACAGTTTTTGACTGTACTTACTCTTTGTGCTACGGTTATAACGGTAGCCTGCGGGATGGACTTTGAAAGCGCTTGGCGCAGATTCGCATCTGTTTTATAGTCGAGAGCCGAAGAAGAATCGTCAAGTATAAGTATCTCCGGACGCCCTGCTATTGCACGAGAAATAAGCACGCGCTGACGCTGGCCGCCGGATAGATTGGTTCCGCCGGCAGACACACTGTGAGCATAGCCGTCCGAAAAAGAGGTTATAAAATCGTGTGCCTGCGCGATCTTTGCCGCGTTTTCGACATCTTCGTTCGAAATATCACGTCCGAATCTGATATTTTCTTCTATCGAGCCTGCGTAAAGAAAGTCATTCTGGAACACTATTCCGAACATTGAGGTGAGTTCTTCGCGATTATAAGAACGTACGTCTTTGCCGTTGATGCGAATTATGCCGGAATCTGCGTCGTAAAAACGCATAAGAAGGCGCAGAAGCGTTGATTTTCCGCTTCCCGTAGCGCCGATAATACCAAGCGTTTCGCCTTTCTTTAATGAGAATGATATATCCTTTAAGTTACTTTTTTTGCCGAGATACGAAAAGGTTACGTTTTCAAAGGAGATGTGAAAAGAATCGTCGCCCTTGCCGTCATCATCGCAGAGTTTAAGCTCGCTGCTTTGTTCCATCACCTGAGAGATACGCTTTGCAGAAGCGGCGCATTTTGTATACATGACAAACATTCTTGAAAGCGACATCATCGCCATGGATATCAATGTGAAATATTGCATAAATGCAATGACGGTAGTTGCGGAGGAGCGATTGCTCGCTACAAAATAAGCGCTCACGGCAATTACCGCGACAATGCCCATATTCATAAGCAGAGTCATAATGGGATTTGCCAAACCCATAATGATTCCCGCCTTCGTCTCGTTTCGTTTAAGCATCAGGTTGGCTTTGTCGTAACGCGCATTCTCGTAATCTACCTTTGAGAGCGCCTTGATGACTCTGATTCCCTGGGCATCTTCGCGGACGACCCTGACCATTCCGTCAACCGATTGCTGAACAGTGGAGTAAAGCGGCACACCCCTGCGGGAAATACTGTAAACTACGGCGAAAATCAAAGGAAGAGTGGCAATCATAACCAGAGCCAATTTTCTGTCCATGATCAAGGTGATGATCGTTCCGCCGAGCAAAAGAATAGGCGCGCGTATTCCCATTCTCTGTATCATTCCGATGAAATTCTGAACGTTATATGTGTCCGAGGTTATTCTCGACTCGAGCGACGGGATCGTAAAACTGTCGGTGCTTCTTGCCGACAGATGAAGCGTTTTTGCAAACAGATCCTTTCTCATGCGGGTAGAAAATATCATCGTTGTCTTCGCCGCCATTCTGTTTGCGATTATGTTGCCGAAGCAGGCAATAACGGCGAACAACGCCATAAGAACTCCGAAGAATATGATCTTTCTTACGTCGTTGGTATCAATCACGTTTTCAAGTATATATGTCAGTAAAAAAGGGATTATCAGCTCTGCCACGGTTCCGATGATCTTTACCGTGATTCCCGCCGTTATCCTTGAACGTAACGGCTTTAAATAAGTAAAAAACCACTTCATTTGTTTTCCTCTTGCTTCTCAATGATCTCTCTCGCACGCGCCTGCATGCGCGAAAGCACCGAGTCGAATATGTCAAGCTCATTTTGAGGTATTCCGTCGGATAAAAGTTCCATCCATTCGACCGACGCTTTCTTTATCTCGGGAAGTACGGCGATTAATTTTTCGGTGGGATAGACCGAAAACTGCCGCTTGTCATTCGGTAAAGATTTTCTGGTAATATATCCGTTTTCTTCAAGATGATTAAGGTTTCTTGCAACGGTGCTTTTGTTGATGCAAAGCTCCTGAGCAAGCTCCTCCTGAGAACGACCGGGTTCGCGGCATATAGCCAAAGCAAAAGCATAGTGCCCGCTGTTCAGATCTTCCGCGGAGATCCTGCTGCGCCTGTAAATGGCTTGGGAACGGCTGATATTGTTCAACATTTTCATGAATTTTGACATATTTATACCTCTTAAATAACAACAGTTGCGCTTGCAACAGTTTCCGATGCAACTATTATAACGGATGCTTCGGCATAAGTCAATGAAAAGCAGAAAAGATAATTAAAAAATAATGAGTTCAGCTTTGATGCTTTTATACAAACCGTTTCCAAGAACTCCGTGCGAAAAAAAGAACAAGAGGGAATGGACACATTGCATTTGCTTCGGTATTTCACATTTTACAGCACAGTCCGTTTTATAGGACACATTGCGTGTTATAATTAAGACAGCGAAAGGGAAATAACGCTCTCAACTAACGTCAATCATAAAAAGGAGAAAGAAAATGAAAACGATTACAGTTAAAGGTGTAGGAAAAGCATCTGTTAAACCTGATTTGGTGGTTTTGTCGTTATCTCTTGAAACGATAGACCAAGTTTATGAAATTGCCATGAATAAAGCCTCCGAGAAAATTGAAGAACTGAATAAAAGCTTGGCGGTTGTGGGTTTTGAAAAGGAATCTGTTAAAACGACCGATTTCAGCGTCCGTACCGATTATGAAAGCAAGAGAGACAGAAACGGGAATTATTTTCGTGAATTTATCGGTTACATTGTAAGGCATCGCTTAAAGTTAACCTTTGGATTCGACACAAATGTGTTGGCGCAAGCGCTCGGTGCAATAGGCTCGTGTGTTGCGCAACCCGAGATTTCGATTGGATTTACGGTAAAAGACGCCTCTGCCGTGAATGAGGAATTGCTTGCAAGTGCCGCTGAGAACGCAAAACGAAAAGCGGAGGTCCTCTCTGCCGCTTCGGGCGTGAAGCTCGGCGAGCTGATGAGTATCGATTATAATTGGAACGAACTCGATATTTATTCGCATACAAAGTACGATATCGAAGACGACTGTAAGTGCTTAACGGCAGCCCCAACGAGCATTGATATTGAACCCGACGACATCGATGTTTCCGATAGCGTAACGTTTGTGTGGCAAATAATATGACCTTAGCCGATGAGTATCCTCATCGGCTTTTGCCGTATTCCGAGTTTGAAACCATTTCATCGAAATCGGTAACGGAGTATTCGCATGAATAACAAAACGTTATAAAAAATGCTATCTCAGGATTTATATGTCGAAAAACGTTGACCGTTATCGACTTTTGTGCTATGATGAATCCATGCTTGGATGCTGTGAGTATATTTGAATTTATGAGGTGTCATACAACGGCCGCAAGCGATAAGAAGCTCATTAAACTTCTGCCCGGCGGATGAAGTGAGCCTCACTAAAATTATCGAAAGGTACGGTACCACCGTATGAACAAACTAAAACAAAACCGCGCGGCGAGCATTATTGTCGTTGCGCTCGTCTACATAATTGCCACTGCTGTGGGGATGCTCGTTTATCGCTCGCTCACGTTTGATTGGTGGATGTCGTTGCTCATCGCTGATGCAGTTGCAACTGTTGTCACCTTCTTTTTCAGCCTCGTTTTCAAAAACGCCTCCGTGTACGATCCGTATTGGAGCGTTCAGCCGCCCGTGATTCTCATTGCTTTTGCTGTTGGATGCGAGCTGACCGTGCTCGGCGTTTTACTGCTCGTTGTTGTGTCGTTCTGGGCAATCCGCTTGACTGTAAATTGGGCGTACACTTTCGCAAACCTCTATCATCAGGATTGGCGATATACCATGCTCAGAGAAAAGACGGGTGCTTTCTATCCCATTATCAATTTCGTGGGGATCCATATGGTGCCGACCTTGGTGGTGTACGGTTGCATTCTGCCTGCGGTCTATGCCGTTCGCGAAGGGATTGCGGCAAATATTGCGAGCGTGCTGTTCCTCTGTGTGTCGCTCGGTGCGGCAACGATGCAGGGAATCGCTGATGTTCAAATGCACAGATTCAGAAAGAACCGCACAACGCCGTTTATCCGTGTCGGTCTTTGGGAATATTCGCGACATCCCAACTATCTCGGCGAGATACTGATGTGGTGGGGAATCGGAATTTCGGCGGTGTCGGCGCTGGGGCTTAATTACTGGTATCTGCTTGTTGGCGCATTGGCGAACACGCTGCTTTTCCTTTTCGTCAGCATACCTATGGCGGACAAGAGGCAATCGAGAAAAGTCGGCTTTGACGAGTACAAGAGGGAGACTCATATGCTTTTGCCCATACCCAAGGGGAAGAGATAATAATGATAAAAGAGGCATAGCCAACGCTC
>JAZSNS010000014.1:0-4417 GCA_045536535.1 Eubacteriales bacterium | reverse complement strand
ATGTTGGCAATGCAACCGATCTTGTTGAGTGCAAAGAACATGACAATTTCTTCAATTGTGTTGGGTGTAAACAACGAAAAGGCATCACCGGGTTGCATACCGAGTTCTTCTTTGAAATAATATGCCAATGCATCCACATCAGCAAGAATTTCGGAACGCATATGATCGGTGAACTTGAACTGAAGCATGGGATAATCTTCCTTGAAGCGTTTGGTGCAGGCAAGGAAATAATCATAGCAGCTCAGGTCGGAATAGTAGGGAACAAGATCCTGAGAAGTAAAGCGCGGTTTTTCGTACATCGATTGATCCTCCGTAAAATAAATGAAATTTGTGACACGGTGTAACAAAAATACGTTTGATATTTTATACGAATGACAATCAACTGTCAATATACACTTTTCCGCAGAGTGATTAAAATATTACATGAAGAATTTAATTGTCATTATTTGATTGAAGAAATTACATTCGGTCGAAAAAGTTAAGTGATGTTATATTGTTTTACATATGACAGAACGATACTGCGAAAGTGTTCATGCATAAAGCTTCTTTTAACATCAGTCACATCTACATAATAACCTTCTTTCAGTTTTTGTATAACGGCCTCAGCTATAAAAGCTTCAAAAATGAAGTCATCGTTAAAAGCGGATTCTATATCTGTGTTCATACCCTTGTTGATGCCGTCAACAGCGTATCTGTATATGATATTATTTTTACCGAGGTACCTTCCCATGTCTTTCAGGCATTGTATTCCGGCTATCATGTCGCAAACCTTGATTCGACCTTTGTACGCTACGTCTGTGTCGTTTCCTCGAAGAAGATAGTCGACAGATGTATCGAGAACATCAGCAATGCCCGTCAGCAACATTATATCCGGCATGGTTTCACCCCGTTCCCATTTGCTGACCGCTTGAAAAGAAACTCCCAGACGATCACCGAATTGTGCTTGTGTCAGTCCTTTTTCCGAACGTAATAAAGCTATGGTTTTGCCGAGATTGTTTTCTTTCATAGGTTCCACTTCCTTGTCATGATTTCTATACAATAGACAGTTTAGTGTATTATGCTTTTTATATCAATAACCTGTTTGGTGATTGATTATTAAAATGAATCAACTGTATGGCTCTATATAGAAAAACACAGCGGAGTTGTAATTTCCGCTGTATTATTTATTATTTTCACTACAGATATAAAATACACTTTAAGACTTCGTTATCTGATGAGCAATTCAACGGCAATACATTGTTATCGTTATTCTGTTTTTGTGCGTATCATGTGGAAGCAAAGTAGATCTGAATTGTCACCGGAGAATCCTAAATACTTGTTTACTATCCAAAAACCAGAAGATTTATATAATCTTACAGCCGGTTCGTTGGACGCTATAACATCAAGATGGAGCGATTTTGCACCGTATTCATCTATACAGTGACGCATAAGCAGTGAGCCGATTCCTTTGCCCTGATGTTTTTTATCAATACAAATATTTGTGATGTTATATCCTGAGTATTCCTGTGATTCATTTATCAAAGGTTCAAAATATCCTTTGTTTACATAAGCAAGATTATGGCATAGAATCTCTGGCATCTTAACTTGTTCCGTAAAATTTAATATTTCTCCGCAAGGTATTACACAGGCAATACCGATTATACATTCTTTATATAAAACTACGGATATATTATTGATATTAAAAATATTACCTTTAATTTTTGTGCATTCATCGATAAAAGTTGACCAATACTTATCATCTGGACATTCGCAAATATAGGGATAAATATATGGATCGGTAAGATGAATATAGCGTGCTATTGCTTTTGTGTCATCAAAGGCGTTAGCTTTTCTGCAGTAATAGTCATGTGTTTGCATTATTGTACCTCTTAATGAGTTCTGAATGTTTCTTATATATCGGCAGATCCGGTAACGGCATGAAATCGCAGCAGTAAATTTTACCGCACACCTTATTGTTGGTAGTAAATTTGAATCCGAGTTGTTTTATTAAAGATTCAACTTCTTTTCCGAAAACATTCATGCACCAGCTTTTAAAGAAAATGCCATTGATCGCGTATTCTTCCAGTTGACTGAGAAAGGACTCAACAATCAAATTGTAGTTCTTCATGTTGCGGTATGTAGGCAATAATGAAAATGTCAGTATGTAGCCATAATATTCACCGGGAAAACAGATCAATTCTGTTTTATCAATGTCAAAGTCTGCTTCGAGTAATTCACCCTTTATTGCAGCAGCAAAGGATTCTTCGTTCAAAGCTACAATGGACCAGTCGCCGACGATTTTGTTATCAGGGCTGACAAGATATTGAAAGGTTTCGCTGTTATTTTGAAGATATTCTTCCCACTGTTGCGGAGTTCCTTCATTTTTCATGCCAATTCCGTTGCAGTTTATGTAATCATTTTCAACAAGTTGTAACGAAATTGATTCGGATGTATATCCTAAAGAAAGCAAGTCTTCAAATTTCAGCATTCTGCATTCGTTTGATGTCGGGGTATTGAACGCTTGGCTGTGATGCTTTATGGCAACAGGCATTTTGCAAGGCAGTATTTCAATTACCGATGAGTCATTATAAGATGAAATCAGAGAAATAAGCTGATTGAAATGCTGAGCGGGTTCTTTTGTTGTTGCGTCAAGCCAATGTGTTTTACCGAGATAATATTCAAGACTGTCATTCAGTGCGCAATCGTCTATTTTGAAAGGAATGATCTTCGCTCCTGCATTAACTGCAGAATTGATTTCATTCATCACATGCACAGATTTTGAACTGTTGCCTGATAAAACAAGAATGAAATAGCGAGAAGTTTTTATAGCCTGTACGATGGAGGCAGCATATTCAATCCCCGGAACGGCATCCCGAAAGTCTATCCAGCATTTTATATCATTTTGCTCAAGAATGTTTTGAATCGCTATTGCAACTTCAGAATCACTGTGCGAATATGAAATAAAACAATCGTGCATATTGATACTCCTCCTTTTTTATATGCTTTATTATAACATTGAAAAGATGAAAAGTAAATTGTTATGTTATAAAATTTCTTATATCATCTGAGAATGTGAAAATAATTTATTCTATCGCGAAGATGTAGGATGAGGCTTAACAGAAGGTATAGCTACATAACGAATCAAAGTTCTAAAGGAGATAAAATTCAACACCGCTGACTGATCAAAGCAGCCAAGCGGTGTTACTTACTCATTTGTTGTTAAATATATCCAAGAAACAACTTGAATACCTTTTTCTTTTGCCCGGGCAACGACTTATTAAATTTATGTTTTTGTTTCAACAAGTATATTTTTCAGATTTGAACAAACAATAACAACGTAATTTGAAATTAAGGAGAAATGATATATATGAAAGCAACAGGAATTGTCCGTCGAATCGATGATCTCGGCAGAGTCGTCATTCCCAAGGAAATCAGAAGAACTATGCGCATCCGTGAAGGCGATCCGCTTGAGATCTACACCGATGCAGACGGCGAGGTTATTTTCAAAAAGTACTCACCGATGGGTGAGCTTGCGCAGTTTTCGGCGCAGTATTGCGAGGTTCTCAGCCGTGCCGCGAATCTGCCCGTGCTGATCACTGACCGCGATCACGTGGTGACCTGCAGCGGGATCTCGCGTAAAGACACCGTTGATCGCCGTGTGTCGGATGAAATGGAAGCCTTGATGGAAAGCAGGTCCACTTATATCGCATCCGCAAACGAAAAACGCAGCATGACAGCGATTCGAGGATCTGACCGTAAGATTGCGGTCGCATATCCCATTATCGGCGGCGGTGACGTGTCGGGCGCCGTTGTGATGCTGTTCGGAGAAAACGAAGAACAGTATCCCAATCCCACCGATATAAAGTTGGCGCAGGTTGCGGCGACTTTTTTAGGCAAACAAACGGAGGAGTAATCCTATCATCTGGCGTTCACATCGCAAATGACATGACAGCAGACGGACGGTGAAAACCGTGCCGTCTGTTTTTGAGAAATCGAACACTTTTCTTGAATAATGTTACATTTTCGGACATTCTCTTGCATTCTAAACCGTTGTATGATAAAATTTTCTTAATTAAATATGAAAGAGGGGAACTCAATAATGGAAGAATTATATGATCTTATTATGTTAGCGGCACCGCTTCTGAGTATTCTCGAAATATTGGGTAGAGTTTTTACCATCCTATACATGCATTATGCAGCAAAGTACAGAAATCATACCCTTTCGCCCGCATGGTACATCTGCGCCGTGTTTTTTGGATTGTTTACCGTGATTGTGTTTCAAGTCAAGAAAAAGGACTTTCCGAATCCCGACAACAAGGTGTGTCAACAGTGCGGAAAACAGTTCCCGGGCAGTTTTCAAGTTTGCTCGGAATGTATGATCGACCTGCCGGCAACGGATGATGAGGCGAAAGAAAAAGACCGGAAGAAAAGCAAAGGC
>JAZSNS010000026.1:0-33453 GCA_045536535.1 Eubacteriales bacterium | reverse complement strand
CGGCGCGTGCTGTGTTTCCCCAACGAGCCACGCTCGTCGGACTCATATCCGAACGTGGCAAGCCGACGCTTGCCACGAAAACAAAAAGAAATACCACCCTATTGGGTGGTTTTCTTTTTGGCACGTCGCACCGAAAAAGATATCAAAGTTGCTACCAACAAATTAGAATTTACTTTTTCAATACTTTCTTACACCAAGTACGTTTATTGCATTTAGGACACTTCAAGTACCGTGTCGTTCCTCTATGCATCGCATTAAGTGCCTGCATATAGGTAGGAACAATTTCGTAACCGCAATTTTTGCACTTGTAAGCACCTACACTGACCTCAAGTTTTAATGCATAGAAGCACGGGATTAGGAACACAACGCAAAGCGCAAGTATTGCAGCAAGCATCCAAGGACCCTCGGGCATAAAAAACGCGATGATCGCAAGACCTCCGATCAATCCAATGATACTCACTGTCATAATCGTCCACATTGCATTCCAAATAGTTTTGTTTTTCTTTTCTAATTCGTTTGCCATTTCAAGCAAAAGCTGTTCGTTTTTTTGATTATTATTCTCCATATTGATTTTCTCCCCACTTAATAATTCGTTTACACTGATGCCGAGAATTTCGCAAAGTTCAAGCATTATCGAAGTGTCGGGCATTGTAATGCCTCGTTCCCACTTTGATACAGCTTTATCGGTAATATCCAGTTTTTCTGCCAATTGCATTTGTGTTAAGTTTGCCTTTTTTCTGCACTCGGCAATGAATCCTCCGATTTTTATTTGATCCATAAGATGCCTCCTTTCGCATACAGTGTAACAGTTATTTCGCATGAAATACACCTACCATTGGTTTAGTGAGGAGAAGTAAACCTATGGTAGAGTGAAAATTGACCGTCAAATTCTTGTTTATTGAACTAATTATATCATATGATAATAGATTTTTCCACCTAATATTGCTTTAAGCTTTAGTTCAAGTCCTCCCCAAAAGCTGTTTTGCGTGGAGGATATCTATAAAATTCAACTACGAAAAAACGCAAAGAAAAACCCCGAAACCGCTGTGGTTTCGGGGTTTTTCGAACCGATATCTTTTTCGGTTCGCAATGTTGGTTGCGGAGACAGGATTCGAACCTGCGACCTCCGGGTTATCGCTTCGCGCCGCCTTGCGGTACCCGAAAAAATCTATCGTTCGCGTGGCTCACTTGCTTTTTCGACCGCTGCGGGAAACACAGCTCGCTGTATCCGCCACAGGCGGCGCGTGCTGTGTTTCCCCAACGAGCCACGCTCGTCGGACTCATATCCGAACGTGGCAAGCCGACGCTTGTCACGAAAACAAAAAGAAAAACCACCCTATTGGGTGGTTTTCTTTTTGGTTGCGGAGACAGGATTCGAACCTGCGACCTCCGGGTTATGAGCCCGACGAGCTACCAACTGCTCTACCCCGCGATATTGATTTTATATAAACAGAAACGTTGAATTTAAAATGGTGCCGGAAACCGGGCTTGAACCGGTACGAGGGGTTAACCTCACTGGATTTTAAGTCCAGGGCGTCTGCCAATTCCGCCACTCCGGCGTAGACCGCTCGATTATATTATCACAAACCCGCCCCTATGTCAAGACCATTTTTAAAATTCCATTCATAAAATTTCATGTCATTGACACACTGCTTTTTTTATTGTATTATATTTTTACGAACTTATACGTAAAAAGGTGGCATTCGTTATGAAACCGAAGGTTTATTTCACAAAAAGTCTTGATCCCAAAAAAGTCGTTGAACTTTATTCGCTTCTCGGCAAAGAGTCGGAAGGGCGCGTCGCGGTCAAGCTCCATTCCGGCGAACCCGGAAACCAGAATTTTCTCGGCCCCGATTTTTGGGCACCGATAATCAACCGCGTTGACGGAACGGCAGTCGAATGCAACACTGCATACGAAGGCACGCGCAACACCACAGAAAAGCACATAAAAACCCTTGAAGATCACAGTTGGAGCACGCATTTCAAATTTGATCTGCTCGATGCGGAAGGGCCTGACCTTGTGCTCGATATTCCCGATGGAAAGCGCATCAACAAAAACTTCGTCGGAAAGAACCTCAAAAATTATGATTCGATGCTTGTGCTTTCTCATTTCAAAGGTCATCCGATGGGCGGCTACGGCGGCGCATTGAAGCAGTTGTCGATAGGCATTGCGTCTTCCTACGGCAAGGCATACATTCACGGTGCGGGCGAACCCGAAAAGATCTGGACCGCAGACCACGATGCTTTTCTTGAATCTATGGCGGACGCTGCAAAATCGGTCGTTGACTTTTTCGGCGGTAATATCACATATATCAACGTTATGAAGAACATGTCGGTCGATTGCGACTGTTGCGCGGTTGCGGAAGATCCCTGCATCGCCGACATCGGAATTCTTGCGTCAACCGATCCCGTTGCCATTGACAGGGCTTGTCTCGACCTTGTTTATGCAAGCGAAGATGAGGGCAAGGCGCATCTTATCGAACGCATTGAATCGCGCAACGGTGCGCTCACGATCGAAGCAGCTGATAGGCTGGGCATCGGCAGCAAGGAATATGAATTGATCGTTGTGGAGTAAAATATGACGGACGCATCAAAAATCGTTCTTGATAAATACCAGACAAGGCAAAGAAAAAAGCAGAAAACGGAGTTCAGGGATTTTATAAAAAGCCAAGCGGAGAAGCTCGGATTTGAATGCAAGGTCGAAAAAGGCTCTTTCGGCGCGAAAAACATAATTATCGGCGATCCCGAAAGCGCAAAGGTTCTTTACACCGCGCATTATGACACCGCGCCCGTACTTCCCTTTCCAAATTTCATCACACCGAAAAACTTTTTCATTTATCTGCTCTATCAATTTGTTTTAATCTTTGCGATGTTTATTCCGCTGTTCGCGTTCGGTTTCGGCATCGGATTTGCGATGGGCTATTTTGAAGTTGCCGAACCGATAGCATTCCTTGTAATACGCTGTTCCGGATTGGCGATCATGCTTGCTTTCTTGTTTCTGATCATGGCAGGTCCCGCAAACAAACACACCGTCAACGACAACACTTCGGGTGTTATCACGCTTTTGGAGATAATGCATTCTATCCCCGAAGAAGCGCGAAGCAACGCTGCGTTCATCTTTTTCGATTTTGAAGAAGTGGGTTTGGTGGGTTCATCAGCATATCGCTCGAATCATAAAAAATCGACAAATGACAAACTTTTGATCAACTTCGACTGCGTTTCCGACGGCGAAAACATTCTTTTTGCAGTCAAGAAAAAGGCTCGAAAACATATTCCGCTCATTGAAGAAGCATTTAAAGCGAATGAAAACGTTACCGTTGAAGTTACTTCAAAGGGTGTGTTCTATCCCTCCGACCAAGCGAATTTCCCGATCGGCGTCGGCGTTGCCGCTTTGAAGAAAAGCAAACGTTTTGGGGTTTTGTATATGGACAGGATCCATACCAAGCGCGACACGGTCTGCCGCGAGGAGAACATTGAGTTTCTCACAAACGGCGCGGTCAGGCTCGCAGAGAATATTTAAAGCGATGAAAAAAGAGGCTGTTTTTCACAGCCTCTTTTGATTTTTAATTCAACATCAAGCGGTTTTGCTTTAAAACACTGATTATCGGCGGGATCGCGACGATTTGAAGGACGATGCCCCAGATACTTCCCGTGACGGTCGATGACCAGATAAGAGCGAAACTGATAGGTTCGTCCAACTTGCCGATCAAAGCGATAACAACCATCACCAAACTCCAAACAAGTCTGCCCGAAACCATCGATGCCAAGAGAGTCACATACGTCATGAAAATATTCTTTTTCAGTTTTTTATAAAGCATCCCCGCGACGAATGCATAAACCGCAAGTTCAAACGCCATTGCAAAGGCATCGGGGAAAGCGGTGGGCATGCCGAACATAAAAGCGCGCAAGAGCGGTGCTGCCGCACCGACAACCATACCCCAAAAAGGACCGCAGACAAAGCCGCAAATTATAACAGGAATATGCATCGGACAGAGCGCGGCGCCCAAAACTTTGACCTGAGCCGTCAAAAACGGCAACAACAGCGCGAGCGACAGAAACGTCGCCGAATATAAAAGTTGCGCCAAAGTGTAACTTGTCTTTCTTCCCATAATTCAACCGCCTTTAACTTACTTAATGGTTGACATTATAACATTTTTTTATTTATAATTCAAGTGTTTGGAAAAAAGCGTTGAATATCATGTCTGAAAATGTTATAATAATCACGAAATCAAGGAAAAGGAGGGCAAAAAAGACAGTGACCGAACTGATGATGAAGCTTATTCTTTCGGTTTTGCAAAACCGAAAGGTCGAAAACTTTCCGCAAAACCTCGACGAAGAAACTCTAAAAAACCTTTATGCCCTCTCGACAAAGCACGACATTGCGCATATCGTCGCCTTTGCGCTTGAAAAAAACGGACTTTTGAACGATGAAAAAGCAAGGAGCGCTTTTTCAAAACAAAAGATGCTTGCGATTTTCCGCAGAGAACAGCTTGATTTTGAAGAAAATCGCATTTTTGCCCTTTTGGAAGAGGAAAAGATCGACTTTTTGCCGCTCAAAGGTGCTGTTATCAAAAATCTTTATCCCGAATCTTTCATGAGAACGAGTTGTGACATCGACGTTCTGATTCATGAAGAAGACCTTGAAAAAGCGATTTCGGCCATCACCGAAAAACTCGGATATTCCGACAACGGCAGACATTTTCACGAGCATTCGCTCACGTCGAAAAGCGGTGCACACCTTGAACTGCATTTCACGGTTATCGAAAATATCGCAAAGCTGGACAAGGTTCTTGAACGAATTTGGGAATTTGCCCACCCCGTTCAAAAAGGCGCACACAGATTTGAAGTTGTTAACGAATTCCTTGTTTTCCATACCGTCGCGCACATGGAATATCATTTCATCGCGGGCGGATGCGGTGTTCGTCCCTTTATCGACCTTTGGTTGATGAAAAACGAACTTGATTTTTCGGTCGAAGATTTGGATTCGTTGCTTGAAGAATCGCAAAGTTCGGAATTTTACAAAAACGTCAACGCTTTGACCAACGTTTGGTTTGGTATCGAAAACCACACCGAACTGACTGCGATGATGGAGGAATATATCCTCACGGGCGGCGTTTTCGGTTCGAGAGTCAACCGTGTTTCGGCCGATATCCACCGAAAAGGAAGCAAAAAATCCTATGTCATTTCGCGGATTTTCATGCCGAAAAGCGAGCTTGAAACGATTTACCCTGATCTCAAAAAACACCCCTGCCTTCTCCCGTTTTATGAAGTCAAACGCTGGTTCAGGCTTTTGAAGAAAAAGGGAATGACAAACGCGAAGAACGAAATCAAAGCAAACAAACAGCGCGACGGCGAGAACGACAGAACCGCCGAAATGTTCAAGGAGTTGGGCCTTTGATAACGCATCCTATCCCTCCGCTTTATGATGAAAATTCCAGGATATTGATTTTAGGCAGTTTCCCCTCGATGAAATCGCGCGAGGAAGGTTTTTTCTACGGACATCCTCAAAACCGTTTTTGGAAAACGCTTTCTGACGTGCTTGGCTGTGATATCCCAAAAACGGTCGAAGAAAAAAAGAAAATGCTGTTATCACACAAAATCGCTTTATGGGACGTGATCGCAAGTTGTGAGATAAAAGGCAGTTCTGACAGCAGCATCAAAAACGAAACAGCAAATGATCTTTCCCACATTCTTAACACCGCCAGCATAAAAGCGATTTTCACAAACGGCAAAAAAGCTCATGACCTTTACGTTAAAAAAATAATGCCCGAAACAAACATTCCGGCGATCTGTCTTCCCTCGACAAGTCCCGCAAATGCGGCATGGTCGGAGGAAAGGCTTTATGAGAGTTGGAACGTCATAAAAAATCATCTTTAAACCGTGCATTGCACGGTTTTTTGTTTTTGCGAATAATCTGTAATGATTATTACAAAAAGGGTGATGCACATGCCTACGGGCAAGTTGTTTTTTGTTCTTCGTACCGCTTCGGGCGCTTTGCCGATAAACAACGGATCGATAACCGTCTCAAACGAACGCGGAGAAACCGTTTTTTATGAATTCCTCACAGCCGCAAACAGCGGAATCAGCCGCGAAGCCACGCTTGAAACACCGCCGAAGGGTTTATCGCTTGACAGCGAAGACACGGTTCGTCCTTATAGCGTTTACACTGTTACGATACGCGCCGAGGGGAATTACCGAATGCAGATCATCGGAGTTCAGGTGTTTGAAGGCTCGACGACACAACTCCCTGTTGATCTGATACCGCTTCCGCAAGGCGTTATCAACCCCGAAGATGCCGATATCATTATCATAAGAATACCCGAACATATTTTGATGTCAAATCCACCCGCACCGACTCCGCCGCCAAACCAACCCGAGCCGACACCGCAAATCGGTCGGGACGGCGCGATACCGACGGTCAATATCGTCGGGGGAGTTTTTATACCCGAAACGATAACCGTTCATCTTGGTGCGCCCGACGAAAACGCGGCGAACGTCAACGTTCCTTTCATCGATTACATCAAAAACGTCGCAAGCAGTGAAATCTATCCGACATGGCCGAGAGAATCGCTTGAAGCTAATATTCTCGCTCAGATTTCGCTCGCGCTCAACCGAGTTTACACCGAATGGTACCGAAGCAGAGGTTATGATTTCGACATCACCAACACGACCGCGTTCGACCAAGCATTCGTTTACGGCAGGAATATTTTTGATGAAGTCAGCGTTATCGTCGACGAGATTTTCAATCAATATATTGTTCGCCCGAACCGAATCGAGCCGCTTTTCGCATCATATTGCAACGGCACAACGACAACCTGCGCAGGGCTTTCTCAATGGGGAACAGTCGCGCTTGCCGAAAGCGGTCAAAGCAGCGAGGGCATCGTGACCTTTTATTACGGCGATGTTAACATCACCGAAACAGATGACATCCGCGCGCCGGAAGAATCTTATCCCGGTGAGCCTTTATCAAGCGGCGACGAGAACGAATACGTCCGCATTCTCCAAGAGCAACTTAACCGAATTTCCATAAACTTCCCGCAACTTCCGCTCACAGAGGTCACAGGGATTTACGATACGAGCACGGTCAACACAGTCAGAGAATTTCAGCGCCTTTTCGTTCTTCCGCAGACCGGCGTTACCGACAGAGCAACATGGTACAGGATTTCGCAGATCTATTCCTCGGTAAAACGGCTTTCCGAGTTGACAAGCGAAGGGCAACGCGCGGCATACAACCAACAGCTTTACCCCGGCGAGCCGCTGAGCCGAACCTCGCGCGGTTCGGAAGTTCAGGAGATCCAGTTTTATCTCCAAAGAATAAGCCGTTTTAATCCGATCGTGGAAAATGTGCAACTTGACGGCATTTTCGGCGCTTCGACGGAACGTGCGGTGATATCGTTTCAGAACGCATACGGTCTTAATCCGACGGGCGTTGTTGACGAAGCGACATGGAACAGGCTCGTTGAGGTCTACAACGGAACTCTTGACAACGTTGACGAGCCGCAAAACGGTATTACACCCATTCCCTATCCCGGTTACGTCATCGCGCCCGGTGCAAGCGGTGAATATCCGCGATATATCCAAGAGATTCTCAACGTCATCAACAACGTTTTCCTTAACATTCCCGAACTTGAAGAAGACGGAATTTACGGAAGCGCAACACAAGAGGCGGTGAACGTTTTTGCGGCAATCTTCGGGTTTGCACAAAACGGAACCATTGATGAAAATCTTTGGAACAAACTTAATCAGATCTATTCGACCGTTCGTGCCGAATGTATTTTCGCGCAGGGCGAGAGCGAAGGCGTCAGGAATTATCCGGGAACAACGCTTTCGATCGGGAGCGAAGGCGAAAACGTTTCTTATATCCAGTCACGGATAAACTATATTTACACAGCGATACCTTACGTCGGAAGCCTTGCGGTCGACGGGCAATACGGAAGCGCGACCGCGGAAAGCATTTCGGCTCTGCAACGGATTTTTGGGTTGACCGAAACGGGCGAGACCAACGAAAGCACATGGCTTCTCGTGAATTATATTTATGCGGCGGTCGAAAACGGTTGTCTTCCCTCAAACGGAGAAGCGGTCAATGCGAGCATAACGGCAGACGAAACGACTTTTAACATAAGCAACGTCAAAGAATTGAAAGAACTGATGAGAGCAAACGGAATAAACGTAGGCACCGGAAACTTTTGGGGACTCAAAAGCAGAATTGCGCTTTTAAAATGGCAGAACCAAAACAGAGTTACGCCAACGGGAATGCCCGATGAGGCAACTTTGAAAATATTGATACAAAACAAGCGTTATTAATACCTGTTTTTCTTGAAAAATAGTTAAAAATGTCGCTTATTTATTGACAACCTTTCGGTATAATAGTATACTTATCTAATAAGTTTTTATTATCGGAGGGGCTGATGAAGAAGGAACGCGTCAATGCGGAAATTTCTGTTGACGAGTCGGCTGCGACGTTAAGACGCAAGCGAATCATCGCCGTCATTTCGGCGGTCATCTCGATCGCCCTGCTGACGTGGCTCGGGTTCTTCATTGTCAAAGCATTTCATATCTCCGCAGAATCCGAAGGCGGTTTGACAAACGCCGCTCAAAATTTCAAAACAATGATCGACGGTTACGGCAACGCAGGAGTTTTGGTTGCTTTCGGCATTCATGTGCTTCAAGTTATCATCTCGCCTCTGCCGGGTGAAATCGTCGAGATCGGAATGGGGCTCTGCTTCGGTTGGTTCGGCGGCGCGGCTATTTGTCTTCTCGGAAGCGCGTTAGGCGGTCTTATAATTTTGGTTTTCGTCAAGAAACTCGGAGTTAAGTTTGTTGAACTTTTTGTTCCTGTTGAAAAAATCAACAATTACAGATTTTTAAGCGACGAAAAGAAACTTGAACGGTTGATATTTATCATTTATCTCATTCCCGGCACTCCGAAAGATCTGCTCGTTTTCTTTTTCGGGCTGACAAAGATAAAAATTCCGACGTTTTTGATAATTTCAACTCTCGCAAGGATCCCATCGATAATCAGTTCTACCGTCGGCGGTAACTTTATCGTCGAACAAAAATATCTCAGCGCCGTCTTGCTTTTTGCCATCACGGGACTCGTCAGTTTGCTCGGTCTCGTTGCATATAACGCGATGATAAAAAAACTAAACGAGCGCAAAGAACACAAAAAAGCAAAATCCGACACTTCGATCAAACAGAAGGAACAATAACAATGGCAGTTACAGTACCTGCGGGTTATTCGCCCGCGCTCAACATCAGACAGACCGAGGTTGCTATCAAAAAGGTCAAGGACTTTTTCGAGCGCGATCTCGCAATACAACTTAACCTTACCCGTGTTTCGGCGCCGCTTTTTGTCGATGCCGAAAGCGGTCTTAACGACAACCTTAACGGTGTTGAACGTCCCGTTTCCTTCGACATCAAAGGCATTGAGGGCAACAACGAAATCGTTCAATCGCTCGCAAAATGGAAGCGCATGGCGCTCGAACAATATGGTTTTCTCCCCGGAGAAGGACTTTATACCGACATGAACGCCATTCGCCGCGATGAGGACACCGACAACATTCATTCGGTCTTCGTTGACCAATGGGACTGGGAAAAAGTCATCACTGCCGAACAGCGTTGCGAGGACACTTTGAAACGTGCAGTGAAGCAGATCTACACTTCGCTCCGCCACACCGAGATTTACATCGCGGAGGATTATGATTTTCTCGGAAAACTTCTTCCCGAAAAGATCGTCTTTATCACCGCACAAGAACTTGAAGACGAATATCCCGATCTCACCCCGAAGGAACGCGAATATGCCGCTGTTAAAAAACATGGCGCGATCTTCCTTATGCAGATCGGCGGAAAACTCAGATCGGGCAACAAGCACGACGGACGTGCGCCCGACTATGACGACTGGTCGTTGAACGGCGATATCATCGTTTATTACCCGATTCTTGACATCGCGCTTGAACTTTCTTCGATGGGCATTCGCGTTGATGCCGAAACCTTGAAGCGCCAGCTTGAACTCGCAAATTGTGAAGACCGCGCATCGCTTCCCTTCCACAAAGCGTTGCTGGAAAACAAACTTCCGCTGACTATGGGCGGCGGTATCGGTCAGTCCAGAATGTGCATGTTCTTCCTCAGAAAAGCGCACATCGGCGAAGTTCAATCCTCGCGCTGGACAGAAAAGGACATGAAAACATGTTTGGAAAACAACATACATCTCCTTTGATCAAAAAAAAGAATATCGACAGAATTGAAATCTTTCATATCTTATTGCTTGTTGTCGGCGCTGTGACGTTCGCCGCGAGCGCATGTTTCAGCAGTGTTTGGTTCGACGAAGCGTACACGGTCGGTGCCGTTTCGAATGGTTTTCGGGACATGATTCGCGGCCTCACTTACGACGTGCATCCGCATCTTTATTACATCGTTTTGAAACTTTGGTCGTTCATATTCGGAAACAGCGTTATCGCGCTTCGTATGTTCTCCGCCGTTTTCGGTGTTGCCGCCGCCTCGATCGGATACACACACATTCGCAAGGATTTCGGTGAGGAAGTCGGTTTTTGGTTCAGTTTCCTGATGATATTTTCTTTCTCGACGCTTAAATATGCGACACAGGTGAGAATGTATACCTTCGGGATTTACCTCCTTGCCCTCACGGCGGTCTATGCATGGCGTTACATCAACGGCAAAAGTCGGAAGGACCGAACTTTATTTCTCGTTTTTTCAATTCTTTCGGCATATACCCATTATTTCGCATTCTTCATTGTTTCGATGTTGAACGTTTTCACGCTCGTTCGCGCTATCATAAGCGACAACCGTGCAGAGAACCTTAAAAGTTGGTCGTTTGATGCGTTGATTCAGTTTGGCGGTTATTCCGTCGGACTCGCGGTATTTATCTATCAGATCACGCTCGGCGGTGCATATTGGATAACCGTTGAATATCCTGACGTTATTTTTGACACAGTCGTTCACACATTTACCGCCGCACCGCTTTCGGAAGAGTTTGAGAGCGGATCGTTGATCTATAACCTCATCGGCATTGTCCTTACCGCCGTTTACGCCGCAACGTTCGGAAAACTTGCTTTTCGTTACAAAAACGAAAAATCCGAATACAAAGCTCCCTTCATGAGCATGAGTCTTTGCATTGCGCTTTTCATATTCATGCTTGTATTTGCGGTGATACGTCCGATTTATTATCAACGCTATTCCGTGCTTTTCACCGGATTTTTGGTTTTCAGTGCAGCGTTCCTTCTCACAAAAGCAAAAATCAAACTGGTCAAAGCGTTTGTTGCGATCATTCTCGTTGTATGTTTCCTCGTCGCAGCGATTCCTTTCTGGAAGGATAATTTCAGCGCAGACAACGAGCCGTTTGCCGAACAGATCGGTATCCGTGAAGGCGATATCCTCATCGGCGACAACACGCATTATCTCGTTTGTACGATCGAAATGCCGAACAACAGCTTTGTTTTCTACAACTGGGACAATTGGCCCGTTGAAAAAGCTTACACCCTTTTCGGCGACAATCTTTCGGTCAAGGATGACCTTTCGGAATTTTCCGAACACGAAGGCAGAATTTGGGTTTGCGGTGAAAAAACAACGGAGTTTTTCGACAACTGCGAAAACGCCGAATTTATCTCCGAAAAGCAGACTCACGCCGATTATTACAACTACAACTTAACTTTCAGACTTTATGAAATAAAGGCAAAATAATCTATGAAACGTATCTTTTCATCGACAAGCGAGCTTATCGGCAACACACCTTTGGTTGAGCTTGTCAACATTGAAAGAGAATATAATCTAAAATCAAAAATTTTTGCAAAAACCGAGGGGTTCAACCCCGCAGGTTCTGCAAAAGACCGCGTTGCAAAGGCAATGGTCGACGATGCAGAAGAAAGAGGCATCATTTCCGCCGGCGCGACGATAATCGAGCCGACAAGCGGAAACACCGGCATCGGGCTCGCCTCTTATGCAGTGCCGAAAGGATATCGCGTTATCATCGTCATGCCCGAAACAATGTCACAAGAGCGCAGAACGCTCATGACGGCATACGGCGCAGATCTGGTGCTAACCGACGGTAAACTCGGAATGGCGGGCGCTATTGCCGAAGCAGAGAGACTCAACAAAGAGATCGAAGGAAGTTTTGTTCCCGATCAATTTTCAAACGAAGCCAACGCAAAGGCGCATTATGAAACGACCGGTCCGGAAATCTGGCGCGATACCGAGGGCGAAGTTGATATTTTCGTCGCAGGGGTAGGCACAGGCGGAACAATAACCGGCGTCGGCAGATTTTTGAAAGAACAGAATGAAAATATTAAAACCGTCGCTGTTGAACCGAAAAATTCTTCCGTTCTCACGGGAGGAAAGGCGGGGCCACACGATTTGCAAGGCATCGGCGCGGGATTTATCCCGAAAGTGCTTGATTTACAGATGATTGACGAAGTTTTTGCCGTCGACGAAGAAGAAGCGTACGACAAAGGCAGAGTTTTAGGTAAAAAAGAAGGTTTGCTCGGCGGCATTTCTTCGGGTGCGGCGCTTCATGCGGCAATCGAAATTGCGAAACGCGAAGAAAACGAAGGCATGAACATCGTCGTTCTTCTTCCCGACACGGGCGACAGATATCTTTCGACACAATTATTTACAAAAGAGGAAAAATAACATGGACTACAAAAGAATTCTAACCATTCAAGACATTTCCTGCTTCGGACAATGTTCGTTGACGGTCGCACTTCCGATTCTTTCGGCTTGTGGTGCGGAAACCGTTATCATTCCCTCCGCAGTGCTTTCAACCCACACGGGCGGTTTTACGGGCTTCACCTTCCGAGACCTCACTGATGACATTCCTGCCATCGCCGCTCATTGGAAAAAAGAAGGCATTGATTTTGATGCGATGTACACAGGATATCTCGGAAGCGTCAGACAGATCGACATGGTGACCGACATATTCAACACGCTTTCAAGAAAAGACTGCAAAAAAATCGTTGACCCCGCAATGGCAGACAACGGAAAGTTATATTACGGTTTTGACGAAGAATATGCGGCGGCAATGACAAGACTTTGTGCCAACGCCGACATTGTTCTTCCCAACATCACCGAGGCTTGTTTCATGACGGGCTTTGAATACAAAGAAACTTATGACGAGGCCTATGTGAACGCTCTGCTCGATGCACTCGACGCAAAGGGCATGAAAGACATCGTGCTGACGGGTGTAAGTTATGACGACCAAACAACGGGCGTTATCGTTAAAGAAAACGGCAAAGTTAGTTATTATCAACACAAAAAACTTCCTGTCGGAAGTCACGGCACGGGCGACGTTTTCGCAAGCGCGTTCTCGGGCGCGTTGCTTCGCGGAAAAAGCGAATTTGATTCGGCAAGGGTTGCCGCAAATTACACTCTTCGTTGTATCGAAAACACCGTCGGCGACGAAAGCCACAAATACGGTGTCAAATTTGAAACCGCGATTCCCTATCTTTTGGAAGAACTTAATAAATAACAAAAAAGCTGTTGCTTAATTTGCAACAGCTTTTATTTTTTACTGTGTAATTCAAGATATTCAATCAAATCTTGTGAATAACCGTAACGTTGTTCATCGTTAAGACAGCCGAGAACGATAACTATATAACCTTTTCCTTCAATCTCAACAGTGCTGACAAGGCATTTGCCCGCCGCACTCGTCGAGCCCGTCTTCAATCCGGTCACATGAGGGTTATAATATGCCATTTCGGCATGCAGGAAGAAATTCGAATTCATCCATTCAAAGGTATCGCCTGATGCAACCGTTACCGTTTTTTGAGGCTGAGACGCTATTTCCGCAATGATTTCAACGTTCATTGCATATTCCGAAACCTTAGCAAGGTCCGACGCGGTCGTGAACTGACCCTCGGCTTCATAACCGTCGGGTGTTTCAAAATTGCTTTCGACCATACCGATCGATGCGGTGAAACCGTTCATCAATCCGCAAAAATATTCCACAGCCTCTTTATCCGAAAGTTCTTCTTCCGACACGTCACGCGCAACGTTAACGGCGATCGTATATGCCGCGTCGTTGCCCGAACACATCAAAAGCCCGGTGAGAAGGTCATAAAGCGAGAGCCGTTGTCCTCGCTGAATTCCGCAGACGCTTGAATCCCAAGCGACGAAACCGAGTTCGCTTCCAACGGTATAAACCGTTTCGGGAGAAACGTATTTGAGTGCAACCGAAGCAGTCACGAGTTTTGTGAGGCTTGCGGGGGAGCGTTTTTCATGAACGTTCTGTTCATAAATCGGACGAAGCCCATCGGCTTCATAAATCGCGGCAGAGGGAATATCTGAAAAAATAATTTCGGTAATTGCGGGAATGACGATTTCTTCGGAAACTTCGTCGGAAACCGAGATATCGCTCACCGATGATGAAGGCGGCGGTGCACTTGATTCGGGAAGTTCTTCGTCAAAAGAACAGCCCGTTAACAATAATAACGTGCATAACAACAGCGCGATAAAACTATTGATTTTCATGAATGCCACTCCCTTCATCAATATTTGTTGTCAGAATTTACCTGATATGAAAGAAAACACCTGCGGAAGAGTTTTCCGCAGGTGTCAAAAACGGAATTACGCCTTGCCGTTGCAGCCGAGAACGTTAACGAGTTTGTGTTTAACAAGCTCTTTAATGTTTGCACGAGCGGGGCTGAGGTATTGTCTCGGGTCGAAATGTTCGGGAGACTGAGCGAAATGTTCGCGAATTGCAGCGGTCATTGCAAGACGGAGGTCGGAGTCGATATTGATCTTGCAAACTGCCATAGAAGCTGCCTTGCGGAGCATATCTTCGGGAATGCCGATTGCGTCGGGCATTCTGCCGCCGTTAGCGTTGATGATATCAACATACTTCGGAATAACGGAAGAAGCGCCGTGAAGAACGATCGGGAAGCCGGGGAGTCTCTTTTCGACTTCTTCGAGAATGTCGAAACGGAGCTGGGGTTTCTGACCGGGCTTGAATTTGTAAGCGCCGTGAGAAGTACCGATTGCGATCGCAAGAGAGTCAACGCCGGTCTTTTCAACGAATTCCTGAACCTGATCGGGATCAGTGTAAGAAGCGTCTTTTTCGGAAACATTGACAGCATCTTCAATGCCGGCAAGTCTACCGAGTTCGCCTTCAACAGATACGCCGTGAGCGTGTGCATATTCAACAACCTGACGGGTGAGAGCGATGTTGTCTTCGAAAGAGTGGTGAGAACCGTCGATCATAACGGAGGTGAAGCCGCCGTCGATGCAGGACTTACAAAGTTCGAAAGTGTCGCCATGGTCAAGGTGAAGAGCGATGGGAAGACCGGTTTCCTGAATTGCTGCTTCAACAAGTTTCACGAGATAGGTGTGGTTTGCATATTTTCTTGCGCCGGAAGAAACCTGAAGAATGAGAGGTGCGTTTTCTTCCTTTGCTGCTTCGGTGATACCCTGAATGATTTCCATGTTGTTAACATTGAAAGCACCGATAGCATAACCGCCCTTATAGGCTTTGTCAAACATTTCTTTTGTTGATACGAGAGGCATTTTAAAATCTCCTTTTAAAACAATATTTCTTTCGCTTTTACAGTTTAGCTTTTTCGAGCCGAAAAGTCAATATCATTTTAAAAATTGCAACACTTTTTTCGTTTTTTTACATTTATTTTTTTGAAATATCGTCTGAATTTGTTGACCTTATGAAGGATATTGTTGATTAATTATGTCTGACAAAAAACCGAGTTCATCTTGAACTCGGTTTTTCTGTTTTATGAAATTACATATGTGCCGAGAACGACACGTTTGATACGGATATAATCGCTCGCCTTTACCTTATCGCCGCCGCTGATACACGCCGCGTCGAAATAAACGCTTTCGAGAGTCATCGTTTTAAGGCAGTGGCGTTTGACCGCAATATAATCGCGCGCGCTGATCTTTCCGTTTCCGTCGATATCGCCCAGAACAACGACAACCGCTTTTTCAACCGTTTCGCCGTTTTCGGTCACCATTATCTTACAACCGGTACCGACAAGGTCGTCGGGGTCGAGAGCATTTCCCGAGTCGTCAACAACCGAAACTTCACCTTTGAAACAAAGAAGGAGATCCGAAACGGTCGTTTCAAGCGAAACTCCGTTAAGTTTGCCGTCAGCAAGAGTTAATTTTTCATCGGTGATTTCAAACTCGGTATCTACAACGGGAGGATCTACAACAGGAGGATCTACAACAGGAGGGTCGTCGGTTCCGCCATCAGCTTTAAGTTTGCCTTCGACGGTAATATATTCCGCCGAGCAGTAACCGCTGACGGTAACACCTGAAACAGTAACTTCGATCAGATACCAGCCGTTCTGTGCATCTCCGACAACCGAGATCTCCGAATCTTTTTCAAGAATCGTCAGCACCGAACCCGAGGTCGATGCCTGATCACGGACGTTAAGGCGCGAAGTTGTTTTGCCGGAATAAAGCAACGTTATGTAATCGGCAGAAGACCAACCCGAAACGGCGTTCCCGTTCATATCGCTGCCGCTTACTTTATACCAACCGTTCTGAGATTCGCCGTAGATTATTATCAATGCGCCCTTGGCAAACTGACCGAGCGCTTCATATCCCGAGCCTGCGCCCGAACGGATATACAAAGCCGAAGTTGTTCTTGCATAAAAAGGATCTCCGTCGATCTCGGGATCGGGGTTTGGATTTGGATTCGGATCGGTAGTTGACGAAGATGCGTTGAAATCTGCATATCCGTGAACTGCCGAAGGTTCGGACGGTTTCACAAGACCGACCACGTAATTCCATTTTCCGTCTTTTGAGATCACGGCATAATCCGTGCCCTCAATAATCGTTCCGTATTCGCGCGAGGAGGTATCTTTATCGGCAAAAACGCTTACACCGGCAGGCGCTTTTCCGAATATGATCTCAAAATCATCGGGTACGATACGAACATAAAGCGCATTTACATAACCGGTGATCAAGGTCCCCGACGCATTTTTTCCGCTGACCTTAATGAACTTTCCGTCAGGTTCGCCGATAACGGTGACCTCGGTCAGATAAGAAAGCGTGCCCGCGCGGGACGAAGAATCAGAAGCGGCGGTACGAACCGTCAAGGTCTGATATGCTGAAACGATACCTTTATATTCGCGTTCTTTTTCTGCAACGGTAACGTTGATTTTTTGCTCTGCGCCACCCTCGGTTTTTGCGGTTATCACCGCATTGCCGAGCGATTTCGCTGTGATAACTCCGTTTTGGTCAACGGTCGCGACAGAAGAATCGCTGCTTATCCATTCAAGCGTTGTGTCGATCGCATCGGAAGGCGAAACGATGGTGAGAACTTTATACGTACCGTTCTTTTTAAGGGTTATATCGTTTTTTATGACCGTTATGTTATTTACGTGTCTTTTATTAAGATAAATATATTCCGCAGGGGCATAGCCCGTTACAAGGTTGCCCTTGCTGTTATAACCGGTGACTTTGAAAAATTTGTTTCCGTCGGAACCGACGATAGCGGTTTCGGTGCTTGATTTGATCATCGTGCCGCGATAGATCTTTCCGTTTGTCGATGCGCTCTTCGAAGCGGAAGTGTAGATGTTCGCATCGGTATCAATAACGGTTGCGTTTGTGTCTACATAAACGATACAGACCGCTTCTCTGCCGTTTCTGAGGGTTGCCGTGATAAGCGTCATGCCGTGAGCAAGCGCGGTGACAACGCCGTTTTCATCAACGGTCGCAACCGATTCGTTATCGCTCTTCCAAACGACCGAGGTCGGTTCGATCTCGGCAGGATAGGTCGTAAGTCGGACAGAATAGGTGTCGCCGATATCAAGCATGATTCTGTCTTCATCAGAAACGATCGCAACGATTCCGTCGGAATCGGGATTAAGATCGTCATAAAACGTCATGCCGTATTCTTCGATGAGCGCGATCACCGTCTCGGCATATCCGTTATCCGAGCAATAACCCGCTTTGACTATCTCACGTGCGGCAACCGAATAATCCTTTTCGCCGACGACCGCGGCATATTTAGACTCGTTTTTGAAAAGCGCGCTGTGAACCGAAACGCTTTCTATCCAACTTTCATGGGCGCGCCAAGCAGAGGTTGTGTTGACATGGCTTTGCCCCGAAGCCAGGATATAATCGTTATAAGAATCATAAAGGATCGAATTTTTCTGGTCGTAAACCTTGCCCGACCAAGTGCTGTAAGCCTTGATACCGAAAAGGTTTCTGCCGCCGACAGGAAGCGAATATCTTCCCCAGCCGCCTTCATAGATCGCCTGAGAAAGCGTTATCGAAGCGAGGACGTCGGTCGAATAATAATCAGCGCGGGCATAAGAGCCGATGAGGCGCAGAAAATATTGTTGAACCGTGTTGAGTTTATAAAACTCCTTGACCGCATCTTCATCATATTCGGGCTTTTGATCCACATCAGGGAGAGGATCGGTCCCATCATCGGGATTCGTGCCGTCATCGGGATTTGTGCCTTCGTCGGGATTTGTGCCTTCGTCGGTTCCCGTTCCCGGGACGAAATCAGACCATGAACTCGCCGCAACAGACAGCGGAACCGCAAAAACCGCAAGCAACATTACCGTTGCAAGAAGAATTGATATGTATCTCGAAAGTGTCAAAACTGACGCTCCTTTCATATTTACAACTATACAGCATTACAATAACACAAAAAACTAATTATGTCAACAAGAAACGACAGATAAAAAAGAGGCAATCGCAACTTGATTGCCTCTTTTCGGTTGTTTATTGCAAACCCTCTTTTAATTTTTCGGCGCGGTCGGCGCTTATAAGCGCATCGATCATATCGTCCATTCTGCCGTTCAAAAAACTTTCGAGCGAATGGATCGTATATCCGATTCTATGGTCGGTAATTCTGCCCTGAGGATAGTTATAGGTACGGATACGTTCACTGCGGTCGCCAGTGCCGACCTGCGAGCGTCGTTCGCTTGCAACAGCTTGTTCTTTCTGGCTGTTATAAAAATCGGCAAGACGGCTTTTCATGATTTTAAGCGCCTTTTCTTTGTTCTTTATCTGCGACCGTTCGTCCTGACAGTCGACCGTCATACCCGTCGGAATGTGGATGATCCTGACCGCCGATTCGGTCTTATTAACGTGCTGACCGCCCGCACCCGCAGAACGGTGGCGGGTTATTTCAAGCTCGTCCATATTGAGTTCAAAATCAACGTCTTCAACCTCGGGAAGAACGGCAACTGTTGCCGTTGAGGTCTGAATTCTGCCCTGCGCCTCGGTTTCGGGCACGCGCTGAACACGGTGAACGCCGCTTTCAAACTTGAATCTGGAATAAGCGTTCTCGCCCTCGACCATAAAGGAAACTTCCTTAAAACCGCCGAGTTCGGTTTCGTTAGCACTCAAAAGTTCAACCTTGAAGCCCGACGATTCGGCATACATCGTATACATACGGTAAAGAACTGCCGCGAAGAGCGATGCTTCCTCGCCGCCTGCGCCGCCGCGAATTTCGATGATGACGTTTTTATCGTCGTTGGGGTCTTTCGGAAGAAGCAGGATCTTCAATTCGTCAAGAAGCGGCGCGAGTTTTGCACGCGCTTCGTCCTTTTGCTCCTCGGCAAGCGCACGAAGCTCGGCATCGTCCTCGATCGCCAAAATTTCCTCGGCGTCGGAGATATCGCTTTCGGCAGATTTATATTCACGGAACTTTTCGACAACGGGAAGGAGATTCTTATACTCCTTCATATATTTTTTATAACCCTCCAAATCGGCAATGACCTCGGGCGAGGAGAGTGATTCTTCGATTTCAAGATATCTTTTTTCAATTTGAGCGAGTTTTGTGAGCATAGTTTTACCTCCAAAGGTATATAAATTCATCAAGGAATTTAAGTTTAAGGAGAGATTGTTATGAAGCAGAACGATTACTGCTATGAAGGTAAGCGACTTAAAACCGACCGCAACAGATATTACACCCAGAACGCCGAAACACTCGCCGAAGCAATGGAATCGGGCATAATTCTTGAAGGCGTCAGTTACCTCTGCGATTCCGACAGACATCTTCACATCAAGGTCGGTGATATCGACGGGATTATCCCTCGCGGAGAATGTATCTACACCGCAAAAGGATTGCCGGAGAAGGATATCGCGATTATATCCCGAGTCGGGAAACCGGTTTGTTTCAAAATCATCGGCATTGAACGCAACGAGTTCGGCGAACCGAGAGTTATCGGCTCGCGCCGCGACGCACAACGCGATTGCATGCGTGAAAAGATAAGCCTTCTTTCCACAGGCGACGTTATCGAAGCAAGGATAACCAGGCTCGACCCGTTCGGCGCTTTTTGCGATATCGGATGCGGAATAATTTCGCTTTTGCCGATTGATTGTATGTCGGTTTCGCGCATTTCGCACCCGCGCGACCGTTTTCGCAACGGTCAGGTCATAAAAGCGGTCGTCAAAAACACATCCGACGAATTCGGGCGTATAACTCTCACGCACCGCGAGTTACTCGGCACATGGGAAGAAAACGCGGCAAAATTCACTTCGGGGCAAACGGCAGCGGGAATCGTTCGTTCCATCGAAGATTACGGCGTTTTTATCGAACTTGCACCCAACCTTGCAGGACTTGCCGAATGCCGCGACGATATCGAAGTCGGGCAGAGCGCCGCGGTTTTCATCAAGAACATCATTCCCGACAGAATGAAAGTCAAGCTTGCAATAATCGATTGCAGCGACCGAGAAAGTTCAATACCCGATTATGAATATCCCGACGTTGAACATATCGACCGCTGGAAATATTCACCCGATGGCTGTGACAAACTTATCGAAAGCGTTTTTGAATGACCGAAAGTTGATCAATACATGAAGTCGAAATCAATGTCATAGATCGAAACGGTGTCGCCCTCCTGAACACCCGCGTCTTCAAGCGCCTGAATGACGCCCTTATCGCGAAGCACGCGTTGGAAGAATTGAAGCGATTCGTAATCGTCGAAATTGACGTCGTTGCAAAGGCGGATCAACCATTCACCCGTAACTTCATAGATGCCGTCAACAACGTTGACCTGAACAGACATATCGGTTTCGGCAGGAATTTCAACATATTCTTCCTCGTAATATGTCATAGGAGGAAGTGTCGCAAGTTTTGCCGAGACCGCTTTCATCAATTCGGGCACGCCTTCGTAAAGACCGCCCGAAATCAAAAACAGTTCGCAACCGTTTTCTTCGGCATAAGCCTTGACTCTTTCGAGATGCTCCTCGGAATATCCGAGGTCGATCTTATTTGCGACCAATATCTGCGGCCTCGAAGCAAGTTCGGGGCTGTATTTTTCCAATTCGGAATTGATTTTCAAAATATCTTCAAGCGGATCTTCGCGTTCGCTTGCCGAAATATCAAAAACGTGAAGGATAAGACGGCAACGGTCGATATGGCGCAAAAAGTCATGCCCCAGACCGAGACCGTCGGACGCGCCCTCGATAAGACCGGGGATATCCGCCATTACGAAACTTTTTTCATAAACGGTGACAACGCCCAAGTTGGGTGCAAGCGTTGTGAAATGATAATTTGCAATCTTGGGGCGAGCCGCCGTTACTTCGGAGAGCAAAGTCGATTTACCGACGTTCGGAAAACCTACCAACCCGACGTCGGCAAGCATTTTGAGTTCAAGAGTGATGTTGCGTTCAACGCCCTGGGTTCCGCTTTTTGCAAAACGGGGAACCTGACGCGTCGGTGTTGCAAAATGCACGTTGCCCCAGCCGCCTTTTCCGCCTTTTGCGGCGACAAAAGGAAGCCCGTCAGACATATCATGAATGACAAGACCGCTGTCGGGATCGCGCAGGATCGTTCCGCGAGGAACCGGAATTTCAAGATCCGCGCCGCCCTTGCCGTGAAACTTCTTCGCCATTCCGTCGCCACCGTTCGGCGCGACGAATTTGCGGCGGTATTTGAAGTTAAGAAGCGTATTTTCGCCCTCGTCAACGACAAAGACAATATTTCCGCCTCTGCCGCCGTCGCCGCCGTCCGGGCCGCCTTTGGCAACATATTTTTCGCGACGGAAAGAAACGCAACCGTTTCCGCCGTTACCGGCTTTTACATAAATCGTAACTTTATCAATAAACATATAGAAACCTCCGTTTCCCGATGTTTTTGTTTTCGTGTTTTTACGTTGCGCGCAGACGCAACGTTGAATTTCCGGTTATCCTTATTGTCATTCCGATCAACAGAGTGAGCCAAAGAAAACCGTCAAAAAAAATAAAGAGTAGTCGGGGATATTCTGCACCCGACTGCTCTTTATCTTAACAAAAACTAATCTGCGTTGACAGCGTAAACGCTGACTTTCTTTCTGCCGCCTGCCATCGGTTCGAACTTAACAGTACCGTCGATGAGAGCGAAGAGAGTGTCGTCGGAGCCGCGTCCGACGTTATTGCCGGGATGGATCTTGGTGCCTCTCTGGCGCATAAGGATGTTGCCGGCAGTTACGAACTGACCGTCCTGTCTTTTAACGCCAAGACGCTTGGATTCGCTGTCACGGCCGTTCTTGGTAGAACCAACACCTTTTTTATGTGCAAAGAACTGGATAGACAATCTAAGCATGGTTTGTGCTCCTTTCGAATTGATTATTTCACGATCAAACGGACATTATCCGGAAAATCGTTTGCGAGGGAAGAAATTTCACGTTCCAACCCCGCGATAAGTGCGTGCGCGCGTTCGTCTTCGGTTTTCAGCAAAAGCTCGATAACAGCATCTTCTTCCTCCACGTTGACCGCAGCAGGAACGCCGAAATCTTCGGTGATCGTGTTGACCGTCAACATCACCATCGAACTGACGGCGGCACAGACGATATCACTGCCCGATTCTGCATAACCCGAATGTCCGCTGACACGGAATTTGTAATATTTACCGTTCCGAGAATTGAACGAAGCGGTGATCATCTCTTATTTCGAGATGCTGAGGATCTGAAGCTTGGTATAAGGCTGTCTGTGGCCGATATGCTTCTTGGAATCCTTCTTGGGCTTGTACTTGATTACATGAATCTTCTTGCCCTTGCCGTTCTTAACGACGCTTGCGGTAACGGTTGCGTCAACGGTAGGAGTACCTGCAACAAAACCGTTATCATCGGAATAAGCAAGAACCTTTTCGAAGGTGTAGGTTTCGCCTTCTTCAACACCGAGCTTTTCAACAAAGATGATGTCGCCTTCGCTAACCTTGTATTGCTTTCCGCCTGTTTCCACGATTGCAAACATTTGTAAGCACCAATTCCTTTCGTAAGACTCGCTGCGATAGAGGTGTGCATTTGACTGCATCTTGAAAAAACCCCATACATGCGGCAAATGAGAGTTTAACACAAATCCCCTCTGTTGTCAATAGGTTTTTTGAGGTTTTTCAATGTTGTTTTTCCGTTGACGTTTTTCAGAGGAATATATTAAAAAAGAAGGGTTTCCGTTTTTGCAGAAACCCTCTTTGAATCATTTATACGTTTGCATAAGCCTTGTTTTTGAGTCGGAGATTATCGGCGATCATTGCGATAAACTCCGAATTGGTAGGTTTGCCCCTTGAATTCTGAACGGTATAACCGAAAAACGAGTTCAAAACGTCAAGGTCTCCGCGATCCCATGCTACCTCGATCGCATGGCGAATGGCACGTTCAACACGCGAGCTTGTCGTTCCGTATTGCTTTGCGACGGTAGGATAAAGCACCTTTGTCACAGAATTGATAACATCTGTGTTATTTATCGTCATTATTATAGCAGTGCGAAGATACTGATAACCTTTTATGTGTGCAGGAACACCAATCTGATGTATGATCTTCGTGACCTGCGCTTCGAGGTCGGCTTCTTCTCTGCCCGGAACGCTCGCGGTTCCGCGACGGCGTCCGCGATCGGCAAGGCGTTTTACACGATCGGCAAGCGCAACGTAATCAACCGGTTTGAGCATACAATATGCTGCGCCCGCTTCACAGCATTCCTCGAAATGGTCTTCGCTCGCATAAGAGGTGAGCACAATAAAAGCAGGAAAATCGTCCGGCATTTGTTTTTTCGCGGTACGTATAAGCCCCACCCCGTCGATTTTCCCGAGATAAAGGTCTGAAATGACTACGTTCGGTTTATTTCTTACCATTTTCGAAAAGGCTTCCTGACCGTCAGACGCCTCCGCGACAACTTCTATATCCTGCCTTCTGAGGCTTTGGACACATTGATTTCTGAATTCGCTGTTACTGTCAGCGACTAATACCCTCGGTTTTTCCATGAATTTGTTGCTCCTTGTATTATTATTTTCTGTGAAGATATTTTAACACAAAAAAGAACGCCCACGCAATAGTTTTTGCCCAAAAACCCTTGCAAATCAAGAACTTTCGTGTTTCATAATTCGTCAAACGGCGAGCCGTTTTTACCCCTTTTTACGGGTTTCGATGTATTTCTGCGAAATAAATGTCATTTTTTGTCGAATTTTGTCGTTTGACGAGAAAAAAAGAAAAAACGGCAATTCTGACGTTTTAAATCGAATTTGAAAGACAAAAGGAAAACGGCACCTTCGTTTCGGGAAGATGCCGTTTTGCAAACAAATTTATCTCTTGAAAATTTTAGCAAAGCAGCCGGTAACGACGCCATAGAAAAGATACTGAGCAAGACTTGCGAAAGAGTTTTTAACTCCGTCAACAAAGATCCAGAAGCTCTTTCCGCGAATCGCATCGATAATACCGTCAACGCCGTTGAAAATAAATCCTACAATTGCATATGCAAAGAAGACGATAGCAACGATAGGAAGCGCTTTGATGATGATATTGATAAAACTGTTAAGGTTAAAAGATGCCTTTTTGCGTTCCTTGGTGGTCTGATTTTGTTCGTTCATTTTATTTCTCCTTTTTTGTTTTGTCGATCAAATTTCTTTATAATAATAATATACCACTTTTTTGCTTATGTCAATACTCTTTCCATTATTTTCAAGTATCACGGCGTTGTTTAGTTCACATTTTGTTCACGGAATTCGCTTTTATGTGACAATTTCCAAAAAATGAGACAAAATACACAAATTTAAGGCGTTTTCTTTGTTGTATTTTTGCAAAAACTCTTGCATTTGACAGAAATTTAAGATAAAATTATATTAACTATGATGTAATCAATTTTCATCAATACATTAAGGAGAAGGCAAAAATGAGCAACAAGCTTTTTCAGGGTTTGATCTATCAGATGAGAGAGGCTGTCGACCGCGAAATCGGTATTATTGACGACAAGGGTGTCGTTATCGCATGCAGTCAACTCACAAAGATCGGAAGTTCGCACAAAGAGATTCTTGACGAACTTTCTTATAGCTATGACACTCTTGTCATCAGCGATTACACCTACCGTCCCATCGGTTCGCATGCAAGGATCGAATACATCGTATTTGTCGAAGGCGGGGATGAAATTGCAAAAAGCATTTCTGCTCTGCTTTCGGTATCTTTCTCGAACATAAAGACTCTTTATGACGAAAAATACGACAAGACGAACTTCATCAAGAACATCATTCTTGACAACATTCTCCCCGGCGACATTTATATCAAGTCTAAAGAGCTTCGCTTTGACAGCGAAGTAAACCGCGTTGCCATTCTTATCCGCTTCATGGGCACGGGCGATTTCGTTCCTTATGACGTCATTCAGAACATGTTCCCCGACAAGGCGCATGATTACGTCATCAATGTCGGCGAATCCGACATCGTTCTCATCAAGGAACTCAAATCCGCAACCGATCCCAAGGCGCTCGAAATGATGGCAAAGAGCATTGTCGATACGGTTCAATCCGAATTCTATCTCAAAGTACATATCGGTATCGGTTCGATCGTTTCCAACGTCAAGGAACTTGCGCGTTCTTACAAAGACGCTCAGGTTGCGCTTGAAGTCGGCAAAGTGTTTGACACCGAAAAGAACGTTATCAATTATGAAAACCTCGGTATCGGCAGACTTATTTATCAGCTTCCGACAACCCTTTGTGAAATGTTCCTTCAAGAAGTTTTCAAGCGCGGTTCGCTCGAAAGCCTTGACAGGGAAACTTTGCAGACCATTCATGCATTCTTTGACAACAACCTCAACGTTTCCGAAACGTCGAGACAGTTGTTCGTACATCGCAATACCCTTGTATACCGTCTTGAAAAAATCAAGAAAATCACGGGTCTTGATCTTCGCGAATTTGAACATGCCATCACTTTCAAAGTAGCGCTCATGGTCAAAAAGTATCTCATCAGCAAGCCTTCAATATATTAATATATACTTATCAGAATAATTGGTATTTGCTATGAATGAAAATCAAAACAACTTCGGCATCTCGGAATCCGAAGAATTAAATTCAAACGACATGGCTCCCGAAACCAACGCATCCGTTGAAAGCAAAGCCGATCAACTCGCGAAAACCATCGCCGAAGAATTGGCGAAAAGCAAAGCGGAATCGGTCGAAAGAGCGAGCGAGGAAACGGTTGAAACGCAACCGGAACCGGAATCGGAAGAGGTTCTCGACGATCCTGTTGCCGAATCCGATGAAGAAACGGTTGAAGAAACGACCGAAGAAACGGTCGAGGAAACAGAACCCGCCCCCGTTGTCACGTCGGTTGAGCAAGAGGTCGAAAAGATCCTCAAAGAAACCGAAAAAACCACTCCCGTCAGTTCTTATTCTTCCGCAGACGACGGAAGAGAGGCTATGATCAGGTTCCAAAACGTTTCGATGACTTACGACAACGTTTCGATGGCACTCAACAACGTTTCGCTTCAAATCAACGAAGGCGAATTCGTTTTCATCGTCGGCGCGAACGGTGCAGGCAAAACGACGCTCACAAAACTTTTGATCCGCGAAGAGCGAGTTTCTTCCGGCAGACTTTTTGTCAACGGGTTCCGTTTGCACAAAATGCGTCCCTGGAAAGTTCATAAACTCCGCCGCACGATGGGAATGGTCTTTCAGGACTTCAAGTTGTTTGACAATATGACTGTTTATGAAAACGTTGCTTTTGCAATGCGTGTCGTCGGCGCAAAGCCGTCGCTCATTCGCAAACGCGTTCCCGTTTTCCTTGAAATGGTCGGCATCGGTCACAAGAGCAATGCCTTCCCCACCGAACTCTCCGGCGGCGAAAAGCAGCGCGTTGCTTTTGCAAGAGCGATCGTCAACAACCCTGACATCGTTATTGCGGACGAGCCCACCGGCAACATCGACACAAAAATGACCGAAGGCATTATGGAGCTTCTTTTAAAAATCAATAAACTCGGCAAAACTGTTATCGTTATCACTCACGACGCACAGATCGTACAAAATTACAACAAGCGCGTCATCAAATTGGAGAACGGTCAATTGGTTTCCGACAAGATCGGAGGCGATTTCTGATTATGAAACCGAGCGTATTTTTCTACAACTTAGGTCAAGGCTTCAAGGGCGTCTTCAGAAACCGCGTCATGACGTTGGCTTCAATACTCGTTCTTATTGCTTGTATGATCCTTGTCGGTACTTTTTATCTTGTTATCGAAACGATCGACCATAACTTCAAAAATATCGACAGCCTTAACGTCATTGAAGTCATGCTTGACAAGAATTATGACACGGTGCAGCTCATCGAGATCGGCGAAAAACTTTCGGCGATCTGTGAAAAGTCGTCGATAATCGAATGGTCGGATTCAAAATGGGAAAACAAAGAACTTCCTCCCAAAATCGACGAAAACGATCCGCAGACCAAGAATTTCTATTTTGTTGCCGACGACGAGCATCTTGAAATCATGAGAGAACAATACGGTTCTGTCATCGACGAAATCTTCAAACACAACGAAGAAAACAGGCATGACGAAGGCGTTAACGACGGCTGGGGCAACAGCATTGAGGACAACCCTCTCCGTTCAAGTTACCGTATAACCTTCATCAACCTCTCCGACATTGATGAAATCACCAAGATCAAAAGCGAGATCGACGCAATCACCGTTACCGATCCCAACGGCAACCAAAAAGATGCCATTCCTACCGAAGACATCAAAGACCATCTTGAACTTTACGATAACGTAATGAGCCTGAAAAACACGCTTTATATCGTCGGTCTCTGGCTCATGGTTATATTCCTTATCATTTCGCTTTTCGTTATTATGAACACCATCAAACTCGGTGTTTATGCGCGCCGCCACGAAATCACATTCATGCGTCTTTGCGGTGCAACGAAGAGTTTCATCAGAATGCCGTTCATTGTCGAAGGTATTCTGATCGGTATCTTCTCCGCAATCATTTCGTTCGGAGCCGAATTCTGTCTTTATGAATTCCTGCTCAAAGATATCATTTCCTCTGCAATGGGAGCTTCCGCAGGAATCGTTTCCGAACCGTTCGTTACTTATGCAGCTGTCGTCGCGATCGGCTTCCTTGCGATCGGACTTTTCGCAGGCATTGTATCTTCGAGCGTTTCTATGAAAAAATATCTTAAAGTTTAAATCATCTCCTCCCCCAAAACAAAGGAGCAATTTTAATGAAAACTCTCAAAAAATCGTTTTTGTTCCTGCTTTGCGCCGTTATGATATTCGGCGCGACGGCGACTCGCGTTCCTTACGAAGAAGTCGAAGCAAGAACGATCTTCGATGTTGAAGAAGAACTCAAAGAATATCAAAATCTGCTCAAAAAACTCCAAAGCGAGTTATCTTCCATAACGAGCAACATCGAAAAACTCGAAGGTCAGCAAGGTGAAAGCCTTCAATTGATGCAACAATGTCAAGCTGAAATCGACGTTCTTCAAAGCGAAATTGATATCAATACCGCGATCATGGAGTCATATGACCTCAAACGTGCGGAAGTTCTCACCGAAAAGGCGATGATCGAAGAAGATTACGAATATCGCGTTTCGATGTATAAGAAACTGATGCAGTTCATATATGAAAACAGCGAGACCAACGCTTTCGAGATGTTGTTTTCATCCGATAATTTCTCGGATTATCTTACGAAGCGCGACAACTTCAACGATATCATGACTGCCGCAAACAGTCTTTTGAAAGAGATCGAAGCATCTCTCAACGAACTTGAAGTTCTCGATAACGAGCTCGCGGAAGCACAGAAAAAATACACCGAATATCTCGAAGAGCTCAACCGAAAAGAATTGGATCTCGAAACAAAGGTCAAACAATTCGAAACGATCGCCGAAAGTTTCGGGCTCGATGCAGAAGCACTCGGCGAAGACTACAAAGATAAAAACGCGGTCGTACAGCAGGTCAAAGCAAAAATCAAAGAGCTGGAAGAAGAGCGCAAAAAATATTACAGCGTGAATTCCGCTTTCGGTTGCCCCATTAAAGACGGTTACAGTTTCCGTCTCACGAGCCGTTTCGGTTGGCGTAACGATCCGTTCGGCAAGCCCACGACGGAATATCACAAAGGCATCGACCTCGCTTGCCCGAGAGGCACTCCTATCGTTGCGGTTGCAGACGGCATCGTAACGAGAGCTTCGTGGAACGGCGGTTACGGCGAATGCGTTACCATTTATCACGGCAGCGGAATCTCCTCGCTTTATGCACACTGCGACAACACAACGAGTTCACGCCCTGTTTATGAAGTGAAAGTCGGCGACGCCGTCAAAAAGGGCGACGTTATCGCTTATGTAGGAACAACGGGCCGTTCAACCGGTTATCACCTGCATTTCGGTGTTATCGACACAAATACATACACTTCACAGGCAGGCAATTACGTTAATCCCGAAAATTATCTGCCCAAGTGGATCTTCGGATAACACTTAACACAAAGAAGGATTTAAATGTTCAAAAAATTAATGTCCCCCTTTACCTGCATCATCATCGTGCTCATCACTTGTTTGGTGACATTCGTGGGCGTTTCTTCGATAATGTCAAAAAACGAAGAAGAACGCATTAACGAGTTGCGCGACGAATGGGCAGAATATACCAAATATAACACGATGAACGAGCTTGCTTCGGACGACATTGAAAAATACAACAAACTCGCACAACTTCTTGCGTTGATCGACAACGATACGATCCATGATTACAACAAAGAAGATCTTTGGGATCATATCTACAAGTCATTGCCCGGCGGCATCGGCGATGAACACGGCGAATACATGACAAAAGAAGAATATGACGAGTATCTCAGTTCGAGCAGCGGCACGTCCGCAGGAATAGGCCTTCGCGTTGCCAAAGACGATACGACAAACGGGGTTTATATTCACGGTATAGTTACCGATTCGCCCGCTTCGTTGAGCGGACTTCAAGTCGGCGACGTTATTATCGAAGCCGGCGGAGTGAACAGCGATTACGACGCAATAGTCGCAGCGATTCCCGGCAAACCCGATACCAACGTGGAACTCAAAGTTATGCGCGGAGAAGAAATCATCGAGGTCACTATAACGCGCGGCTATTTCCCCAGCGAAAACGTCATTTACGAAAAGCTCGAAGGAAACGTTGCTTATATCAAGATCATCACCTTCATGGATACAACTTTGCACACCCAGTTTGAAGAAAAAATCAAACTTGCGCAGAGCGAAGGATGCGAAAGTTACATTTTTGACGTGCGCAATAACACCGGCGGTTTTCTCACCACAACCTGCCTTGTGCTTGACCAACTTTTGCCCGAAGGCCCGATCGTCAACATCATTGACGCCAACGACAACGTCGAAACCGAAAAATCCGATGCAAAATGTCTTGATGCACCGATGGTCGTTCTGTGCAACCAAGAAACCGCTTCGGCTGCCGAACTTTTCGTTGCGGCACTTCGCGATTATGAACTTGCGGAGAGTGTCGGAAACACAACTTTCGGCAAAGGTTCTGCTCAGGACGTCGAAAAGTTCAAAGACGGAAGTGCACTCAAAATATCGACCTCGCTTTATACCCCTCCGTTCAGCGAAAATTATAACGGAACAGGCATAACGCCCGATCACGTCGTTGAACTTGACAAAAAATGGGAAAATATCTTCTTCAAAATGCCGAAAGAAGAAGATACTCAACTTTTAAAAGCGCTTGAATTGCTTAACTCGGCAGAATAATATCTCAACAGAACGTATAATATTTTCATATATAAAAAGGGAGTAATAACCAAAATGGCAAAGCAAATCATTGTTTCCCACGAGGGACTCAAAAAACTTCAACAGGAACTTGAACATCTTAAAACAGTAAAACGCAAAGAAGTTGCCCAGGCGATCCAAAAAGCACGTGCTTACGGCGACCTTTCGGAAAACAGTGAATACGATGAAGCAAAAAATGAGCAGGCGGAAATCGAAGGCAAGATCGCTCATCTCGAAGAAACGCTTGCAAACGCTATCGTTCTTGACGATGCCGAACTCGGCACTGACAAGGTAAATGTCGGCAACAAAGTTACCGTTCACAACATTGACGAGGGCGAAGAAACCGAATATAAGATCGTTTCCACCACCGAGGCTGATCCTATGCAGTTCCTTATCAGCGACGACAGCCCCCTCGGCAAGGCTCTCATCGGTCAGCGCAAGGGCGACAGCATCAACGTTGAAACGCCGATGGGTATCGTTAAATACACCATTACAAACATTTCGAAATAATCACCTCACTAATTAAAAGGTAGTTTAAAAAATGAGCGAAGAAATCAAAAACACTCCTGCACAACCCGAAGTTAATTTGGGCGACCTTCTTGCGGTTCGCCGTCAAAAACTCGACGATCTCCGCGCCGCAGGACAGGATCCGTTTGTTATCACAAAATATGACGTCTCCCACCATAGCGACGACATCAAGAATAATTTCGAAGAACTTGAAGGCAAGGAAGTTTCGATCGCCGGAAGACTTATGTCGAAGCGTATCATGGGCAAAGCTTCTTTCTGTCACGTTCAGGATCTTCCCGGCACGATTCAGAGTTATGTCGCTCGCGACGCGATCGGCGTTGATGAATATGCAGGATTTAAGAAATTCGATATCGGCGACATCGTCGGCATCAAGGGCACTGTTTTCAAGACCAAAACGGGTGAAATTTCGGTTCACGCGACCGAAGTCACTCTGCTTTCCAAAAGTTTGCAGATACTTCCCGAAAAATATCACGGTCTTACAAATACCGATCTCCGCTATCGCCAGAGATATGTTGACCTTATCATGAACGCCGAAACCAAGGACACGATGATCAAGCGTTCGAAGATAATCAGCTCGATCCGACGCTTCCTTGATTCTCAGGGATTCCTTGAAGTTGAAACGCCTATGCTCGTTTCCAACGCGGGCGGCGCGGCGGCGAGACCTTTTGAGACTCATTTCAACGCGCTTAACGAAGACCTTAAACTTCGTATTTCTCTTGAACTTTATCTCAAACGCCTCATCGTCGGCGGTTTGGAAAGAGTTTATGAGATCGGCAGAGTTTTCAGAAACGAAGGACTCGACACCCGTCACAACCCCGAGTTCACTCTCATGGAACTTTATCAGGCATATACCGATTATCATGGCATGATGGATCTCACCGAAAACATGTATCGTCATGTGGCGTTGGAAGTGCTTGGCACAACCAAGATTGTTTACAACGGTATCGAAATGGATCTCGGAAAGCCTTTTGAACGCATCACGATGGTTGACGCCGTCAAGAAATATTCGGGCGTTGACTTCAATGAGATCGCAACGCTTGAAGAAGCGCGTGCAATCGCGAAAGAAAAAGGAATCGAATTTGAAACCCGCCACAAGAAGGGCGATATCCTGAACCTCTTCTTCGAGGAATTCGTTGAAGAACATCTCATTCAGCCGACATTTGTTATGGATCACCCTGTTGAGATATCTCCGCTCACCAAGCGCAAGCCCGAAAACCCCGATTATGTCGAACGTTTCGAGTTCTTTATGAACGGTTGGGAAATGGCAAACGCCTATTCCGAACTTAACGACCCGATCGATCAGCGCGAACGTTTTGCGGCTCAGGAAGAACAGTTTGCTCAAGGCGATGAAGAAGCGAACCACACCGACGAAGACTTCCTCAACGCGCTTGAAATCGGAATGCCTCCCACAGGCGGTATCGGCTACGGCATTGACAGAATGTGCATGCTTCTCACCGATTCGCAGGCGATCCGCGACGTTTTGCTCTTCCCCACAATGAAGAGTTTGGATAAATAATTTCACGATAACCCAAGGTGTCTTGCGGCACCTTGGGTTAATTGTTATTTATTAAAGTTCAATCAAAGCTCGATCAAGGCAAAATCGAAAAAGGACTTGCTACCAAGTCCTTTTTGTTTGCAATATGTATTATTTGATGATTGATTTGAAACCCGGATTAACAATTGGAATTCTCCCCCTCGGTCAGGCGAAGAAATTTGGGGATTTTTTTAAAAAACATCCAAAATCACAAAACACTTTGTTGATTTTGCAAAAAAAACGATGTATAATAATTAACAATAATGGCATACGCATAAGGTGCATTCGGTCACAAATGCAGCACTTCGTGTTACTATTACTTAACCAAGGAGAACTTCCATGAAAAGATTCATCGCAGTCATTCTCTCTATAATGATGATATTGCCTGTCTGCCTCGCTTTCAGCGCAAGTGCGGCTGATCCCGCTGTTATCTATATCGATGACATCAACGGCGGCAACACGACCCAGACCGGCCCTATCCTTCTTTAC
>JAZSNS010000002.1:0-27373 GCA_045536535.1 Eubacteriales bacterium | reverse complement strand
ACATAACACATAAACATCTGCCAATCTTCAAGTTTTGTAACGGTTTCAGTTGTTGATACGACAACCTTTTGTTCAAACAGGAATTCGATCACAAAGAAAATACATGTTGCTATGGAAGCTCCACCAACAAGGGCGAATCTCTTGAAAAGTTTAATGCACAACGGCATTAAGAGAACGCCTATAATGATTGCGATGCTTATTGGTGTGTACGGAATGATATATTTGGGATAGTTATCTTTCAGTACCGCCCCATCGACGATCATATCGGTAATTACCCTAACTCCCATTGACAAAGGATAATATGAGGCAATCAAAACGCTGATGCAAGAAAGCAGATAATACCGATCAAACAGTTTGCTTTTCATATTAATTCTCCTTTCATCCTGCATTTGTTAGTAGCACATAGAAAACAGTACCGATCAATGCTACAAAGCCCGTAAGCGAAAGCCAAGTCAATTTCTTAAAGGACAATACACTTTCGATTCGTGTGCGTATTTTGGCACCGCCAAAAGCAGAGGCAAATACAGTTGTTCCTTGTCTGCTTTCTAATAAAGATGATGCATAATCCTTTGCGCGGTCAATTCCAATCTTTGAGAGAACACGCTCATCACAAGACAATTCAAGATCTGCAAGGAACCCTTTTAAAAACAACCAGCAAAGCGGATTGAACCAATGCACTGCAACAATTACAAACGCTATAATACGCCACAAATTATCAAAACTGCGTATATGTGTTTTTTCGTGCAATATAACAAAATCAATATCTTTGTCCTTATAAGAAGCAGGCAAAATAATCTTAGGTTTTACAATGCCATATACTGCAGGAGATACAATTCTCGCTGAGAGATAGATATTGTCTCTCAGATGGGATGAATCTTTGATTTCATAAATCGCAGTAAAATATGTAACAACCAACATTAGAAGAATAGCTAGCGAAACAATAATCCATACAACCGAAGCCACTCTAAATATATCTTCGAGTATATTGACTTTATATGTTATCGGGAAATAAGTGTCTGCCGCCATAACGCTATTCATCATTGAAAAGGCTATATCATCAGTAGGTTGATACACAACGATAGTTTTTGTGGTGATCTTGGATAATAATGACATCAGACCATAAGGACTGTTGAGTCCAAAAGGAAAAGTCATTCTGAGAAAAGGAATTATCCAAAGAAACACCGTCAGCCTTCTCGGAATCTTTTTAATAGGTCTAACAAGCATAATGAGCACACCGGTTATGGCGGCGGTTATGCTCATATTGAATATCCAATAGAAAACTTCTTGCAACATAAGCATCACCTATTATCAATGAGTTTACGCAACTCATTGATTTCTTCTTCAGATAACGGCTCATCTTCAAACAATGCCGAAAACAAAGCCTTGCGAGAGCCGCCAAACACCTTTTTCACAAGTGAAGCGACTTCCACCTTTTGCATTTCATTTTGCGATACAAGCGGAGTGCAAATAAAGCCGGGATCTTCACGCTGAATAAAGCCTTTTGTTTCAAGTTTTTTAATAACCGTATAGGTGGTATTTTTATTCCATCCAATTGTATCAGTTGCGATTAAACTAATTTCTTTTGCGGAGATTGGACTTTTCTCCCATATAATTTCCATCACTTTGGCTTCACTGTCAAAAAGTTTTTCCTTCATAACGACCCCCACAGACTATTTCCATAGTCTATACTATCACAATAGTCTGACTTTGTCAAGCGCAACCGGCTTTTTTGTTGACAAATAATTTAAGCGAGGTGAATTTCACCTCGCTTTTGCTATGTATAGGTCAAAACATGCTGTTTTTCGTCATTTTTTTGTAAAACAGCCCTAAAACCCATCAATCGCGAAACGTTTCGGCACTTTTGCGTTATGATGACACGAGCCTCGATTCGGCGGACAATACATGTTCTTTCATCAAAATGTTTTTGTTTTTATGGCATTATCATTTTCCGTTTGATATATTTTTTATAACAAAACCGAGCGGACGATATCCGCTCGGTTTTTATATTTCGGGTTGGTGTTAAAAATGGACAAACCATTTTACTACCTTTGTTGCCACACGGTACACCGGAGTTTCAAGCACTTTCTTTGCGTCCTTCAATTGCTTTCTGATCTCTATGTTCTGAGGACAATGCTTTTCACATTTTCCGCAACCGATACAGTTGGATGCCGCAGTAGAATTCTTACGCATGGCGGTGCAAATCACATAATCCGCCAACGACCAGAATCTGCCCTCCGCATAACGGCGGTTATATGCGGCGAATGTGCCGGGAATATCAACGCCCTTTGGGCAGGGCATACAATATCCGCAGCCTGTGCAGCCGACCTTCATATCCGCGTTGATAGCGCTCACTACCTTTTTCAGCATAGCGTCTTCCTCAGCACCGATCTCCCCGATCTCTACCGAAGATGCAGTTGCTACGTTTTCCCTGACCATCTCTTCGGAATTCATGCCCGAAAGCACGACAGTCACCTCGGGCTGACTCCACAGCCAGCGGAAAGCCCAATCCGCGGGGGTACGGGATACTTTGTAATCCGCAAAACACTTTTTCGCCTCGTCAGGCAATCTGTTCACCAACTTGCCTCCGCGAAGCGGCTCCATTATCACCACGGGCAAACCTTTGGAATGAGCATAGCAGAGCCCTCTGCGTCCCGCCTGAGAATGCTCGTCCATGTAATTATACTGAATGATGCATATATCCCAATCATGGGCATCGACCACCGAGCAGAACATTTCGGTATTTCCGTGATATGAAAAACCCACCTGTCGGATAACTCCGCTTGCCTTCTTTTCAGCCAGCCATTTATCTACGCCGAGCGCTTTCAGACGGTCCCAAGTGTCGGTATCGGTGAGCATGTGCATCAGGTAATAATCCACATAATCCGTACGCAAGCGCCTCAGTTCCTCGGAAAACATCTTGTCAAGTTCATCAATGCTCTTGACAAGATAGTGAGGGAATTTGGTGGCTATGTAAACCTTATCTCTGATACCGTTCTTTTCCAAGATCTCGCCCAATGCCGCCTCGCTGCCGGGATAAATATATGCAGTATCGAAATAATTAACCCCGCCCTCAAAAGCGGTCATGATCTGCTTTTCGGTTTCGACCATGTCTATCTTGCCCAGCTTGTTTTTGAAGCGCATACACCCAAAACCCAAGATTGAAAGCTGATTGCCGTATCGGTCTGTCCTGTAATTCATATTAACTCCTCTTTGTTATATTGGAATCATTATATCATATCATGAGAATACATTCAACCGCGAGCGAATCAAAAATTCAGCCGAATTCAATACATTTTCGTCTTTCATCACAAAACAACGGATTTAAATCCGTTATCAACAAACTTTTGGAAAGTCGGAGATTTTAAGATATAATTCAGCAGATTTTTGGCACAATATTGCAGATCGGCGCGGGTGATATAACCCTCGTTCAAGCCTTCACGGAGGTTATGCACTTTTTCTTTTGCCGATTCGCAGACCATGAAGATATCGTTATGTGCCCTCACCATTGCTTTGAGGTTCTCGACAGTGCCTGCTTCTCCGCGGCAGTTACATCTTGCCCACCAATCGGACATTACGAATCCGCTGTAATTCCATTCTTTGCGAAGAAGGGTTTCGGTGAGGTCGTAATTCGAAGCAGTCAGATAACCGTTCACAGCGTTATAGGCGGTCATGATCGCTGTCGCGCCGCCTTCTTTGACGGCTATCCCGAAGCCTTTGAGATAGATTTCGCGCAACGCTCTTTCGGAAACGACAGAATCACAGCCCGAACGACCGAGTTCCTGATTGTTGCAGCAAAAATGCTTTATAGTTGTCGTACAACCCGATCTTGCTATCCCTCGGCTTTGCGCCGCAGCAATCTTACCCGAAAGGAGAGGATCCTCGGAAAAATACTCGAAATTCCTGCCGCAAAACGGGTGGCGATGAATATTCATTCCGGGGCCGAGAAGCGCATCAATGTTATGAGCGAAAAGTTCAACTCCGATGAGTTCAAAGATCCTCTCGGTGAGATCATCATCAAAAGATGCGGCGAAAACGTAACCGTTCGGAAGCGAGGTGGTTTTAAAATCGCCGCCGATACGGATCCCCGACGGGCCGTCCGAAACACAGCAGACAGGGATTCCCATTTCAAGCAGAGAATCTGTCACACCGCCGAAAGCAGCGCCGGTTCCGACCGTCACTTTCGGGCTGTTCATGCCCTCTCCGCAGACGATCGCAAAAAGGTCTTCATCAGACAGCTGAGCGACAAATTCATCAAGCGTGTTTTTTCGGTCGGCAACGTCGATGAGTTTAATGCCTTTATCGCCGGTGAAAATGATTTCTTCAAAACGGCGCGATTTTATCCTCGCGTCAAGGTCGTATTTTCTTAACGGAGCGTTCGTTTTCTTTAAAAGACGATTTCCGTCAGCATCACATATCGCCGTCAACCGTTCAAACGCTTTTTCGGGCGGCATGATCTGTTCCAGTTTTTCGGTGACAACGGTGTTTTCAAGATTAAATTTATAAACACATTCGCTGTTTCTTACATCGGTTCCCGCGAAAATCAGATATTCGCCCTGCTCCAAAACATAGCAAAACTCGTTGCCCGTTGCTCCGCAATCGTCATAAGATGCCATTTCCGAAACATCGAACATTATTTCCAGCGTTTGACTTTGCCCGGGGTTCAGTTCCTCGGTTTTTGCATAAGCGGCAAGTTGTTTAGACGGAGTGCCCAACCTTCCGCACGGCGCACCGAAATAAACCTGAATCACCTCGCGTGAGGCGAAGTTTCCGACATTTTTAACCTTCGCCGTGACGGTGATTTTGCCGTTTTCGCAGCAGGCGTTAAAATCGGTTTTAAACTCGGCATAAGTGATTCCGTAGCCGAACGGATAGCGAACCTTATCTCGGGCAAACGTTTCAAAATATCTATAACCGACATAGATATCTTCTTGATAAACACATTCATTCCTGTTTCCGAAATTGGAAAAAGAAGGATAATCTTCAACTTTGAAAGGTTGAGTGTCGGGTAATTTGCCGCACGGACTTGTTTTCCCCGAAAGAATGTCCGCAAGCGCGTTTGCGCCCTCCTGTCCGCCCTGCCAGACATACAAAAGAGCCGACACGTCATATTCGTCAACGAACGAAAGATCGATAAGATTGCCGACGTTCATTACCACGACCGTCTTTTTGAAATTTTCGGTCACGACTTTAATCATCGCGGTCTCTTCGTCGGAAAGGCGATAACTTCCTTTTTCAAAAGAATTATCTTTGTCCTCGCCCGCAGTTCTCCCGATGATGATCACAGCCGCATCGTTTTGTTTCGCAAATTTCTTCACCAATTCGCCGTCAAGCGGCATTTCCTTTTGCGACCAGGGCTCGGTTGCCCAACCGTTGCCGTTGTCGAAAGGGTTTTCGCCGATCCATTTTTCATAAATCTTCGCAAGCTCTTCGTCGATCACAAACACACCGTTTTCGCGAAATGAATCGAGAATGCACGGAGGATTCTCTGCCCTGACAAGGCCGCCGGAACCTGTACCGCTTTTGATATAAGTTTCCTGAATCCTGCCGAAAAGCGCGATCTTTGCTCCCTTTGAAAATGGCAAAACACCGTTGTTTTCAAGCAAAACGCTGCCCTCTGCCGCCAATTTGCGGCAAAGAGGAATCAATTCTTTGACAGGTTCTGCTTTTGATTTCCAAAGTTTTTTGTTTTGTATAGTTATGTCTTTATTTATTTCCATGACAATCTCGCATTTCTTATGCCTTTTATTAAATTATACCACACAAAAACAGAAAAATCAAAAAATCCGCCGAAAAACATTTCGGCGGATTGACTTTTTTATTCGTTAACGTTTTTTTCTTCGGCGGTTGTATCTGCGTTTTCCGCAACGACCGATTTTTTGAATCTCGGAAGTTCAAATTCAAAATATCCGGAGAGCGACATCGCAAGCAGGCAGAAAAAGAACACCTGCAAATGAGTCGCATATTTCGGCGTGACCTCAAACAGCAAAAGCGCACAGGTAACACCGATAATCGCCATTTTGAAGTGAAGCGCGGGAGTTACCTCATGAGTTTTCTTTTTGAGTTCTTTCAACATTGATAACAAAAGCATGATATAGATCGACATGAAGGAAAGTCGGTTGATCACGGTTATAGTGCCGAAGATCACCCCGTTATGCGCGTTGTAAATATAATCGTTCACCTTATTGCCGAGTTCATAACCGAACGGAAGCGTTTGCTCGCCCCAAAGAACACGAACCTTTCTGAAAAGGTGTATCGGAATTTTCAGCGGCGAATCGACATATTCCCCAAAGCGGTCTTTTAACAGATCGCGTTGATACTGAAGCGCTTCTTCTTTGTTCGGAATGTTATTATATTCTTCATAATCCGAATAATCCTGATAATTCCAAAGCCCGTTATGTTCGAAGTTGGATCCTAAATAAAGTCCCCACCCGTAAGGCAGACGTTTGCTGTCCGATTGCATCGTTTCGGCGCCTTCGACAGTCGTGTTCACAATATGATCCACGAGCCTCGAAGAACCCATATAAACAAGAACAAGGACAAGCAAAACACAAACGACTTTTGAGATTTTTTTGACATTAAAGCCGTTTTCGAAAATTTTCGCGACGGCAAAAATCCCAAACGAGATGAAGAAAACTCTGCCCGCCGCATTGATCGACTTCCCGACCGCAAGAACGAGCGAAGCAAGAAGAACACAGCCAAATCGCAAAGCAATATGGTTTTTCTTATCAAACGCTTTCAGGAAAATCCAGACGGCAAGAATATGGAAGAAGAAAAGACCGTTTTCATGGGTCAATATCTGCGTTTGGAACATACCCATCGGGACGATGCTGTAAATCAGCATCATAAAAAATGCTTTTTCTTTCCCCGCATAACGTTTGAGGATATCAAAAAGCAAAACTATACCAGCCGCATTCAAAACCGAAAGTATGCAGGTGAATACCTTCGTGTCACTGCCGAAAAGTTTCGCAAAAGGCGAAAGAACAAGCCCGTAAACGGCGGTATATTTATATTTAAAAGCGTAATCAGCATCTTTCAGGATTCGTCCCCAATCGGCATATTGCTGAGCAAAATACTTATATCTGCCGAAATCAACGTGGGGCGACATATCGTTGTCGAACAAAAATACGAAAAATATCTTCGTGACCGCAACAAACGCGAAAAGAAACATCGCCAACTTGTAAGCGGGAATTTTTGACAAAAACGCATAAATCCGTCGGCCGCATTTTTTAAGAGGATCTCTCAAAAGCAGACCTGCCGCAACGAGAAAAGCAACAAGAACAACACCGAACCCAAAGGCAAGCCAATCGGAGAGCATAAGTTCTCCCATGACCATACCCATGCTGAATATCATAACGGTCAAAATTGCAACAAACACAACGTTGACCGTTTTTACGATAAATTTCGTCATAACAATCCCCTTTTAAGGTTCAAGTTAATTAAGAGGTTATTTCAAAGTGATATAATATCCGATCCTTGTGGAACTGTCGGTGACGTTCCCCATATTTTCCAATTCAAAATCGCTGACACGATAAATGGTTTCGGGATATTTACGTTGATATTCCCCAAACGCATCAAGATCCTCGCGATCGAACAGGAACCTGATCTCGGCTTCGCGGTTTCTCGGTTCTTCGACAAACGAAGGCGCGTTTCCGCAAGCAATATCTATAACCATTTTCACAAAATCATTTCCTGTCGAAAGATAAACAAGATCGGAACCGATACAATCGCCGCCCATACGTGCGCCGATCTCAATGATCTTTATATTTCCATCATTATCGACACGGAATTCGGAATGGCCCGCACTGTTTTCGACATGCAGTGCATCCAACGCTTTGAAAATTGTATTCTTCGCCTTTTCGACAATCTCAGCCGAAAGATCCGAGGGCTGTTTATGACCGGTTTCGATAAAATGAGGCGCGCCCGTTGTGAATTTCTTGGTGACGGCAAGAAAATGATGTTCCCCGTTATAGGTGATGGTTTCCATACTGTACTCGTTGCCGGAAAGATATTCTTCAATGATCGCCTTTTTCTCAAAAGAAGTTGCGCTCGCCTCAGAAACAGCCTTTTCGATACCGTCAAGGCTTTCGAGTTTCATGATATTACGGCTTCCCGAACGGTCGGTGGGTTTTACGATTATCGGAAACGAAAAGCCGGAAAGCAATTCCGAAAAATCGGAATCATTGTCCGCAAGCGCAAATTTCGGGCAAGGAATACCCGCATCTGACATTGCTTTGCGCATTGCATATTTATTGGTTTGAATTTCCGTGAATTTCGTTGCGTTGCAGGGGAGTCCCAAATTCTCGGCAACGTAATTTACGGTTATTGCAGCAAGGTCGGAAGCTATCGAGCAGACGCCATCGGGTTGAATACGGCGACATTCTTCGAGGATCTCGTCCTTTTCGACAATGCTGACGGGATAAAAGAAATCTGCATTTTTTTCGCCGACAGCTCCGTCACGCCATGCGAAAACATGGGTTTCATACCCGAGCGATTTTGCTTTTAATATCAATCGGTTTTGAAAATCGTTCGCGCCGATTATTACAATCTTTTTCACAAAGAACCCCTTCTTTGATCATTTATAAAATTCAATGATGTTTTCGGTTACGCAAGCAATCTCATCTTCGTTCAAGCCGTAATACATCGGCAAGCGCATCAAGCGTTCGCTTTCTTTGGTGGTGAATCTGTCCTCGCCGAAGAAAACACCGAAACGTTGTCCCGCGGGAGCGGAATGAAGCGGTATATAATGGAATGCCGCCGAAACTCCGTTTTCTTTAAGATAAGATATCAAACGGGTGCGTTCTTCAAGGTTTTTCGCCTTGATATAAAACATGTGTGCATTATGAGCGCAGTGTTCGGGAATGAACGGCAACTCGATCCTGCCCTCATCGGCAAGGGGTTTCAACGCTTCGTAATAAGCGTTCCAGGTTTTCAAGCGGTCATTATTGATTTCCTCGGCATATTGAAGCTGAGCCCACAGATAAGCGGCGTTGATATCGCTCGGGAGGTAAGACGAACCGAAATCGACCCAGGTGTATTTATCAACCTGACCTCTGAAAAATTTACTGCGGTTCGTGCCCTTTTCGCGAATAATCTCGGCGCGCTCGATATTTTCGAGATCGCGGATAAGCAAAGCTCCGCCTTCGCCCATGCTGTAATTCTTGGTTTCATGGAAACTGAAACAACCGAAATCGCCGAAAGTTCCCAAAGCTCGATTCTTATAAAACGCCATCACACCCTGCGCCGCGTCTTCGACAACTTTGAGATTGTATTTTTTCGCGATATCCATGATTTTATCCATTTCGCAGGAAACTCCCGCATAATGAACCGGAACGATCGCTTTGGTCTTATCGGTAATTGCTGCTTCGATAAGATTTTCATCAATGTTCATCGTATCGGGGCGGATATCGACAAATACGACCTTTGCACCGCGTCCGACAAAAGCATCGGCGGTGGAAACGAAAGTATAAGACGGCATGATGACCTCATCGCCCGCCTTGATATCGCAAAGGATCGCCGCCATTTCAAGGGCATGAGTGCAGGATGTTGTCAACAACGCCTTTTGTGTTTTCGTTTGCGCTTCAAGCCAAGCGTTACATTTTTTTGTAAAACCGCCGTCGCCGCAGATCTTATGACTGGCTATTGCTTCTTTGATAAAATCAAGTTCCGTGCCCACTTGGGGCGCAACGTTAAATTGTATCATATCAAAACCGACCTTTTTAAGTATTCATCACTTTTCTTCTTTGGGATCGTTAATAACTTCGCGAACGCGATACTGTTGAAGGTTGCTGATAGTCATATAGATCCTGCCGATATATTCACCGATAAATCCGAGAGCCAGCAGGACAAGACCGCCCATAAACAGCATTACTGACATGGTTGAGGCATAGCCTGCTGCCATCAGCGGGTTGATCAATTTCATGACAATAATAACCGCACCGAAAACGAAACCGCAAATTGCAAATCCGACACCCAAAAACGCAATAAAACGAAGCGGGAGCACCGAGAAGTTGGTAAATCCGGTGAGCCAAAGTTTCAACAGTTTTTTGAGAGTGTAATTCGATTTGCCCTCCATACGGGCTCTGTGATGCATTTCGATCTCGGTTGTTTTACCGATGAGTGTATTAAGATAACCCATCATCGAGGGGAACGGGCTTTTATAATGCTCATAGGATTCGATGGCAAAACGGCTTATTGCATAAAAACTCGAAACGTGAATACCTTTAACACGAGTGCCGTTCATTTCTGCCATTTTTGCGTTTAATTTACTGGTCAGCCTTTTGAAAAGACTGTGTTTTTTGTTTTTGAAATAAGCATAGACGACATCATATCCCTCCATGATCTTTTCGGCAAGAGGAATGATACCTTCCGCAGGGTGCTGTCCGTCGTCGTCCATATAGACCAAAACGTCGCCCTTTGCGTAAGGAACTGCGGCAAGTTTGGCAGAGGCCTGCCCGAAATTGCGGGACAGATTAACGCCGACGATCTTTGAATCCTGTTCGCAAAGCCTTTTTATAACCGAAAATGTGTTATCGAAAGGATAATCGTTAACAAGGATTATCTGATAATCATATTCGGGGCGGCTTTTAATAACCTCCCTGATTTCATCAACAACTCTCTCGATGGTTTTTTCGGATTTGTAACACGGAATAGCAACGGATATAAGCAATTCTGTTCGCCCTCCCTTGATTTCAATTGTCTGTTTTTGTTTCTGCGAAAGCATAATTATCCATATTAAAACTAATATTGGCCTACATATAATACCACATTTGTTTCCAAAAATCAACACATTTATAAAAGCGCGCATGAAACAAATGGCAAGGTTATAAACGCAACCTCTTGTTTTTTTGTTATAGACATGTTATAATAACGAATGATATTGTCAATCGAAATTGGTCGAAAAAAGTTGATGACGCTTTGATAACGAAAGCATCACGACCCGATTTCTTTAAAAGTTGACAAAAACGATTATACATGGTAGTATTTATTCGTAAAAAAGCAAGGAGATTTGTTATGAAAGGTATTATCCTAGCGGGCGGTTCAGGCACTCGACTTTATCCGCTCACAATTGTAACTTCAAAACAATTGCTTCCCATTTATGACAAACCCATGATATATTATCCCCTGTCAACGCTCATGTTGGCGGGCATCAGAGATATCCTTATCATTTCCACTCCTCAGGACCTTCCTAACTTCCAACGTCTTTTGGGAGACGGCAAGGATATCGGGGTCCGACTTTCTTACAAAGAACAACCCTCGCCCGACGGATTGGCTCAGGCGTTCATTATCGGCGAAGAGTTCATCGGAAACGATGCCTGTGCAATGGTGCTTGGCGATAACATCTTTTACGGAAGCGGTTTTGTCAAGTTGCTGCGCCAATCGGTTGCCGACAGCGAGAAAGGCAAGGCCACCGTTTTCGGTTATTACGTTAATGACCCGAAAAGTTTCGGAATCGTTGAGTTTGATAAAAACAACAAGGTCATTTCGATCGAAGAAAAACCCGAAAATCCGAAATCCAATTACTGCGTAACCGGTTTGTACTTCTATGACAACACGGTTGTTGAAAAGGCAAAACGCGTCAAACCGTCCGTGCGCGGCGAATTGGAGATCACCGATCTCAACAGAATGTATCTCGAAGAAGACAAACTTAACGTCAAATTGCTGGGCAGAGGCTACACCTGGCTTGACACAGGCACAGTTGACAATCTTATCGAAGCGGCAGATTTCGTCAAAACGATCGAAACCCGTCAAGGCATTATCATTTCCGCTCCCGAAGAAATCGCCTACAACCGCGGTTGGATAACGCTTGAAGATCTCACGGCGGCAGCAGACAAATACGGAAAATCGGCCTACGGGAAACATTTGAGAAATATCGGCGAAGGCAAAATAAAATAAAGATTTAAACGGAGAATTCAAAATGAAAATTTTGGTTACCGGTGGTGCCGGATTTATCGGCAGCAATTTCGCATATTACATGCTCGAAAATCATCCCGATTACGAAATCGTTGTGCTTGACAAATTGACCTATGCAGGCAACCTTCATACTCTTAAACCTGCAATGAAGAACCCCAACTTCACTTTTGTGAAGGGCGATATTGCCAACCGCAAATTCGTTTTCGACCTTTTTGAGAAAAGCAATTTTGACATTGTAGTCAACTTTGCGGCAGAAAGCCACGTTGACCGTTCCATCTTAGACCCCGAAGTGTTTTTGAAAACCAACGTTCTCGGAACTCAGGTGCTTTTAGACGCATCGAGAAAGTTCAACGTCAAGCGTTATCACCAAGTCTCTACCGATGAAGTCTACGGCGATCTTCCTCTTGACCGCCCCGACCTTTTCTTTGAGGAAACCACCCGCCTTCACACGTCAAGTCCCTATTCGGCAAGCAAAGCGTCGGCGGATCTTTTGGTTCTTGCTTATTACAGAACCTACGGAACACCTATCACAATTTCGAGATGTTCCAACAACTACGGTCCGTATCACTTCCCCGAAAAACTTATCCCTTTGATGATCATCAACGCGCTTCACGACAAGCCGCTCCCCGTTTACGGTGAAGGCATCAACGTGCGCGATTGGCTCTATGTTGAAGACCACTGCTCGGCTATCGACCTCATTATCCACAACGGAAGAATCGGTGAAGTTTACAACGTCGGCGGGCATAACGAAATGAGGAACATCGACGTTGTACGTTTGATCTTGTCGGAATTGGGCAAAGGCGATGAACTCATAACGTTCGTTAAAGATCGTGCCGGACACGATTTGAGATATGCTATCAACCCCGAAAAGATTCATCGAGAACTCGGTTGGCTTCCCAAAACACCTTTTGCGGAAGGTATTAAAAAGACCATCAATTGGTATCTTGAAAACCGTGATTGGTGGGAAAACATCGTAAACGGCGAATACCAAAATTATTATGATTCGATGTACGAAAACAGATAAACAAAAAGGCTGTCAAAAGACAGCCTTTTTCTTTTACATTTCGCCTTCGTGCTTCGAAGACTTTTTCTTGTCGGGAGTGAGTGCGGTTTCGCCGTTGAGATACATAACAACCAGGCCGAGAAGCACGCAAATCGTTGAGGTTTTAACGATATAAGGAATTATGGTTTTATAGATGAAAACACAGATCTCGGTCGCGGTTTCGCCGCCGATGCACATCGCGGCGATATAACCGAAGAACGTCAATCCACCCGCAAACAGGCAGATCATAATACCGTAACCGAAAACAATTTTCAACACATCGGAAATCTTTTTCAAAACTTTTTTCATAATTCGCCCTCCTTATAAACCGAGGATCGGAAGCCAACCCATGAGAACGGCGACTTCCAAAATAAACTGCGCGGCAACCCACCAAAGGTTGTTTTTGAACGTTTTGTTGAAATCGGATTCCGCCAAAGTCATGCCTGCATACATACCCAATCCGAGGGGCGGAGTTATGCCGCACATAACGCCGCAAATGCAAGGCAACATCGCCGCAACGAGCAAAGGATCGCAACCGACTTTTTCAAGAGTTACGATGAACATCGGGCCAAAGATTACAACGAGCGATGAACCGGGAATGACCATACCCATAAAACAGGTGATAAGGCAGATAGCAACGACCGTGCCTAACTTTCCGAAATTCCAAGCCGTTATGATCTCGCCGAGTTCTTCGGAAACGTTAAGATCGGCAAACAGAGCACCGATCATATAACCAAAAACGCAAACCGCGATCGCGGGAGCGATCGTTTTCACGCCGTCGCCGAACATTTTTGCGATGTTTGTGATTTTTACTGTTTTTCTGTCTTTTGCGATAAGGCAGGTATATATCGATGCTATACCGCCGATAAAGAGAAGGATCGAGCTGGAAAGATGCTTCGCACCCTCCGCGCCGAGACGTTCCGTGAAGAAATTATCCTTAAAGAGATAGTCAAGCAGGAACGGAAGAAAAATAATAACAGGAAGAAGCAAACCCTGCCAGCCGGCTTTAAGGGTTTCTTTGAGGTTGGGAAGTTCATCTTTGGACATGGGTTTTACTTTGTAATATTTGCAGAACGTCCAAACCATTATCAATCTTTGAAGAACAAACCAGATCGAAATTCCCCAAAGAACCATCCAGAACTGACCCGTTGTGATATTCAACGCAGGATAAAGAGCGGTGAACGCACCCAACGCAGCGACGATGTTTGAAGAAGGAGGGATCATATTGCCCATATAACTTGAATTACTTTCAATGTTAGCGGCAAGTTCTGCGGGGAATCCCGAACGCTTCATCGCAGGAATGGTGATAGCACCCGTTGCCATGACGTTGCCCGGCCCCGAACCCGAAAGCGCGCCCATGAAAGCGCTTGCTATAACGGCAGTGTAACCTGCACCGCCGGTAACGCGACCGATAACCGAAAGAATGACGGCAATACAGCTGTCGATGATCTTCGTTTTTGTCAAAAGTATCGACATCGCAACGAAAGCGACCATTGAATAAAGCAACGAAGTCGAAAGAGCATCGTCTATGTATGACCAAACGTTATTCCAGGTTCCGGTGATCGTCAGCAAGAGCAAAAAACTTATCAGTACGGCTTCATAAACGGGACGTTTCAACAACGCGAACCAAACGATTATTACCGCAAGCATTATACCTAAATAAACAAGTGATAAATGCATTCCGTTTCTCCTTTTTATTTCTTATAAGTTATACCAGTCATATCCAACGGGTTATATTATAGCACCTCTTTTGCCTTTGTCAAGGGTTTTTCAAAAATTTCGATAATAATATTGCTTTTTTTGTTATCGCGTTGTAAACTAAATTCATCAACGGTTGTCAAAGGAGTTTTTTGATTGAATTCGCGTCAGTTACAATATGCGATAATGCTTTCGCAGATACGCAACTTTTCAATAGTTGCAAAAAAACTAAATATCACCCAACCCGCGTTGAGCAAGCAGATACTTCATTTGGAAAGCGAATTGGGCATCAAACTTTTCGACCGCAACAGCAATCCGTTGGTATTGACTCCTGCGGGAGAATATTTCATTCGCGAAGCAAAAGAGTTGCTTTATAAAGAAGATCAACTCCTTCGTTCTATGGAGCGATATAAATCAGGACAGGCAGGTCAACTTACGGTTGGTATCACTCCGTTCAGAAGTTCCTACCTGATCCCTAAAATCATGAAAGAACTTCGCGAAAGATTTCCCGAAACGGTTATTAAACTTCATGAGGCGGGCAGCGACATTCTGCGAAAAGAGGTTGCCGATGGTAAATACGATTTCGCCGTTGTCAATCTTCCCGTTGACGATTCGGTTCTTGATATACGCATGCTTGAACCCGACCGTCTTGTGTTGGCTGTCCCGAAGGAGTTCGAACCGAAAATTTCTTCGTTTACGGTTGATAACGTGATCAATTTCAAGGATTGCAAAGAACTTCCTTTTGTTGTCGTCGGGCAATCGCAGGAAATGAGAAATTTGTTTGACAAACTTTGCGCCGCATCGGATTTCACGCCGACGATCGCCGCAGAAGTTGTCGGGCTTACGACCGCATGGTCGGTTGCAAGGTCGGGTGTCGGCGCGACCATACTTCCCCGCCAATTTGTAGAACATGAACACCGCGACGGAGAAATCGCTGTTTTCGATATCAAGAATGCACCCCTCACAAGACAACCCGCCGTTGTCACGAGGAGAGGCCAGGTGATCACCGATGCCGCAGCGTTTGCGATCGAACTGCTCACATCAAAAAGCACGAAAACCAAATAAAAAAGCAACGGCAGATGCTTAAATAAGCATCTGCCGAATTTTTTATACAGCCCTTTCAACGGTATATCCGAGCGTTTTCAACCGAGAGACAACGCCGTCATCTCCGAGAAAATGAACCAGCCCGACACAAACGAACACTTCTTCGCCCGAATCGAGTTTTGAACTGCAAAAATCGGTTATGCGCTCATTCGTCTCACCATACAGAACGCTTTGATATTCCTCAAACTCAACGGTTTTGTCACCGAGAAAGAGTTTTTCCAACGTTTCCGCATCCCCCGTTTTCCAGGAGTTCACAGCCGTTTGCATATCGCTCACATAGGTTCCGCTCCGATATGCCGCAACGGTGGTCGAAAGCAACTTTTCCTGCATTTCATCGGAGATCGCCGCGCGCTCGCTGTATATCTGCTCGACAGATTCTATCTCAATCACAGCTTTGCCCGAACTCTTTGCGGCCGAAAGAAAATAGTTATCAGTCCCGAATTCCGACGAAAGGTTGGCTTCCGACATCGCAAGTTTATCAACAAGTTCCTGCAAGAATATCGGACGCATATATTCATACATCGGGTCATATTCTCCTCTTTCGGAAAGCAGCGACATGACCGACAAATAAAGCGCCGGATCTATTTTATCCGAAATTTTGTCCTCGCCGTCATAAAACATATATCCGGCTGCAATTTGTTGCAATTCATAGTTTCGAGCAAAATCGAGGACATCAAACTTCACCGCCAAAGATGCCGAAGCATTAAAGGCATTCGAAACGGTTTCGTGCAGCGGATACAAATCGCTCGTCCCCTCGCTAATCGAGCCGAAAAGCCAGATGACCGCTCCGTTGTCCGATGTCACTTTCCAAAGCAAAGGCGTTGTTATATTTTCTTCATACTCCTCCGGACGATAAGAATCCGAATTTTCAGATATTTCGCCAATCTGCGAATTTTCTCCGCTTTTTTCGACATTGCACGCAAAAAGCGAAACGGCAATACAGCCCGTAAGCAATATCAACAAAAGTTTTCGCATAAAAAATCTCCTGAAAAACAAAAGGGCGCATCGCTTCCGATGCGCCCTTTTTTCACATTTTAGCCGGCAAGTGCGTTACCAAACGCAGTTTTCATGCTCTGCTCGGAAAGAATATAGATGATATAGTCGGGTGCAGTATCGCCTGCTGCCGCGTTATCACCAAGCGTTGCGCTGTCGTTTGTATCGAGATAGAACTCTCCGCCTCTGAGAAGCAAGGTTTTTTCAAATCTTTCAACAAGGATATCGGTAAACGCATAAGAATTATAGTCACGGCAAATGATCGCGGTGGGAAGACCGGCATCGGCACGACCGGTATCAATGACAGCACGTTCGGCGATGGTCTTTATTCCGTCATTTGCATCAACTTCTACGTTAAAGTTGAAGTCTTTGTTTTTAGCGTCAACATATTTAACGATCGACGAGAGGTTATCGGTCGATTTGCTGTCGGTGCCAAGATCAAGAGAGAACTTGGGCGTTGACTTCCAAAAGCTTTCGGTGATAACGCTCTGATCGAGTTCACGATAGCCAACAAGGTTACCGCCGGCTGCATTTTCAACGAATTCCCATTCAAAATCGGTGACAGGTCTTGCCATTGCCGCAGGGAACTTCTTCGCGATATATTCGTTCATAAGTTCTTGGTAAACGAGATATGCGCCATAATCGGTAAGGCTGCTGTCGGTAACGCGATAAAGGCCGCCCTTTTCGATAACCGCAGGATCGTCTTTAAGGGTTTTGAACTTTTCGCGCATATCAATAACGGTTGCACGTGTCTGACCGAGAGCATCAAGCATCTGATCATAGATAGTGCCGGTTGCGCTGGGAACAGTATCAGCAGGAAGAACTTCGGGATAAATCGAAGCAGCATCAGGAAGAAGGAGATAAATGATCTGAGATTCCTGAACACCTGCATGCTTGTTGTAATTTGCAACGTCTTTGTTGACGGTATCGCGGATCTTATTGAGTTCGCTGACGGTATAAATGGTGTCAGTGCCGCCCATATAATTAGCCTTCATGAAGTCAAAATAGAGGCGGGAATCGGGACCGACCGAAACGCTCATTCCGTCAAGACGGGTATCGGCAGTTGCATTTTTATAAACCGCTTCTTCCCACGGTTTGGATTCGGTTTTATCGGAAACCTGCGCAGTTACGCTGACAAGGTTACCGCCTTCGTTAACAAGTTCGACTTCGGCAATGAAATAGCCGTCTCTCGAATTAACTTCGACGACATTGCCTCCGCATTTGACGCGGATGAGCGCGCCTTCATCGCAAGTGCCGCTGACTGCAACTTTAAGAGGAGAAATGTGAACGATATCGGTAACGACGGGTGCGTTAGACTGACCTTCTTCGGGTTCAAGGTCGCGGTCTTCCGAAGTATCAACTTCTCCGATGTTAGTGTCTCTGCTTTCGAATTCTTTATCTACCTCGGGAACTTTATCTGTGTTCACGCAAGCGACAAGAACTACGGCAAGCATCATAACCAAGCCAAGCATCAAAAGGATACGACGGCTTTTTTTGACGTTAGTTTTCATTTGAGAGCCTCACTTTTCAGGAAAATCGTGGTATTTTTTAGAAACGTTCCCGCAACCGCAAAATCGCGGGAACGTCAAAAGGCTTATTCTTCTTCGTTATTCTTTGCTTCTGCAATGACCTTCTGTGCAACTTCGGCAGGTGCTTCTTCATATCTCACAAAGTCAAAAGTATATGTACCTCTGCCCTGAGTCATAGCACGAAGCTGAACTGCATAAACCGTCATTTCGGCAGAAGGAATTTCCGCTTCGATAACAGTGTATCCCTTGCGGGTGCTTTCGCTCATGCCCATGATTCTGCCGCGACGTTTACTTACGTCACCCATAATATCGCCGGAATAAGAAGTGGGGATCGTGCACTTCAAATAGCCGACAGGTTCAAGAATAACGGGGTTTGCCTTGGGAAGTCCTTCCTTGAACGCAAGCTTTGCGGCAAGTTTGAAGGAAATTTCGTTGGAGTCAACGGGGTGATAGGAACCGTCGAACAGGTCAGCCGAAAGGTTTGCCATCGGGAATCCGGCAAGAACACCTTTCTGCATTGCTTCAAGAAGTCCTTTTTCAACAGCGGGATAGAAGTTCTTCGGAACGTTACCGCCGACAACGCTTTGGGTGAAGGTAAGACCGTCTTCCGCACCGGGCGCGAAGGTGATCTTAACGTGACCGTACTGACCGGAACCGCCGGACTGTTTCTTATGCTTGCCTTCATCCTGTACGCTCTTCTTGATCGCTTCGCGATAAGCGATTCTCGGTATAACAAGTTCAACAGCGGTGCCGTAACGTGCCTTCAATTTTGCACAGACGACATCAAGGTGAATATCGCCCATGCCCGAAACCGTCATCTGTTTGGTTTCAGCGTTGTTTACATAACGGAGAGTGGGATCTTCTTCAAGGAGTTTTGTGATACCTGCGGAGATCTTGTCTTCGTCATTCTTGGAAAGCGGCTTGATAGCCATTGTATAATAAGGAGTCGGGAAATCGATTTTCTTGAATTCTTCGCCGCTTGCACCTGCAACGAGGGTATCGTTGACGTTGGTGTTCGCGAGTTTTACGGCATATCCGATATCGCCGGTGATGAACTCGGAAACTTCGATTTCTTTCTTACCGATACACGTACAGATCTTCGAGAATTTTTCCTGCTGACCTGTGGTGATGTTATTAAGTACCTGATCCTTGGTAAGTTTACCGTTCATGACCTTGAAGAATACCTTCTTACCGAAGTTATCTGCAAGTGTCTTAAAGACAAAGAGTTTGGTTTCGCCGTTTTCATCGGCATCCTTCATAGCTTCAAGCGGAGAAACGAAGGAAGCGGCAGCAACATCGAGGAAGAAACGGATACCTGCAAGTTGGGTTGCGGAACCGCAGAACACAGGAGCGATATCGCCACTCAGCAAGCCTTGATTGAGCGCGGTATGCTTTTCTTCTTCGGTGAGCGGTTCTTCCATAAGGAATTTTTCCATAAGATCTTCACTCGTGATGGCCAAAGATTCATCGAGCGCGATCTTATATTCAGCGATCTTATCTTTATACTGATCAGGAAGAGTCGTTTCAACGCGGTGACCGTCTTTTTCGCAATAGAACACTTCATCGGTGATGAGGTTATAGAAACCAACCTGACCGGTACCTTCGTTGAACGGAATGAGCAACGGGCAGACAGAAGTGCCGAACTGCTCACGCAAGCCGCCAAATGTCTTTTCAAAGTTGGAATTTTCGTCGTCGATCTTGTTTACAAAGAACGCCTTGGGCTTACCCGCAGAGAACTCCCAAGCGAGTTCGGTACCTACTTTGCAGCCGCTCTTTGCATCGACGATGATGACGGTACATGCGGCGATCGAAGCAGCAGCCTTAGCTTCGCCCGCAAAACCGAACATACCGGGGGTGTCAAGTATATTGATTTTCTTGCCCTTCCATTCGAGGTTGGCAAGAGAAGTTGCGATAGAATAACCTCTCTTGATCTCTTCGGGATCAAAGTCGCAAACAGCGTTGCCTTCGGAGGGCTTGCCAAGTCTGTCGGTCACTTTTGCAAGATAAAGCATTGCTTCGGCAAAAGACGTTTTTCCGTCGCCGCTATGCCCGACAAGGCAAATGTTTCTGATTTGAGAAGAAGCTAAATTAGCCATAATAATTATCCTCCAAGCAATATTGATACATATAGTTGTATTATATATTACAAAGAACAAATAATCAAGTGTATTTTAGTGTTTTTTATGACAAATCACCAAAAAAATACAACCGAAACATTTTTATATCATCAAAAACGATATCAACCAAACGGGCAACAACCAGAAAAGTTGGAACGCGACCGCATGCAACGACGTTATAGCACCGATGCCGCCCGTAACCGCAAGGAAAGTCACGGTCACAAAGGAAAGAACGACGCTGATTATGCTTATGATCACATTACCTTTTGTCGCATGACGCGTTTTGTCGCAAAGCGCGAACATTTTGAGGAAATTATGAAGCGTGGAGTTACAAACAACACCGCTGTCAACCCTTTCGATCTCACCCGCGACGTCATCATAATCGGTGCCGCGAAGCACGGATATCGGGCATTTGCGGAACTTGATCGCAGAATTGATGAGTTCGTTGTTTATGTTAGGATCGAGCGTTTTTACACCGAGGCAAAGACCCGCTTTATACATATCTTTAAGAAGCGAATCAAAGAGCGGGTTGATGCTGTATTTAATATAGAGTTTGGCGGCAAGTTTTTCATCAATAACGACATACATTATCGAACCGACGCCGCGTTCATAAACCTCGTCACCCTCATCGATCGGGGCTTCAAAACGGTAACGGCGCATATACGAACGTTTGCCGAGGAAATAATTATGACCGTCCATCGCAACGCAAAGTCCGTCGTTTGAACTCTCTATAATGCGAACCATAGAGGGTTTTTCAACGTTTTCGCTCAACGTAGCAGAAAGCACTTTTGAAAGCGGTCCGCCAACAAAGCCGAACACCTTTGCAAGGTCGGTTATAACGGCATCAATACGGTTGTCGCCATACATACGTATGTTAGTGATCTTAACGAGATTCGCCGGATAGACCTCGGTGTCTGCGAAAGAAAGCACCGAAGCAGTGGCATATTCTTCCGAAAGTGCGTTTCCGATAAATGCGGTAGAATGTTTTGCGCCGACACGGTTCGCCGAAACAACAGGAAGCGTTATCATAAAGAACGCGGTCGCAGGAACGCTCGCGGCGATAATTATTGAAAACGCGGCATAGGACAAAACGACATCGTTTCCGAGCAAGGACATTGTGACAAACAACGCCGCGCCCGCAAGAAACACCAGAGGTATAATAAAGTTAAAAACATCTTCGAATTTCGAACGTTGCTCGGTCCTTTCAACGAAACCGTCAACAAAATGCGCGCGTTTAACTGTATAAACATCGCTGTCTTCGAGAAGATATTTGTAAAACTCTTCGGCTTCTCTCGTTCCGCCTTTGAGTTCACACGCGGTATATTTGGGACGTTTTGATGCAACGATACGGAAGCATCTGAAATCCTTGCGTGCGCAAAGATAAGCCGAGACGGCAGAACAAAGCGCCGCAAACGCAGAAGGAAGGTTGTAAAGTTTGAGCTCCGCCGCATAAGGATCGGTGAACAGCATGACCAATGAATATGCCGTTGCAAAAAATATCGAAACAACGAGCAAACTGTCGGTATTAAGCGTGAATTTTATTATACCCTTAATGCCGTTTCGGATTTGTTCAAGCATTGCCATTCCAATGAAGAAAAGCAGTTGAAGGTCGATAAGGATATAAAGTATGCCATATCTTCCCTGGCGCATAAAATCGGAATGTATAGTGCTTTCGTTGGTCGCAAGTTCAAGGAAAAGAATACCGAGAGCCAAAGCCGCAACCAGAACGATACGAATCAGCGATTTGCGGACACGTTTGCGATATCTCGTTGCAATTTCGGCATTCTGTTCGCGGGACGTATATTTAACAGAGATCTCGTCATCGCGGTCACGACGGGATTTTTCGCGATTTTTCTCAACAAACTGTTCAAGTTTGCCGTCTTCGTCTTCCATCATATCAAAAGCAAGGCGAAGGTTTATATCGGTTTCATCAAGTTCTTCGCCGCCGAGCAACGGGAGTTTATCATCATCGGTGACAAACTTAACCTGATCTTCATGTTCATTGTCATTTTCAAAATCAATTTCGCCGTTCGTTATCTTTTCGGTGAGTTTTTCATAATCCGAATCGAAACTTGCGACTTCATGATCTTCGTTTTCGGGTTCAAAGTGAAGTGTATCGCCGAGAGGGAACATCTGCTCCTGAGTATATTCTTCATGAGTAACCGTCGCTTCGTCAGAAAAACGCATCGATTCGATCCCGACAGGAGGTTGCTTTTCAAGATCCGAAAGAGTTCGTGTTTTAGCGTCGTTGATCATTTCATAAAGTTTTTCGACGCGTTTGCTCTTTGCGGCAGGTTTTTCCTCGGCAAGATATCCGAGCAGTTCGGAATTTTCATTCTGCTCGGCAAGTTTTATTCTGAGTTTTTGAGTGTCGCTAAGCGGTTTTTCAAATTGACGAGTGCTGTACTGATCAATCAGTTCTGCCGTTTCGGCATTGATACGCTTGGTGACTTTTGTGCGTTTTTTGGGAGCCTCGGCCTCGGAAGCGACTATCGTCGATTCCAGTTCAGGCTTTCTCGCGGACATATTCACAGACACCGCTGCATCATTTTGCTCCTGCGCGTCGCGCAGGATATCAAGTATATCCTTCGAGCTCTTTCCGCCCTTTTTGTTGGACATCATAATCACCTGCTTTTTCAGTTATTCCGCTGTTTTGCGGCTTCAAACATAACTATGGCGCCGGCCGCCGAAACGTTCAATGAATTCACCGTTCCGTACATCGGGATGCCGGCGATAAAATCGCTTTCTTTTTTCAGAATGTCGGAAACTCCCTCGCCCTCGCTGCCGAGGATAAGCGCGCAAGAGCCTTTGAAATCCTGCTCATAATAAGGTCTTCCGCCGGCTTCGACCGCCCAAATCCAAACGCCGTTTTCTTTGAGCGTTTTTACAGCAGAAGCGAGATTCGCAACCCTTGCGATGGGCATTGCGAAAACCGCACCTGCGCTCGATTTGGCAACGGTGCCGTTAACACCGACCGCTCTGCGTTTGGGGATTATCACCCCGTTCATTCCGGCACAATTCGCACTTCTTATAAGCGCTCCGAGGTTATGAGGATCGTTAATCGAATCGCAAATTAAATAAAAAGGTCTTTCGCCTTTCTGTTCGGTAAGTTGAAGAAGTTCATTGATTGAAAGATAATCGGTTTCTGCCGCAACAGCAACCACGCCCTGATGCACACCGCCGTCAGCAAGCCTGTCCAAACGGCGCGAATCGGTTTCAACAAGAGGGATCTTTCGCTCGGACGCTTTGGCGCGGATAGTGCCCAAAACGCCTTCGGAAATATCGTTTTTTATATAAATTTTGTCAATGCTTTTGCCGCTTCGGAGAAGTTCCATAACGGCATTTCTGCCGATGAAAAGACCTTCTTCGGGTTCGTTGTTGAAGTTGCGTTTTTCTTTCATGAATCAAACCCCCATAATCCATATAATTATATCACACAAGATCTCGGGTGTCAATCACCGCAATGCGCTTTTGCTCTCTTTTTTCAAAAACATACCCCAAATTCGGACAAAAAAACGGCCGCGCTTTGCGCAGCCGTTCATTGAACGTTTCTGTTTAATCCCACCAGTTTTTGGGAACAGAGGTATCGTTGTCACCGCCGGATACAGCGATCGAAGCAGTGATAACGTCTTCTGCTTCAAAAGTGACGATTTTGAAATCGGGAGCTATATAATTCTGCATTGTTCTGTACCTCTCTTCAAAAAATCAAACCGTGCCCCAAGGGGTATAATAACCGTCGCCGTTACCCCACTGAGAACCGAAATCAATGATATCGTCGCCGTCAGAAGTAGCGATCGAGTGAGTGATCACATCGTTGATGTCAAGTGTGATTATATTAAATTCAGGAGCAAGATATTGCTTCTTCAATTAAAAACACCTTCTTAAATAAAATTAACCCATACTAATAACAAATAGAGTATACCAAAAGAAAAAGCAAATTGCAATAGCAAATTTCCGTTTTTACAATTTGTTAACAAATCGTTTTTGTCATCTGAAATCAGTCTGCAATTTATGATCAAAAGCTTTACATTTAATATATCACACCGTTCCTTCTGTTGTCAACTCGCAGATAGCGAAACTTTTGCCAATTCTTCTCTTCTTTTTTGTGAATATGGCCAAAAAAAGAAAGACGGTTTAAAACCGTCTTTCTTAATTTTTAATCTATTCGATTATCTGCGGGACTTGATAACTACAGCAGAACCTGCGATAGCAACGAGTGCGAGAACTGCGAATACGATCATGTTGGTAGCATCGCCGGGAGCGGGCTTTTCGTCATCGCTACCGCCTTCGCCGTAAGCAACAACAATGTAGTCAGCGTTTGCAGCGAGTTCTTCTTCAGCAGTGTCGGTGTTCATCAAACCGTAAATAGTTTGGGGATTGATGACTGCGCCGGTGTCTTCGGAAGCGTCTTCAGCAGCCTGGAATTCAAAGGTGAATACGAGGTCGCCGTCAGCAACTGCAGCGTGATCCATGTTGTTGGAAGCGGTGAATACGGAAACGGTGATAACGCCGGTTTCTTCATCATAGGTGGTGAAGTTTTCCCAGTCGCCGTCGGGAGTGTTGGTTACGCATACGAGTGCGCCTTCATCATCGGTTTCGTTGAGGAGTACGAGCTGTTCAAAGTCGAATGCCATTTCGAATTCAACCATGTGAACGCCGATGCCTTTTGCGATGTTCTTAACGGTAGCGGTGATGGTGATCTTGTCGCCTGCCTGATAGGATTCAGGACCTTCGAGAACTACGTCGAATGCAGCGTCAGGGTTGGGTTCGCCAACGATACCAGCGAGGATATCTTCGAGAGATTCGCCTTCGCCGTCGCCGTCGCCTTCACCATCGTTGGTGATAACTTCGCCGGGCATAAGAACGTAAGCAGAGGTCATTTCTGCATCGATATAAATCTTGTCGCCAGCTTTGAGAGCGAGAGCAGCAACTTTGGAAGCCCAGTTAGCGTATGCAATGCCGTTTTCTTCGGGCTGAGAAGAAGCGGAGTGAACAACGAGAGCGAGTTCGCCTTCGCCGAGATCAAGAGTAGCACCAGCACCAGGAGTTGCGATTACTTGTACTACTTCGTAAAGGTCGCCAGCAGGTGCGAGGTGAACAGTGATAGCCCAGTTGGGGTTGCAAGCGCTGTAAGCATCGCTGGAAGTGACAATGGTAGCGTCTTCGCCGCCGATGGTGCCGTCAACATAGTTGACTTCGAAGAGGTAGCCGTAAGCAACTGCGAATGCGTGGTCGCCGGTTTCTTCGTCAATGGTTTCGGTTTCGTCGTATCTAACGTAAGGAGTTACGGTAGCAGTGCAGACATAACCTTCATCGTACCAGTTGATGTCAGGAGTGGTGGTGGGAACAGTCGAACCTTCGAAGTCGATGCCTTCGAAAGCGAATTTGTCGCCAACAGTCCAGGTTCTAGCCATTTCGATGGCAGCGTTTACACCAGCGTTGGTGTAGTTGGGAAGGCCTTCGTAGCCTGCGCCGAGGGAGGGATAGTCGTTACCGCTGTTGAGGAGGTAAACGAAGCCGCCTTCGGGAATAGCAAGCGGGGTGCCGGTGCCGGCGCCTACGCCATAGCTAGTTTCGACAAGCTCGTAAGCGTTGGTTGCTCCTTCGATAGGAGCGAATGCATAGTGGTCATACCAAACGCATTGATCATAAGCTTCGGTCATGATAGTGCCGGCGCCTTCTGCGGTGATATCACCATAGTGAGTAACCCAAAGGGGTTTGGTGCTGTAATCAGGAGCAAGTTCTTCGCCTTCGGCAGAGACGAAAACGAAGCACATAGAAGCAACGAGAACAGCAGCGAGAAGAACAGCAAGAAGTTTCTTCATTGTGGTGTTTCCTTTCTGAAAAAGTTTGTTTTTTGGACATTCATCCATGTTTAAGAAATTATATCACATAAAATTTCCAATGTCAACATATACGAACAGAAAAAATGCCGTATTTTTGTCCGCCGTATCATATTTTTAACTTTTTCGACAATCTTATCACAAAAAACGCAAAAAGACCTTTGCAAATTTTTGCAAAGGTCTTTTTTGTCAATTTTTAATCCCACCAATTTTTGGGAACAGAGGCGTCGTTGTCACCGCCGGACACCGCGATAGAAGCGGTGATGACGTCAGCAGTTTCAAACGAAACGATTTCGAATTCAGGTTTGATGTATCCCATATCAGTTACCTGCCGCTGCGGCGACATCGTTGATGTTTCTGACAATCGCTTCGCCATAATATGTTGTAACGCCTTCCTTCGACTTGTAGGTTACATAAGGACGTGCAACGAGATCCATATCTTCATAACCGTTAAGACCGACAACCGTTACATAATAAACAAAGGAATCGTAATCTTCAAAAGCCTTACCTTGGACATAATCCGAAGCGTCAATGGTCTTTGCCAAAACGTTTGCAACGAGTTTGTTGCTTTCGGCATAAGCAAGGTCAAGTTCGGAAGAACCGAGTTTGTTTTCGGGAAGAACAAGCGTACCAAGAGCAAGAACTTCGCCTCTGGAATCATCTTTTTCGAACTGTGTGCCGAAACGGATGCCCGCAAGTTCGGTGTTTACACTTGCGCCGAGAGAGGTGATGTTGGACTTGGGAGGTTCAACATAGCCATAATAACCGTTGCCCATGATAGGTTCATGAGTGGTGAAATAAACGTCGGAAACGCCGCCGGAAAGTTTTTCGGTGGAAGCGGGGTTGGTGAAATCGAAACCGTAAAGATAGATCTTATCGCCGATTTGAAGCTGATCGATTATACCGACAAAACCGTAACCATCCCATTCGAATGTCCACAACATAACCTCGTTCGCTTCGAGAACTACGTTTGCATAAGTAAAGTCGCCGCCGACTGCAAGATAAAGTTCGTCAACAATAAACGCGCCGGTAGCAGCATCGAATTTAACAATAACTTTGTCCCACCAGTCATAGTTTCCCATGCCGAAACTGTTGGCGGATTTACCTTCGCCGTAAAGAAGGATAGGGCCGGTCTGG
>JAZSNS010000022.1:0-37273 GCA_045536535.1 Eubacteriales bacterium | reverse complement strand
AACAGATATACCCGAAGTTAAAATTGTTGAGCCTGACGTCTACGGCGACCACAGAGGCTGGTTTTATGAATCGTACAGCAAAAAGAAACTGGCTGAATTGGGGCTTGACATTGATTTTGTGCAGGACAACCGCTCGTATTCAGCGCAGAAGGGCACCTTGCGCGGCTTGCATTTTCAAGCTTCCGCAATGGCACAAAGCAAGCTGATTTGTGCCACACGCGGTGTTATCAAGGACGTTGCGGTTGATATCCGCGTTGGTTCACCCACGTATCTCAGGTGGGTTGCCGTTGAGCTGTCCGCTGATAACAAGCGCATGCTGTTTATTCCCAAGGGCTTTGCACACGGTTTCCTCACCCTCAGCGATGACGTTGAGGTGCTTTACAAGGTGGACGAATACTATTCACCTGAGCATGACGGCGGCTTCCGTTTTGACGACCCTGCCGTAAACGTTGATTGGGGTATTGAGGCGCGAATTTTGTCTGCGAAGGATGAAACTGCACCGCTTCTTGCTGACAGCAAGGCTGATTTTGTATATTGAGTTGATTTTACGGAGGGAGTGCCATGATACTTGTAACGGGCGCAAAGGGTCAGCTTGGCTCAGCGCTTATGAAGCGGTTTGGACTGCTTAAAATTGACGCCGTTGGTATCGACATTGATGACTGCGACATAACAGACAAAAAGCAGGTGCGCGTGGTGCTCGACAGAGTCTCTCCCGATGCGGTGATTCACTGTGCCGCATACACTGCAGTTGACAAGGCGGAAAGCGAATATGACCGTTGCTTTGAGGTTAATGTGCAAGGTACGTGCAATTTTGCTGAAGAATGTGCAGACCGAGACATAAAACTGCTTTACACCGGCACGGACTATGTTTTCAGCGGTGACGATGATAATGCACCCTACGAAACAGATGCAGAGGTGAATCCGCAGAGTGTTTACGGCAAAAGCAAGCTTGCGGGTGAAATTGCCGTCAGGGAGCTTTGCAAAAAGCATTTTATTGTGCGCATAAGCTGGGTTTTCGGCAACGGAAACAATTTTATCAAAACCATGCTTCGTCTTTCAAAAGAGAGGGACTGCATAAGTGTGGTTGCCGACCAGATCGGCTCACCGACGTATACGGAAGACCTGGCGGTTTTGCTTTGCGATATGATACTCACCGAGAAATACGGCACGTATCACGCGACAAACGAGGGCTTCTGCACGTGGTTTGAGCTTGCGTGCAAGGCACTGCAGGTAGCGGGCAGTGAGACACCCGTGTTGCCGATTGTGACAGAGGATTATCCCACAGCGGCAAAGAGACCGCCTGATTCACGCCTTTCCAAACGAAGCCTTGATGAAGCAGGATTCAGCCGTTTGCCTCATTGGGAGGACGCGGTTGAGAGATATATTAAGAGCTTGATGTGAATGTTTCAGGTTATATCAGAAATAGCAAAAGCGAGGTGAAATTTCACCTCGCTTTTGTTGCATTACGGAATATCAATTGTTGTTTTGGTTTCGCTATATTTTTCACCGGTAAGGTAGGTAATTATTGCGTTATTATCGCCATCAAACTTACACCCAAGTGCAAAATCTGCCGCAACAGGCGAAACATTTTCTAATTTATACTCTTTATAGTATTGTTCTTTATCAAATATATCTTGAACAATAATAAAATGTTCACCATCTCTGTAATCCGCACATACAACGTAACCGTCTTTGGCAGTGAGAACATAATAGAATGTTTCTGAATTTCTGCTGTTTTCTAAATCAAAATAGGTAGCATAGTTAGTGGATAACCCCGTTCCAGTTTGAACAGATATACCGACAATATCAGCGCTCACTTTTTGTCTTTTAGGTTCTTGTGTTAAATTGTCCTCATAATCTAAAATTCGTCCTTTATAATCGGTAATTTCATATGAATATGTTTTATCTGCTTGCTGTGTAATTATTGAATGAGTGACTAAATAGGAATCCCACAATTCATAGCGACTAATATTTTTGATTGAACCGCAGAACATATCCTCGTGACCGCAATCGTCTTTATCAAAAATTCCTTCTATAATAACATACTCGCCATTATATTGTTGTGCTTCTTCGTAAGAAATTGCTTTTTTACCAAGTTCAATCCAAATTGAGTTACCGACACCATATTTCAAATCTTCCTTGCTTAAGGAAATGCAATTTCCCTCGAACTCAAGATTTCCTACACCTATAACTCTGACAAGTTGACCGTCATATTTTTCAGGAGTAGCAATCAATTGAATCATAGTTACATCTTTAGCATATTGATTGGCAGAGTTTGGGGTTTCGCTATAACCTGATTCGTTATGTAATAAGGGTAAATCTATTTCTTGGTTTGTAATTTTATCACTGTCGTTATTAACAGTGTCGTTATCAGGTTGATTATTATAAGAGCAAGCCGATAAACAAAAAATAAATGACAAACACAAAATAATAGAAAGCATCTTTTTCATAAAATCACCTCACTAATTTATTATATTAAAACAATACCCAAAAGTCAATCTACACAGTATCAATCTCATACAATTACACATAACAACACAATTTGTAATTTAAGGAGAAATGAATATATGAAAGCAACAGGAATTGTGCGCCGAATCGAGGCTTGTGTCATCATAACGCAAAAGTGCCGAAACGTTTCGCGATTGATGGGTTTTAGGGCTGTTTTACAAAAAAATGACGAAAAACAGCATGTTTTGACCTATACATAGCAAAAGCGAGGTGAAATTCACCTCGCTTCTTCATCCTATTGTCATTTGAGCAATTCGTAAAGAAATAATTTATCACGAATTTGTGAATCATAATAATTCTTTAATTCGTCTTTTATTGTTTTAATTTTTTCGTCTAAATCTGAATATTTTGGAATCATTATTTCTTTGCCTGTTTTATTGAAAGACCCACTTGGTATTTTTATATTAATGTCTTTATTTAGTTGCGCTAAGCCATATTTGTACGAGCACACATATTCATCTTTGCTTTTTGCAATATTTAGGATTTCTTCCCATAGTTGTAACAATTCTTTATCTACAATGTTTAAAGTGAATTGCTTAAGAATTACATCTGCTTTAGTATCTTGCTTAAAGCAAAATTCATTGGTAATGGTTTTACTTGATAGACATTGCGTTTTTGTGGATAATGCTGACCAAATAAAGCAAGCTTTTAAAAATTCGGCATCATTTACGTAGCTGTTGCCACCATCACCAGTTTTCATCACAACTTCTTTCTCAGTGTAATCTGCATACTCATAACAATTAGCACACCACAGTGGCAACTGTATTAATAAGTTTTTTTCGGACAAACGATAAGCTTTTTGCACCTTGCAATAGCTTGCGTATGCAGCAATGTCATTTACAAGTTTTCCGTTATCTGACTTAGGTATATTACTTAGGTTGAATAAGTATGCAATGGCATCCTCGGTTGAATCAACAAGCAATTTTGAAGGATTACTATGAATCTTTTTAATAATTCTTTTTCCGAGGTCACTACTTAGTTCTAATTGTTCGTTTATTTCGTTGATATTTTGCCATTCTATTAGGGCAATTCCGCCTTCAGTAGCATTGAAATTGGCTCGATTACAAAGGTGCCCTCTTATAAATTTCTTGTCAATAATGTGCTGTGATTTCCAGTATTTAATAGGAGAAAAAAGTATGTAACTATCGGTGGGCTGACGCAAGAAATATTTGAAAGCACTCCAAATAAACAGATTTTCTGTTGCTCTGTTGACATTTTTTGTGTCAAATTTTTCTTTTGCCATTTCCTTATACAAGAATTTGTCTTTAATGGTAAACGTTGGTTTTCCTTGACTTGCTCCGCCTTGAGGCTCTACAAAAGGGGGGTTTTCAATCATGATGATTGTTGTTTTTTCATCTGTTAGCCAAGTTGACAACCGTTTGCTATCTTCCTCAAACAAATTGTCATCTAAGCCAATTTGACCGCAATTAAAACAATAGTTATAGAACTCTTCGCTTAATGCATCGCCGTTAGTTAAAAGACCATTGTTGTAATCTATATGCTTCCTTGTCGGGGGAATAATCATTTTCACTCGGCCATCATAGAGTCCTTTTAGTGTTGTCCACTCAGTATAATCATATGTGTTTAATACGCAATGTTTGAGTTCTTCTTCTCTTAAGAACCTTTCTAAATTTCCAGTTCCAGCACATCTATCAAGTATTATATAATCATTACCTTCTGGGACTCTTGAAATTGCGTTTCGCAACATTTCTGTAGCTATTTTAACATATGATTCTGGTGTAAAAAAAGCACCTAACTGCTTTTTAAGAAGAAAAGGTCCAAGCATATTCATATTGAAATGCAACCAACCAATTGATTCTTCTTTTTCTTCGGATTCAATTTGGTTATCCCAGTCAAACGGTTCTATATAGAGATATTTAGGGTTAATGAATTCGTTTTTTACGTCTTCTTTAGTTTTGAAGAATTTATTGTATTTTTCACACAAAAAATTGTTATAGGCAACAATAGAAAACTCATCTATCCAACCTTTTATGTATGAGTCTTGCTGTAAGAACTCATCTAGAAAAAACTCAGGGGATTCCCAAGACCCAGTTATAATTTCCTCGCCAGTTTCATTATCTATTTTTATGTAAGTGTGTTGATTGAGTGAAATTAAATATCCGTATTTAGGTATAGGAAGTGCACAACTGTTATATGCACAAACATATCTTTGTAATTGCGATTTGTGTTTAAGAACATCCGTGAAAACTAATTTAAATTCAATAAGGTTTCCTTTGTATCTTCCATCGGTATTCAACGAATAATCTGGTGATATATTTAAAGATTCCCAAAAGTCTATCATCCCTTGTATTTCGCTATTATAATATTTTAACATTCTATTTCACCGCCAGTATTTTTTATAATTATATCATAGGGAATTCAAAAAGTAAACAAGCGTAGTATAAAATCCCTTTAATCACAAATAATAGTATTACGATTTGAAATTAAAGGAGATTTATATATTATGAAAGCAACAGGAATTGTGCGCCGAATCGACGATTTGGGTCGTGTGGTTATCCCCAAAGAAATACGCCGTGTTATGAGAATTCGCGAGGGCGATCCTTTGGAGATATACACCGAAAACGATGGAAGCGTTGTCTTCCGAAAATATTCCCCGATCGGCGAATTGAGTCGGGTTTCGGCGGAATATGCCGAGGCAATAAACCGTTCGAGCGGAATCCCCATCGCGATCTGCGACAGGGATAACGTTATCGCCGTTGCGGGTGTTTCGCGCAAAGATTATCTCGAAAAACCGATCTCGAACGGACTTTCCGGCGTGCTCGCTACACGCCGAACCTATAACTCCGCCGATAAAAACGGAAATGTTACCGTTACCGAGGGTGGAAACGAGGTCAGTTATCTTTCGCCGATCGTGAGCGACGGAAGCGTCATCGGCGCGGTGATGTCGCTTAAACAAAGCGGAAAAAGTACCGACAGCTCGGAGAAAAAACTTATTGACGCGGGCGCGTATTTCATGTCCTCGCAAACCGAGATATAGTTGCAGTTTCCGATTTTGAAATCAAAACCGTGTTCCGCAAAAATGGTTTTGGAGCACCGAAAGAATTATATTCAGAAAGAAAACGGCCGTCGTCAACGACAGCCGTTTTTTAAATTATCAATCCTTGAATCAACTGAATGATAACGCCTGAAATTGCGCTGATGAAATAAAGCAACGCGACGATTCCGATGTTCGATTTAAACCCTCGGTTAACGCGGAAAAGCACCGCAAGTCCGACACCTGCGCTTGCGCAAAGACCTGCAATTACAGAGCCGAGGCTTATCGCGCCCTCGATGTACATCTGCGCCAGAATAACCGACGGTGCACAGTTTGGGATCAACCCGATGAGCGCGGTAAGAAGCGGTTGGAAGATGCTTTCGGTGAGCATGAATTCCTGCAACCTTGCTTCGCCGATGAGTTCGATCAGATAACCGAAAACAAAGTTTGCCGCAAAAAGGAAAAGCCAGACCGAAACAGTGCGCTTTAAAGTGCATTTGACGATCGCTTTCCAATCGGTATGACTGCAACAATGTTCCTCGCCGATGAGTTCCTCGTCCTCGCAGGAATCGTTGTGGTGATGGCAATGGTGGCAATCATCTTTTTGGGGCTTTTTGCGGACGAAAAGATCAATAATGCAACCCGCGATGACGGCTATAACGAGCTTCAATCCCATAACAAGAAGCACGTCTGTGAGATGTTCGGGGCTTGTCAGCATGATGAGCAGTGCTTCGTCCGAGGTCGAAAGATAGATCGCGATCAACGTGCCGAGCGTGATAACGCGTTTGGCGTAAAAGTTTGAGCCGATGACCGAAAAGCCGCATTGCGGAATGAGACCGAGCAATCCTCCTGCGAACGGACCCGCTTTGCCGGCTTTTTGGATAACGCTTGCGCTTTTCTCTTCGAGCTTGGCTTCGGTATATTCAAGTATCAAAAACGCGATAAGCAAAAACGGCAGTATTTTGAGCGAATCAAGTGCCGCATGCTCGAGCGCGTGTAATAACTCTTGCATGACAGGGAAGTCCTTAATAAATAATATAAAAATATTATAAATACCTGAATGTGTTTGTCAAGTTTTATTTTTGCAAAACGTCGGCAGGAGTTCGGTTTGAAACGCAACAAAACGATATTGCCTTAAAAGTTTGTAAATTTTGCCGCAGAACGCAACTCGCTCTTGCCAAACGCTTGGCGTTGTGATAAAATCCAATCGTATAATCTCATCGGAGGCTTGATATGGAAGAAAGCAAAAAAATTTCTTTTAAAGAATGGTTTGAAAACCTTTGGTATCACTATAAATGGGTCATTATCCTCGGCGGTATTATGGTTGTGTTCCTGATCGTAAGTTTGGTTCAGTGTACTGCCAAAAAGGATATAGACATCAATATCCTTCACGTTGGTCCGATGACTCTTTCTCATGATGCGACCGAACTTTTGAAGGACAACGTTGCGTCGTTTTCCGATGACTATACGGGCGACGGTGAGATAAACGTTGCGATTCATGATATAACCGTTAATAAATTCGGCAACGATGAAGCGGGCGGCGAACGCGTTAATTATGACGTTAACGGAAAGGGAATGCAACAGTTCCAAACCGAGATTCGAGCAGGCAAAGCTGTGATATATGCGCTTGATGAAGAGTTTTTTGAGATTTGTGTTCAGGAGGGGATTTTGACTCCCTTTGACCAACTTTTCAGCAAATCCGAAATGCCCGAAAACGTCATCGACGGATATGGCGTTAAGATTTCCGAACTCGATGCATACAAACTCGAAGGCTTTTCGGAATTGCCTGAGGGCGCGATCCTTTGCATTCGCCGTTCCCCCGAAAATGACGAATTGACTTACGGTCGCAACACCGAAATATGGGAAGGTAACCGTGATACACTTGTGAGTATCATTAAATACAAAGCGCCAAAGACCGAAAATCAATCCGAAAATGGCGATGATAAGTAAATTTGCTATTGCAAAACCGCGTTGCTTGTGATACAATAAACTGATTGAATTTACTCGGAGGAAATTTTAAAAATGAGTAACATTGTTAAGAAAAAGCAGAAGAGAACAATTATCATCAGCATTGTTCTGAGCGTTCTTCTTCTTGCCGGATCTGTTTTCGTCCTTGTTGACGGCATAATCCATATCAACGATCCTTACAAGAACTTCAAAGATCCCGAATTTGCTGCCGCTCTTGCCGACGCAATGGGCAAGGACAGCGTTCGCGATATAACTCAGGAGGATCTTGATAAGGTCGAATCGCTTGTTTATTATTACGATGTCGGTGTTGATGAAAACAACAGCTATCAAACCACCGTTTATCCTATCGTTATGCTCGGTTACAAAGATGCGACCGACAAACTCATCAAGACCGAATGGCAAGAAACTCCCGCTGAAGGCACTTTTGCAATGGTCAGCTATCCTTTGACCGAGGTTGACGATATCACTTTGTTCAAAAATCTCCGTGTTCTCCGCACTTTCGACCTTTCGGAAGTCAGCGCGATGCAGGAAGGCTGTCAGCAAACTCAGGAATATGCTATGTACGCTCAGTACAGCCAGCAGTTCCAGACCCAGGCGGTTACTCTTGATATGATCGTTGAGGCGGCTTCTCTTACCGATCTCAAAAAGCTCGATCAGCTTGCTTCTTTGACCAAACTCGAAGAACTTTCTCTTGAATATACCGGCCTTACCTCTCTTGCAGGTATCGAAAAATTCAAGAACCTCAAAAAACTCGACGTCGGCAACACCGAAATTGAAGACATCAGTGCGCTTTCTTCCATGGTAAAACTTGAAGAACTTACTGTTGTTAATTTGGGCAAGACGGTTGAAGAAACGACCGAGGACGAAACTTCGAAAGATGAAACTTCGAAAGATGAAACTTCGAAGGACGAAACCTCCGAAGAAGAGACCGAAGAAAAAGAGGAAGAACATACCCATTCGGGACTTACCGATATCAGCGCGGTTTCTAAACTTAAAAACCTCAAACAACTCAACATTTCCGCAAATGCAATTTCGGATATAAGCCCGATCTCCAAACTCACGAAACTCGAAACTCTCATCATGATCGATAACTGTGTCGAAAACCTTGACGCTCTTTCGGGTATCACGACTCTCACCGGTATTTCCGCTGCAAGCAATCATATCACGGATATCGACGGTATCAAGAACAACAAAGAACTCACCGTTTTTGAAGCATACAGCAACGAAATCGAAAACATCGGCGCTCTTGCCGACTGCACAAAGCTCGAAACGATTATTGTTTACGATAACGTGATCGAAGAAATCGGCGATCTTTCCAAACTTGAAAGCCTCACTTCCTTTACCGCAAACAACAACAAGATCAAAAATATCGGTTCGCTTTCGGGCTGCAAAAAGCTTGAGACCATCACGGTCAACAATAACGAAATTGACGACATCGGCGACCTTTCGGGTCTCGAATCGCTCGTTACTTTCACCGCGAACGACAACCAAATCAAAAATCTCAACGGTCTTAACGGCTGTGCAAAACTCGAAACTATCACCGCGAACAACAACCTTCTTGAAGGCGATCTTGATCTTTCCAAATGTACCGCTCTTGTCACTTTGAACCTCGAAGTTAAACAGGAAGAGGAAAAGAAGGACGAAGACGATAAGGAAGAAAAAGAAGAAAAAGAAGAAAAAGAAGACGAAAACAAGGAAGAGGAAGAAACCGAAACCGTTAAGGCAAATGGACTTACCTCCCTCGTTATCAAGGGTCTTAAAAAGCTCACCACTGTCAACGCTTCCGGTAACTCGCTTGCCGCCGTTCCCGATCTTACCGATTGCGATGCTCTCGCAACCCTCACTCTCAACAACAACAAGATCGAAAATATCGAAGGCGCAGCAAACGGCAAGGCGCTTGCAACTCTTGAGCTTTCGGGCAACCTGATCACCGACATCAGCAAACTTGAAGCTGCTGCAAAACTTACCACTCTCAATCTCTCGAAGAATAATATCACCGATATTAAAGCTATCGAAGGACTTACCGCACTCAAAACTCTTACCCTTGATGATAACAAGGATCTCGAAGATATTTCTGCGATCAACGCGTTCCCGACGTCCTCGACACTCACTCTCAGCATTCTTCGCACCAAGGCTGCGGAAAATGAAGATGCCGTCAAGGAACTCATCAAAAAATACGGTTCGATGAAGATCACCTACGTTGAACAAACCGAAAAGAAGTAAGGTTTTAACTTGAATCGTTCGGGGCTGCGGTCACAAGCGCAGCCCCTTAAATCCTTTTTTGGAGGAATTTATCATGCCCGATATGCTTGTCAGGCTTTATGATTTGCCGGATTACAGCGAAAAATATAAAAAACTTGAAGAAGGCGGAATCAGAATAATCCGCCCGATGACTCCCAACAAACGCAAAGTTGTCGAATGGGCGCGCGCTCATTTTAATGATGATTGGGCGGACGAGATCTCGACCGCTTTCACCCGTTTCCCCGTGAGCTGTTTTATCGCTTATGACGAAAACCAAAAGAAAATGGTTGGATTTGCGGGATATGACTGCACTTATCGCAACTTTTTCGGCCCTACCGGCGTTGATGAAGCGATGCGCGGTAAAGGCATCGGCGGCGCACTTTTCATGCGTTGTATGGAAGCAATGCGCGAAGAGGGTTATGCATATGCTATCATCGGAAGTATCGGCCCTGCCGAGTTTTATAAGCGCATGGTCGGAGCAACCATTATTGAGGGCAGCGACCCGAGTGTTTACAAAGATCTATTTTAATCAAAGAGGTATATTATGAAAAAACTCAGAGCGGGTATAGTCGGCGCGACCGGTATGGTCGGTCAGAGATTTATCACCCTTATTGAAAACCACCCTTATTTTGAAATATCCGCGCTTGCCGCAAGCCCTTCTTCTGCGGGCAAGACTTATGGCGAAGCTGTTAAGGGCAGATGGAAAATGGCAACTCCACTTTCCGAAAATATTGCAAACATGATCGTTTTCAACGCCGAGGATATCGAAAGCGTGAAGCCTCACGTTGATTTCGTGTTCTGCGCGGTAAATATGCCCAAGGCGGAAATCAAAGCCATTGAAGAGGCATACGCAAAGGCGGAAATCCCCGTTGTTTCCAACAACTCTGCTCACCGCGGAACTCCCGACGTTCCGATGCTTATTCCCGAAATCAATTTTGCTCATACCGCGATCATAGAATCGCAGAAAAAACGTCTCGGCACCGAGAAGGGCTTTATTTCCGTCAAACCCAACTGCTCGATCCAGAGCTACGTTCCTGCGCTTGAACCGCTCCGTAAATATGGTATCAAGGCAGTTAACGTCACCACTTTCCAAGCCATCTCGGGCGCAGGAAAAACGTTCGACACCTGGCCTGAAATGATTGATAATGTAATTCCTTTTATCGGCGGCGAAGAAGAAAAGAGCGAAAAAGAGCCTCTTAAAGTATGGGGTAAAATCGAAGGCGACGTTATCGTCAACGCTGAAACTCCCGTTATCTCGGCGCAGTGTATCAGAGTTCCCGTTGCTGACGGACACCTTGCCGCTGTTTCTGTAAGTTTTGAGAACAAACCCTCGATCGAGCAGATCAAAGCCGATTGGGCGGCTTATGTCGGTGAGGCACAAAGGCTTGAACTTCCTCACGCTCCCGAAAAGTTCCTTACCTATTTTGAAGAAGATAACCGTCCTCAGACCAATCTCGACCGTGATCTTTACGGTGGAATGGGTATTTCGATCGGCAGACTTCGCGAGGATACCATTTTCGATTACAAATTTGTTTGCCTCTCGCACAACACTCTTCGCGGCGCGGCAGGCGGCGCGGTACTTGGCGCAGAACTTCTTTACAGACAGGGCTATTTGTATTAAAATAAACCATTTCAAAAGACGGCGAAAGCCGTCTTTTTTGTTGTTTTTCGGACGGCGGTGAAACGGGTTTTAAAATGTGAACAAATTTCGGGCGAAATGTATATAAATCCCCAAAAACGGGTTCGTTTTTTTGCTCTTTTTGTTGACTTTCGAAAGGGGGCGTGTTATAATTATTCTGTATAAAATCGGGCGTTTTTTGCCTGTTTTGAGATATGTTTAGCGAGAGCAAAGGTGATTTTGTCATGAAAAAACGGATTTATTTGTCATCGCCGACGATGCATGGCGAAGAAATGAAATATATTCAGGAAGCGTTCGAGAAGAATTGGGTTGCTCCGCTCGGCTTCAATTGCGATAATTTCGAAACCGAAATGTGCGATTATCTTAGCGGCTCGGACCTGCCGCAAAAATACGCTCTTTCGCTCGTTTCGGGGACGTCTGCGTTGCACCTGGCTATGAAACTTGCGGGGGTCAAGCGCGGGGATGTTGTCCTTTGCTCCGATATGACTTTTTCCGCAACCGTCAATCCCGTTAGCTATGAAGGGGGAAAGCAGGTCTTCATCGATTGTGAACGCGAAACCTGGAATATCGACCCCGAAGCATTAGAAAAAGCTTTTTGCAAATATCCTCAGGCGAAGGTCGTTGTTATCGCTCATCTTTATGGCGTCCCCTGCAAAATGGACGAAATTATTGAGATATGCGAAAAACATAATGCCGTTCTTATCGAGGATGCTGCCGAGGCGCTTTCCGCAACCTATAAAGGCAGACAGTGCGGTACGTTCGGTAAATACGGAATCCTCAGTTTCAACGGAAATAAAATAATCACCACTTCGGGCGGCGGTATGCTCGTTACCGACACAAAAGAAGCCCGAGACAAAGCCTTTTTCTGGGCAACTCAGGCGCGTGAAAAAGCGCCTTGGTATCAGCATGAGGAAATCGGATATAATTACCGTATGTCAAACGTCGTTGCCGGTATCGGCAGAGGTCAGTTGATTCACGTTGAGGAACATCGCGAAAAGAAAACGGCGATTTATAACCGTTATAAAGAGGCTTTCAAAGAACTTCCGGTAACGATGAATCCTTTCCTGCCCGAATCGATGCCTAATTTTTGGCTCTCCTGCATGCTCGTTGATGAATCCTGCGGAGTAACTCCCGCAAAGATAATAGATGTGCTCGAGGAACATAACATTGAAAGCCGTCATATCTGGAAACCGATGCACATGCAACCCGTGTTTGCTGATTGCGATTTCATCTCGGTTGCAGAAAAATCTTGCGGCGAAGAAATCTTCCGTAACGGTTTGTGTCTCCCGTCGGACATCAAAATGACCGAGGAAGAACAAGATATGATTATCGGAATCATTAAATCCTGCTTTTGAGGTACATAAATGTACGCACGCTTCTTTAAACGGGTGATGGATTTTCTTCTTTCGCTTGTTGCGCTTGTAATACTTTCCCCCTTGCTTCTTTTGCTTTCGGTCATCGGCTTGATAGCCATGAAGGGAAACCCTTTCTTCACCCAAAAGCGTCCGGGCAAGGACGAAAAGATTTTCAAACTTTTGAAATTCAGAACGATGACAAACGAGCGTGATAAAGACGGCAATATTCTGCCCGATGAAAAACGGCTCAATAAATACGGAAAATTCCTTCGTTCAACTTCGCTTGACGAATTGCCTGAACTTTTGAATATCCTTGTCGGTGATATGTCGATCGTCGGTCCGAGACCGCTTTTGGTCAAATATCTTCCGCTTTATAACGAGTTTCAAAAACGCCGTCATGAGGTTCGCCCCGGTTTGACGGGTTATGCACAAATTCACGGCAGAAACGCATCGACATGGGAACAACGCTTTGAAGATGACGTGAAATATGTTGACAATATAACCTTTTTGGGCGATATGAAAATCATTTTCGGAACGGTCGGCAAGGTCATCAAACGTGAGGGCATCTCTCAGGAAAACAACGCGACCATGCAGGAATTCACCGGCACAAAAAACTGAAAGAACGGTTGATTTATGAAAAAACTTATCATCGTCGGCGCGGGCGGTCACGGAAGAGTGGTTGCCGATATCGCGGTGGCATTGAACAGGTACAATGAAATAACTTTTCTCGATGATAATTGTGATAAGAATGTCGAACCTTTTAACGTTTCGGGCAGGGTCGAAGAATTCGTCGGGTTCGTTGACGAATGTGATTTTGTTGTTTCGATCGGCTCGAACGAAGCACGCAAAAATGTGACGGAATTGCTCGAAAAACATAAAGCACAACTCGTTTCGCTCGTTCACCCGAGCGCGGTTATCGGAGGCAACGTCAAGATCGGAAAAGGAACTGTCATTATGGCGGGCGCGGTCGTGAATAACGGCGCGGTTATCGGTGACGGTGCAATAATCAACACGTGCGCCTCGGTTGACCACGATTGTGTGATCGGCGACTTCACTCACGTTTCGGTCGGTGCTCATGTTGCGGGTACGGTTGAGATCGGTAAAAACTGTTTCGTTTGCGCGGGTGCGACTGTGATAAATAACATTAAAATATGCGATGATTGCATTATCGGCGCGGGTGCGGCGGTCGTCCGCGACATTGAAAAATCGGGAACCTATCTCGGAGTTCCTGCGGTAATAAAGAAAACGGTGTGACCGCAAAACGGTCGGGTTTTCGGAGGTTTTTATGGCTTTGAATTTAATGTATATAACAAACAGAGTTGATGTTGCGCAGATCGCACAGGAACATGGTGTCGACCGCATTTTCGTCGATTTTGAACATATCGGCAAAGAGGAACGTCAGGCAGGTTTGAATACGGTTAAAATGTTTCATACTGTCGATGACGTCAGAAACATCCGCAAAGTGTTGGATGGATCGAAACTCCTTGTGCGCGTTAATCCGATCCATGAAGCAACGGGCGAAAACCGGGGTTCTCGCGAGGAAATCGATGCCGTTATCGACGCAGGCGCTGATATGATCATGCTTCCGATGGCAAAGACGCCCGAAGAAATCGAAAAGTTCGTGCGTTTTGTTGATAAACGTGTGAAAACGGTTTTCCTTCTTGAAACCGCAGAGGCTAACGAAAACGCCAAAGCAATGCTCGATGTCGGCGGTATTGATGAGGTTCATATCGGCTTGAATGACCTCCATCTTGCATATAACAAGAACTTCATGTTTGAACTCCTTTGCGACGGAACGGTCGAACGTCTTGCCGACATAATCAAAGGTTATGATATACCGTTCGGTATCGGCGGCATTGCAAGGCTCGGCGGCGGATTGCTCCCTGCCGAATATATCATCGCCGAGCATTACCGTTTGGGTTCGTCGGCGGCAATACTTTCAAGAAGTTTTTGCGATATTGATGAAACGATGAGCATTAACGAAATTGAAAAGAACTTCCGCAAGGAAGTTTCGAAGATACGCGCTTTTGAACGCGCCGCTTCGAAATTCACAAAAGAAGAATTTGATTCAAACCGCAAGATCACAGCGAGACTGATAAATATAATCAGCGAAAATATCGGGAGATGACTTGGTTTGCAGGATAAGAAAATCAGAATTTGCGCTTTGACGACCGTATCGAAAACGATGGATATGTTCATGTCCCATTCGATGCGACACCTTTCGCAAAACGGTTATGACATAACGCTTGTGTGCAGTATGGACGACGGTTTTGCCGAAAGAAACGGCGATTACGCAAAATGTATAAATTTAAAAATGAATCGCGGTGCAAACGTCAAGGACCTCTTTGGTTGCACTTTTAAACTTTTCAAATTGTTCCGAAAAGAAAAATTTGACGTCATTTATTATGCGACACCCAACGTTTCGCTTTATGCGTCTGTTGCGGGCAAACTTGCGGGCGTGAAATGCCGTAATTACTGCCAATGGGGCATAAGATACGTTGCTTTGTCGGGACTTAAAAGAAAGGTTTTCAGGTTTGTCGAAAAACTCACCTGTTCATTTTCAACTTCGGTTCGCTCCGCAAGTCCGATGAACATGGAGTTTTCGATCAAAGAAAAGGTCTGTAAACGCGAAAAAATCGGCGTTATCGGTATCGGCGGTACGGTCGGTGTTGAACTTGATAAATGCAACAGCTTTGACAAAACCGTCGCAAGAACCGAAATGCGTTCCCGCTACGGAATTCCCGAAAATGCGTTTGTTTACGGTTTTGTCGGTAGAATAAACGTTGATAAAGGCATCAACGAACTTGTCACGGCGTTCAAAACCGTTTCTGCAAGTGCGGATAACGCTTGTCTTGTGCTCGTGGGCGGTCTTGACGATGTGAATCCGATAAGCGATGAAAATCTTTCGTTTGCAAAAAGCTCCGAAAAAGTCGTTCTCACGGGCAACGTTCCTGCGGACGAGATTTATAAACACATGGCGATGTTCGACGTGCTCACCCACCCTTCTTACCGCGAAGGCTTCGGAAAGGTGCTTCAAGAGGCGATGGGCGTTCATGTTCCGATCATCACTACGAATATCCCCGGTCCTTCCGAGGTTATCGAAAATAATGTTTCCGGCATTCTCTGTGAGGTTAAAAATTCCGACGACCTTGCCGAAAAAATGCTTATGCTTTATAACGACCCCGAACTTTGTGCAAAATTCGCTGAGGCGGGATATGAAAGAGCGGCGACTTATTTCGATCGACCGATAATGCTTAAAAACATTCTTGATGACGTAAATAAATTAGTCGGCAAATAAATTTGTGAGGTCTGTCATGGAGGCAAAGCAACCTAAAATATTGGTTTTTACCGTCGCTGCCTGGAACAGCAAAGTCGGTTCAAACACGTGGGCAACGCTTCTCCGTAAATACGGAAGTGAAAACGTTGCAAATCTTTGTATCCGTGATGAGATCCCCGACAACTCGGCTTGCTCCCGTTATTTTACCGTTTCGGAAAACAAGGTCATCAAAAGCGTTCTGAAACGAAAGATCAAAACCGGCAGGGAAGTCGTTGCGGAACTCCCGAAAGACGAGAACCAAAAGGATCTCGATGAGCACAACGAGCGTTACCGCAAGATGAAAAAGAACCGCCGTTACACAATGCTTTTGGCGAGAGAAGTTGTTTGGAAAGCAGGTGTTTGGAAAACACCCGAGCTTGATGCGTTCCTCGACGACTTTAAACCCGATATCATTCTTCATTCGATGGAGGGTTATATTCATCTTAACCGCATTATCGAATATGCGATAAAACGCACGGGCGCGAAAGCGGCGGGATATATCTGGGACGATAATTTCACATATAAACAGTCGCGTTCGCTCGGTTATAAGTTATATCGTTTTTTCCAAAGAAAATCGCTCAAAAGGCTTGCTTCGATGACCGATGAATTCTTTGCGATTTCCGATATGACAAAATCGGAGGCGGATGAGTTCTTCGGTATTGATTGTAAAATTTTGACAAAACCGCTCAACGGTGTTCCCGAAATCAATTATGACAGCATTACAAAACCGATAAAAATGCTTTATACCGGGAAACTCATCATCGGCAGAGACAAAAGTCTTTTGAGAGTTGCCGAGGCGGCAAATCGCTTTGAGAACGGATTTGTTATCGACGTTTATACTCCGACCGGATTGTCGGAGGATATGTTGAAAAAATTAGAAAGCGGTGTTTGCCGTATTCACAAACCGATTCCTCAAAATGAAGTGCTTTTGAAGCAAAAAGAGGCTGACGTGCTTTTGTTCTTGGAGGATATCGACGGTCCAGATGCTCAGATCGCAAGGCTTTCGTTCTCCACAAAAACCACCGATTATCTTTCCGCAGGGAAGTGCATTTTTGCGGTTGGGTGTGAAAATACCGCGCCGATGCAGTATTTCAAGAAACACGATGCCGCAATAACCGCTTTTTCCGATGAGGAAATATATATGGGCTTCGATACGATCGTTAACGACACAGACGTGCTTTTGAAATATGCCGAAAAGGCATATAGCATCGGCATTGAAAACCACAGTCCCGAAAAGGTTCAACAGGTATTTGATGAAGCTATTTCGAAATTGTTTGCAGAAAGGGTATAAACGTAATGAAGATATTGCAGATCAATGCCGTTTACGGTGTTGGCAGTACAGGCAATATAACAATGGATATTGCGAACCAACTTTCGCAACAGGGTCATCAAGCCTACGTTATGTGGGCAATCAAGTCTAAATGTACCGACGACTCTATTGAACTTATAAGAATCGGCAATCTAATCGATCATAAAATTCATGCTGCTTTTCGCAGAATAAGCGGAAAACAAGGCTGGTATTCCTTGCGAGCTACAAAAAAAGCATGTGAACTGATTCTTAAGATATCGCCTGATGTAGTACATCTGCACAATCTGCATAGCAATTATATAAATCTCCCGTATTTACTTGATTTTTTGGGAAAGAACAATATTCCCACTGTGATAACCATGCATGATTGCTGGAATTATACCGGAGGCTGTGTGTACTATGCATATCATAACTGTAATGGATGGACCTCGGGGTGTAAGAATTGTCCTGCTATATATGAGAAATATTCAAGAGTAGCAAAGGATATTTTAGAAGCAAAAAACAGATTGTTTTCAAAAATAAATAAACTTGCCGTTGTAGGTGTTTCTAAATGGACGGAAAATGATGCGAAAAAATCCATACTTTCAAATTCAGCGGTAATTACGCATATTTATAATTGGATAAACACCGATGTTTTTTCTCCTATGGAAAACACAACGGAAATCAGAAAAAAATATAATATTCCTCAAGACCATAAGGTTATATTGGGCGTTTCTCAAGAGTGGACATCCGAAAAGGGTTTGGATGCATTTCTTTCTTTGTCAGAACAAGTGCCGGAGGGGGCATCAATTGTACTTGTGGGAGGAGGCAAAAATGTTCCGGATAAAAATAACGTCATCTGTGTTGGCTATTTAAAGAATTTATCGGATCTTGTTGGACTATATTCTACTGCTTCGGTATTTGTAAATCCGTCTACGGCAGATACATTTGGCTTGGTTTCTGCAGAAGCAATGTCGTGTGGTACGCCTATAGTTGCATACAATAATCCGGGCGCAGTCGAAGTTGTGGACAAGAATTGTGGAATATTGGTCGAAAACGGAAACGAAAAAGCTTTGATAAGTGCCGTAAACCGTATTATTTTGGAAGAAAAGAGTGAATACTCTGCAGTTTGTAGAAAATGGGTGTGCGATAATTTCGATAAAGACACTCAGATACAAAAATATATAGAACTTTACAAAGAAATTTCAAGACGAGAATAATTGGACAATAATTTTGGTGATGAGTTTTTTGGACAACAATACGACTAATAGTTATTGAGAGGATATAATGAATCATTTGGGTGTGTACACAAAGAAACAAGTTGATAGTTTCGCGGGTAATGTTGCAGAAACAAAAATGTCACTTCCTGAATTGGCAGTTATTATTTTTCTTGCTTGCTATTACTTATTGCCGTCGTTTTCTGTAGGCATCAACTTTGTGGTTCCGTTGTTTGTTGTACTGCTTTATATGGCTTGTATCAGCAATAACGAACCAAAAACCGCAAAAGCGTTTGCATTACTTGTTTTCTGTTCGATAGTTATATCGGTTCTTTATCTTGTGCTTACAAATACAAGCTCTATTTCAGCAACTGCAAGCAATCTTGCTCTTAAACGTTTGCTGTCGAAATTTAATCAGAATATAATGTTTTTTTCGCCGGTATTTATTTCCGAAAGAATCATAAAAAAAGCCACACATAAGCAAAAAAAGTACATTACTCTGTTTTTCTGCTTTATTTTTGCTTACGTAATAATAAATACAACCATCGAGCTTTTTAACAACGAGGCTGCAACCCGTGCTTGGGCAAACTTTGAAGAACAAAATGAGAACGACGTCGGAACCTATGCATATATCTATGCCGTTCCGATCGTTACAACGGCGTTCGTTTCGCTTGTTTTCAAGACAAAAATAACGCTTTATAAAACCTTGCTTATTATCGCGACGGTCGCGCTTATCGTATTCCTTGTCATGGCGCAATATACTCTCGCGCTTATTATTGCGATCATCGGAATTGTGCTCCAAGTCAACAAAAACCTTGAAAAGCAAACGACGAAAATAATGCTTTGGATGGTAATGATATTTATGACGCTTTTCCTTTCGAGGATCATCAACTTTTTTGCATCGATCATTCCTTTGCAACAGGTTTCGGAACGTTTGTATGAAATTGCTGACTTCTTCGAAAGCGGTGATGCAACCGGTTATAACCTTAACGGCCGTTTGACGCTTTATTGGAAAACGATCGTTGCGTTTTTCAAAAGTCCGATCGTCGGTAACCAATCGTTGGGATTTGACGGTCACGCTACGTTGCTTACTATACCCGCGGATATCGGTATTTTTGGTGCGGCGGCATATTACGTGATTTTGAAAAACGCTCGTGCGCACGTGCGTGATTTTTTGGATAAGTCGGACAAGCAGTTTATTTCTGCATTTATCTGTCTTGTGTGTATGGGCTTTACAAACCCAATACACAGCGCACTTCCTCTGGCATTTGCATCTTGGGTAGTTGTGCCTATGATCATTTATACGATAGGAGAAAAAGATGAAACAAAATTGGGAAATAGACGTACCCGTTTTAATAATCTTCTTCGCAAGAAGTGATACGTTTGAAAAGGTTTTTGAAGCAGTAAGAAAAGCACGTCCGAGCACGCTGTTGCTTTGGCAAGACGGCCCGCGCGAAAACCGTCCTGATGATATAGTGGGCATAAAAAAATGTCGCGAGATTGCCGAAAATATCGATTGGGAATGTACTGTTTATCGTATGTATAATGAAAAAAATATTGGATGCGATCCTTCGATATTTTATGCATATAATTGGGCGTTTACTTATGTGGATAAGTGTATTTTTCTCGAAGACGATCAGGTTCCGTGTCAGTCGTTCTTTCCGTTTTGCAAGGAATTACTTGATAAGTACGAAAACGATTCCCGCATAAGTCATATATGTGGATATAACTTTACCGAAATCGCTCCAAAGTGTGATGAAGACTATTTGTTTGCAACTTCCGGAAGCGGTGCTTGGGCGACTTGGAAAAGAGTTGTTGATATGTGGGACGGCAAGTATGGTTTTCTGGATAATGCTACTGCTACTCACAACGTATTAAAACAGTATGGGGCATTAGCAGACATTTCTGTTAAGACTGCACGTAGACACAGAGCTACCGGTAAAGAATTTTGGGAAAGTATAATCGGTTGCAATTGTCTTTACAATAATATGCTTGCCATAATACCCAAAAAGAATCTGGTTTCTAATTACGGATTGACTCCCGATTCAACTCATAGTAACGCTACTATGATGGCACTCCCTAAAGTTACGCGAAATTTATTCGAAATGAAAACGTATGAGTTGGATTTTCCGTTACAACATCCTAAATACGTTATAGAGAATAAAGTATATAGAAAAAAAGTAAATTTGATTATGGGCTTCGGTCATCCGTTTAGACGCGAATGGCGAAAATGGGTTTGCCGGTTCAGAAAGCATATTTTGTTACGAGGTAAATCAAAATGAGCGATTATAAAGTATGCGGCTACGATATGGAGGTTCTCCATGACAGAATGCTTGAAATTGCCGTTGAAGTCGACAGAATCTGCCGTGAGCAGGGCTTGAAATGCTCGCTTTACGGCGGCTCGGTCATCGGTGCTGTCAGACATAACGGTTTTATCCCTTGGGATCATGATATCGATATGGCAATGCCGCGCAGGGATTATGATAAGTTTGTAAAATACATGCAAACTCATTCTAACGATAAGATCTTTTTAAGTAACTATAAAACCGAAAAACGTTATCCGAACAATTGGAGCAAAGTCCGCCTCAACGGAACAGTGTTTCAGGAGCAGGAACTCGCAACACTGACCGAACTTCATAACGGGGTTTTCATTGACCTGCACCCGATCGACAATATCGTTCCGTGTATGCTCAATTTGCAGGTTAAGATAACTATGTTTTGGAGCTGTGTCGGCAAGGTAAAAAGCGGCATTTATAATGGTTCCGCGTCAAAACGACGTTTTTACAAATTGTTTTCGTGGATGCCGTACGGAATTATAAATGCGTTCCGATCGTTCGGCATGAAGATGTTCAAACCCTTCAAAACGAAGTTTGTTTATAAAGTGGCTCACCCAAACAACGGCATCTATCCTATCGACAGGTGCACTTTTGAGGATTTGATCGAACACGATTTTGAAAACACGAAGTTTTTCATTCCGCGCAATTACGATGAATTTTTAAGAAAACGTTACGGCGATTATATGCAGATTCCGCCCGAATCAAAGTTATTTGACTGTTGCGGAAGTATCGTGGAGTGTAAGTTGTAAATGGATAACGGCACTTTAAAGAAAAAAACGGTTTCGGGTATGCTTTGGCGCTTTGCCGAAAACGGTTTTTCTCAGATTGTCAACTTTGTAATATCAATTATTCTCGCAAGGCTTTTGTTGCCTGAGGATTACGGCATAATCGCTTTGGTTTCTGTTTTTATAACCATTTGCGACAAACTCGTTGTCAGCGGATTTGCCACCTCGCTTATCCAGAAAAAGGATGCCGACGATAAAGATTTTTCAACCGTTTTCTTTTTCAGCCTTGCGATGTCGCTTGCTCTGTATGCCGTTTTGTTTTTCGGAGCTCCGTTAATTGCGAATTTTTACAACGCGTATAACAAGGAACTTTTGGTTTCGGTCATACGTGTGATGGGATTGCAAACAATCGCGGTCGCAATAAGCAGTGTTCAAAACGCATACGTTTCAAGAGCGATGCAGTTCAAAAAATTCTTCTTCTCAACGTTGGGCGGAACTCTGCTTTCCGCTGTTGTGGGAATATGGTTGGCATATGCAGGCTATGGCGTTTGGGCACTTGTCGCTCAATATCTCGTCAAAGCCTTCGGAAGCATGTTTGTGATTTGGTTCACAGTCAGATGGAGACCGAAATTTGTTTTTTCGTTCGAACGCTTCAAAAGTCTTTATTCTTATGGCTGGAAGATATTTGCGGCATCCGTGATAAAGGTGCTGTATAACGATTTAAGAAGCCTGCTTATCGGAAAATTTTACAACGCCGAAGCGCTTGCTTTTTACAACAAAGGCCAAAGCTTTCCTCAAATTGTGGAAACAAGTGTCGGCGGAGCGATCGACAGCGTGTTCTTTCCGGCGATCTCAAAAAAGCAATCATCGGAAAAAGAAATGCTTTCGATGTTAAGGCGCGGGGTTAAAATCAGTACATATGTGCTCACGCCTTTGCTTTTCGGTCTCGCGGCGGTTGCAAGGCCCTTGATCTTGGTGTTGCTTACCGAAAAGTGGCTTGAAAGTGTGTTCTTTCTGCAAATCATAAGTTTTTCTTTTGTGCTTTCTCCTGTGGAATTGCAAAATTTGCAGGCAATAAAAGCTATCGGAAGAAGCGATCTTGTTTTAAAACTCGAAATTATCAAAAAAACGCTCGGTGTGGTTTTGCTCGTAATAGCGGTGCCCATCGGCGTTGAGGCGATCGCGGTAAGTTTGTTGTTAAGTAACGTTGCCGCCTCGGTTATAAATGCGTTTCCCAATCGACGTCTTATCGGATATACATACAGAATGCAGATCGCAGATATATTTTCGCCGCTTTGGATGTCGGCGGTTATGTATGCGGCGGTTTTTGCCGTTTCGTTCATAAATCTGCCTGCAATCGCAATGCTTGTATTGCAAATATTAACGGGAATGGCGGTTTATCTGCTGCTTTCTGTAATCACCAAAAATCCTAATTTTAAATATATCCTGCAAATCTTAAAGGACTTTAAAAACAAACATTAACAGCGATAAACAAAAAACGGGATGCACGACATTGCTCAACTTGTTGCTTGGCATTGGTTCTCGGTTTATCGACCCGGGGCGTAATTGGTTATTTAAGATTTTTGTGATCTGTGTTGTCTACGTCTTGTTTATGCGGCTTATGGGGTATGATAATAGCGTAAAAGCCGCAAAAAAGGTATTTTCAAAAAGATTTTAAAGTGGTAGGTAAATCAGCATGCGAGTATTGGTCGTTGGCGATTCCGGTTCTATATTCATAAAGCAGTATATCGAAAATGTTCTTTTGCCTATTACTAATATAGAGATTGTTCTTATACAGGAAAATATATCCAGCCGACAGTATTTGGATTTTTATAAAGAGAATCAAGTTGTTGTAGAACCGCTGGTTTTCAAAAAGAACAAATTTGTGTTTAAGTTTCCTGTTATACGGTCGTATTTGGGCGTTAAGCTTTGGGCTGACGAAATTAAAAAACGTTATGGATCGTTTGATATGGTTCATGTTCACGGTCTTAACCGCAGCCGTGGCAACGCGTTGTTGTTCCTTCATAAAATCGCAAAAAAAGCAGTGATTTCGGTCTGGGGCGATGAGATTTTCCGAGCAAGCGAAAAGGTTTGCAATAAATATATAAAATATTATGATTTGGCAAACTATATAACTGTTTCAACGAAAGCGATGTGGGAAAAATTTTCCCAAACTTACGGAGACCGCTATCGCGATAAAATTGTGATGAATAAATTCGCGGTCGGACTGTTTGACCGAATTGATAAATTCAAGTCTGAATATACGCGCGAACAGCTCTGCGAAGAATTCGGGGTAAAAAGTCCGAACAAGCTGTTGGTGTTTGTAGGTCATAACGGAAGACTTGCCCAGCGACATTTGGAAATCACGAGGGCGTTAAAAAAACTGCCGCAGAGCTACAAAGATAGAATCACATTGCTATACACAATGACATACGGTGTGCCCGGTCAGGATTATTTGTCCGAGCTTGAGTCCGAGGCAAAAAGTGTTGGATGTGAATATACAGTTCTTAAAGAATTTCTCGACGAAAATAGCATGGCTAAGCTTCGCTGTATTTGTGACATACTGTTGCACGCTCAGCTTACAGATGCATTTTCCGCCTCTATTCAGGAAAGCTTGTATGCGGGGAGCATTGTTTTAAACGGTTCTTGGATGCCGTATGACGAAATTCCTGATTACAAAGAGCATTATATTGAATATGACAATGTTGATGATATTTCTGACGTTCTTTGCGAGATTATAGACCAATATCAAGAATATAAAAGTAAATTTAATATAAACCGTGAGGTTTTACGTTCTATTTCATCAACCGAAACCACAACAAAAGCCTGGGTTGAAAACCTGGCTTTGGATAGGTGAATTCATTTTACGGAAGGGTATAATAAATGAGTCTTTTCAAGGATAAAACATTATTGATCACGGGCGGCACGGGTTCGTTCGGAAACGCGGTCGCAAACCGCTTTCTTCGCACCGATATCGGCGAGATCCGAATTTTCTCGCGCGATGAGAAAAAACAGGATGATATGCGCCATGAGTTTCAGGCGAGAATGCCTGATGTTGCCGATAAGATAAAGTTTTATATCGGTGATGTCCGCGATATCAATTCTATAAAATCTGCAATGTACGGGGTTGATTTTATCTTCCACGCCGCGGCATTAAAGCAGGTTCCTTCCTGCGAATTTTTCCCTGTTGAGGCGGTAAAGACCAACGTTCTCGGCACCGAAAACGTGCTCACTGCCGCGATCGACGAAGGAGTAAAAACCGTAATCTGCCTTTCCACCGACAAAGCGGCATATCCCGTTAATGCAATGGGGACAAGCAAAGCGATGATGGAAAAGGTCGTTGTCGCGAAATCGCGTACCGTTTCGCCCGAAAAGACAAAGATCTGCTGCACACGTTACGGAAACGTTATGTGCAGCCGCGGAAGCGTTATTCCGCTTTGGATCGACCAGATCAAAAACGGTCAACCGATAACGATCACCGATCCGACGATGACGCGTTTTATCATGTCGCTTGACGAAGCGGTCGATCTCGTTCTTTTCGCTTTTGAAAACGGCGTCAGCGGTGATATCCTCGTTCAGAAAGCACCCGCCTGCACGATAAAAACTCAGGCGGAGGCGGTTTGTGAACTTTTCGGCGGAGATAAAGAAAACATCAAGATCATCGGTATTCGTCACGGCGAAAAGATGTATGAAACGCTTCTCACCAACGAAGAATGTGCAAATGCGGTCGACATGGGCGATTTCTATCGCGTTCCCGCAGATAAGCGCGGATTGAATTATGATAAATATTTCAATCAAGGCAACGCCGAACGAAATACCCTGACAGAGTTCAATTCGCACAATACACAGTTGCTTGACGTTGAACAGGTCAAGGCCAAGATGCTCGAACTTCAATATATCCGTGACGAACTCAACGCGATGAATAAATAAAAGGAAGTTAAAGATGAAAATTCTCATCACCGGATCAAACGGCTTTGTGGGCAAAAATCTCACTGCCGCACTCAATAACATCAAAGAGGGCAAGGATAGAACACACCCCGAACTGAACATCGAGGAACTTTATCTTTACGATGTTGATACCGAACGCGAGGTGCTTGAAAACGGTTGCGAAAATGCCGATTTCGTGTTCAACCTTGCGGGCGCGAACCGTCCGAAAGACAATTCCGAATTCATGCAGACCAATTTCGGCTTTGCTTCGGAATTGCTTGATACTCTCAAAAAACACAACAATACCTGTCCGGTGATGCTTTCTTCTTCGATCCAGGCAACGCTTGTCGGCAGATATGCCGAGGGCGATTACGGAAAAAGCAAAAAAGCGGGCGAAGAACTGTTTTTCGGTTATGCCGAGGAAACCGGCGCAAAGGTGCTTGTCTATCGCTTTCCGAACCTTTTCGGAAAGTGGTGCCGACCGAATTATAACTCCGCAGTTGCGACGTTTTGCAACAATATTGCGAACGACCTGCCGATAACAGTGAACGACGAAAGCGTTATGCTTGAACTTCTTTATATCGACGATCTTGTTGATGAAATGATGTGTGCGCTTGAAGGCAGAGAACACCGTTGTGAGTTTGACGGCATTAAAACGGTTTTGACCGACAACGGCAAATATTGCGCCGCGCCGATAACACATCACGTCACTTTGGGCGAAATCGTTTCGCTTCTTAATGAATTCAAGGCGCAACCTCAAACGCTGATAATGCCCGAAATTCCTTATAACAGTTTTGCAAAAAAACTTTATTCGACTTATCTTTCATATCTCCCCAAAGAAAAGGCATCGTTCCCTCTCAAAATGAACGTTGATGCAAGGGGCAGTTTCACTGAACTTTTAAAAACCGAAAAGTGCGGGCAGTTCAGTGTTAATATTTCAAAACCGAACATAACAAAAGGTCAACATTGGCATAACACGAAATGGGAATTTTTTATCGTCGTTTCAGGCAAAGGACTTATCCAACAACGCAAGATCGGAAGCGATGAAGTTTTGAATTTTTATGTAAGCGGCGAAAAGATCGAAGCCGTTCACATGCTTCCCGGTTATACACATAACATAATCAATCTGAGCGACAGCGAGGACCTTGTGACGGTTATGTGGGCTAATGAATGCTTTGATCCGAATAAACCCGACACATTTTTCGAGGTGGTTGAATGATGAACATAAAACTTGACTATTCCGACGTTTCTTTTAAAAATGACGGAAGACTTAAACTCCTCATCATCGTCGGCACGCGTCCCGAAATAATTAGACTTTCGGCGGTAATTACGAAATGCCGTAAATATTTTGACACGGTTCTTGCCCACACAGGACAGAATTATGACTTTAATCTCAACGGCGTCTTCTTCCGCGATCTTTCGCTTGACTCGCCCGAGGTTTATATGGATGCCGTTGGCGACGATCTCGGTGCAACCGTCGGAAATATCATCAACTGTTCTTATAAATTGATGAACCAGATCAAGCCCGACGCGTTGCTTATTCTCGGCGACACAAATTCCTGCCTTTCGGCGATCGCCGCAAAAAGGCTTCATATTCCTATCTTCCATATGGAAGCGGGCAACCGTTGTAAAGACGAATGTCTTCCCGAGGAAACGAACAGAAGGATCGTTGATATCATTTCCGACGTTAACCTTGCCTATTCCGAGCATGCCCGCAGATATCTTCACGAATGCGGCTTGCCCAAGGAAAGGACTTATGTGACCGGTTCTCCGATGGCAGAGGTTTTGCATCAAAACCTTGCCGATATCGAAAAGAGCGATATTCTTTCGCGATTGAACCTTGAACCTAAGAAATATATTCTCCTTTCGGCACACAGAGAAGAGAATATTGACACCGAAAAGAACTTTAAAAGCCTTTTCGGAGCGATAAACAAAATGGCAGAAAAATATGATATGCCGATTCTTTATTCCTGCCACCCCCGAAGCAAAAAACGTTTGGAAGAGAGCGGTTTTGAACTCGATTCGCGCGTGATACGACACGAGCCTCTCGGCTTCCATGATTATAATAATTTACAGATGAACGCATTTGCCGTCGTTTCCGACAGCGGTACATTGCCCGAAGAATCAAGTTTCTTCACCTCGGTCGGAAAGCCGTTCCCTGCGGTTTGTATCCGCACATCGACCGAACGTCCCGAAGCGCTTGACAAAGCCTGCTTTATTCTTGCGGGCATTGATGAATTCGGTTTGTTGCAGGCTGTTGAAACAGCCGTTGCAATGTCGGAGGAAAATGACATCGGCACTCCCGTTCCCGATTATGTTGAAGAAACCGTTTCCACAAAAGTTGTCAAGATAATCCAATCCTACACAGGTGTTGTGAATAAAATGGTATGGAGAAAGTTCTGAAATGAATTGGCTTTTTAAAGGTGGTAAAGCACGAAGACTGATATTGTTTTTGTTTGACCTGTTCTGTTTCGCATCGGTTAGCGTTTTCTATTATGTTGCAACGCAGGTTTTCGAGAACTCTTCACTTTATACTGATCAAAAATATTTTTACAACGTATTGATTTTGCTCTTCTGTATCGTTGTGACCAGATTTTTGTTCAAGGTTTATACAAATATCTGGCGTTACACAAGTACAAAGGCTTATTTCAATCTTATCATGGCGGATATGTGCGGTGGCGTGACTGCGCTTATCATTTCGCGCGCGTTTGACAGAGGCAATGAACTTTATACAGGTGTTTGGCAGTTTGCCTTTGTTGCCTCGCTCACTGCGTTGTTGGCTATCACATCACGCTTGGCATACCGTTTGCTTTACAAACGACGCAACTCCGCCATCACCGACGATATGTCGTCGATCAACGTTGCGATCGTGGGGGCAGGCCAGCTCGGTTCACTTCTTGCGAGTGATTTAACGAACAACAAGCGATCTATTTATAATCCCGTCTTCTTTATTGATAAAGACCGCGCGAAGGTCGGAACGCGCGTTTACGGACTTCCTATCTATCCCGAAAGTCCGTCGGTGATCGAGCAAATAAAACGCCATTCGGTCAGCGAGATATTTATTGCTATCGCAAATCTGACGAGCGAAGAAGCCACTCGTCTCTATGATTTTTACAGCATGACCGGTTGCAAGATAAAGATTTATGATCTTCCTGTCCGTGATGCGGACAACGGAGATGCGCCGGCAAAGCGCACGATCAGAGAATTCCAGATCGAAGACCTTCTCTTCCGCGAACCGGTTAATTTCAGCGATAAAAGCGATTTTGCCTATTATGCGGATAAAACAATTCTCGTCACGGGCGGCGGCGGTTCGATCGGTTCCGAACTTTGCCGTCAGATCGCAAAATGCAATCCGAAAAAATTGGTTATTTTCGATATCTACGAAAATAATGCCTATGATATTCAGCAGGAACTGACTCGTAATTACGGCGAAAAGCTTGATTTGGCGGTTGAAATCGGCTCGGTCCGCGACAGATCCCGTCTGGAATGCATTTTTGCAAATTACCGCCCCCAGATCGTTTTCCATGCAGCGGCGCATAAACACGTTCCGCTTATGGAGCAAAGCGGCGGCGAGGCAATAAAGAACAACGTTCTCGGAACATATAACACTGCCGACATGGCTGAAAAATATTCTGCCGAAAAGTTCATTTTGATATCTACCGATAAAGCGGTCAACCCGACAAATATCATGGGCGCATCGAAGCGTGTTTGCGAAATGATCGTTCAGTGCCGCACCGAAAGTAACACCTCTTTTGCGGCGGTTCGTTTTGGCAACGTGCTTGGCTCAAACGGCTCGGTTATCCCTCTCTTCAAGCGTCAAATCGCGTCGGGAGGTCCTGTTACCATCACCGACAAGCGTATCATCAGATATTTCATGACGATCCCCGAAGCAAGCCAGCTTGTTATGGAAGCCGGCGCTATGGCGAAGAAGGGCGAACTTTTTGTGCTTGATATGGGCAAACCGGTTCGCATTTACGATCTTGCGAAGAATATGATAAAACTTTCGGGTTTTGAGCCCGAAGTCGATATTAAAATCGAGGAGATCGGGCTCCGTCCCGGCGAAAAACTTTATGAGGAACTTCTCATGAAGACCGAAACGCTTGATATGACGGATAACAAGATGATATTTATAGAACGCGATGCACCTCTTACTCGTGAAGAGGTTGAGGAGAAACTTGCAATTCTTTCGTCAGCGGTCGAGAACTCAAACGGAGAACTTGGCTCGGTAAAAGTTAAAGCAGCGATCGCATCGGTCGTACCCACTTTCCGTGAACCGAACGAGATCAATAAAAACGCTGCATCTTCCAACGAAATGAAAGAAGCAAGGAAATAATGAAGTAACAAAAAATGTCCCTTTCGGGACTTTTTTGTTTAGCAAAGGGATGTTGATGTGGTTTCAGCCGAAATCGTGACGCGATCCGCAATCGGAGCCCAACTCCTCAAAAACACAGACGATACAAATCACCTCAAATATATCATAGGTAATATAACCATATTTTCAATAGGTCAAAGAGACATAATTATTGGGGTGATGTAAGGGAAGCCATTTTTTATCTTCGGAATCATATATTATAAAATAACGGAGAGAAAAGATCGGTTCAAAAGGCCTGAAAAAGCAAAAATATGAGGTTTTTATTACTTTTACTTGTAATTCGGTGGTATTTTGTGATAAAATGTAGACAATGTTGATCAACGGAGTTGATGCAAATTATGAAGAAAAAGAAAAAATGGATGAAATTCCGTCACCGCGTTGTACGCAATTTGGTGTGTGCGGTCCTTCTTCCTTATTCGAAAATTAAATACGGCATAAAAACCGACCGCTTTAAAGAGCAGGGAAAGCGTGCATATCTGATTTTGTTCAATCATCAAACCGCTTTTGACCAATTCTTTGTCGGTATGTCGTTTAGAGGCCCTGTTTATTATGTGGCATCCGAGGACCTTTTTTCAAAGGGTTGGGTCTCATCGCTTATCCGTTGGCTCGTTGCTCCGATTCCGATCAAAAAGCAGGCGACCGATTTGACGGCGGTTTTGAACTGCATAAAAATCGCAAAAGAGGGCGGCACGATCGCAATTGCTCCCGAAGGTAACCGTACATACAGCGGCAAGACCGAATATATGAGTCCCGTCATCGCGCAACTTGCAAAAAGGATCAAACTTCCGATTGCGCTTTATCGCATCGAGGGCGGTTACGGCGTTCATCCCCGTTGGAGCGACGTTGTAAGAAAAGGGAAGATGCATTCCTATGTTTCGCGCGTTATTGAGCCCGAGGAATATCTTAATATGTCCGACGATGAACTTTTTTCTCTTATTGAAACTGAACTTCTTGTCGATGAGGGCAACGCGGATCATATTTTCAAATCGAAAAAACGCGCAGAATATCTCGAACGTGCGCTTTACGTTTGCCCGTTCTGCGGATTGTCGGTCTTTGAAAGTCACGGCAATGAGATAGAATGCAAGAAATGTAACAGAAAAATAGCTTACGGAGAAGACACGAAACTTCAAGGCGTTGGGTTTGATTTCCCGTTTGAGTTTGTTACTCAATGGTATGATTATCAAAAAGAGTTTGTCTGTTCTCTTGATCTTTCGGTAAACAACGAAGAACCTTATTATCGCGATTCTGCTCACTTCTCGGAAGTTGTCATCTATAAACATAAAGAACTGATCGCCGAAAATGCCGAAATCGAGCTTTACGGTGATAAAATCGTCATCGGTTTTGACGAACAGAAACAGGTTTTTTCGTTTGACGAGGTTTTCGCGGTTACCGTTCTCGGACGTAATAAACTCAATATTTATCTCGGCAAACACGTCTATCAGTTAAAGGGCGGAAAACGGTTCAACGCATTGAAATATGTCAACTTTTATTATCGCTATAAAAATATAACCAAAGGTGATGAAAATGGAAAATTTTTGGGACTTTAACGTATGGGGCTTCTTTAATATTATCGCGGTTTTGCTTGCGAGCCTCTTGATTGCAAATATCCTTAAAAAAGGAATAAAGTTTTTAAAAGCGTCGTTAATACCCACTTCTGTGCTCGGCGGCGGTGTTTTGATCGTTGTATCAAGCATCTATAAAGCTGTCACGGGTGACGTTATGTTCGACACTCCGTTCTTCGCCGGAAACGGAACTGCAACGCTTGAACTTATCACATATCATACTCTCGCGTTGGGTTTCATTGCCACAACGTTTAAATCTTCAAAAGCAAAACTTACGAAGCAGAGATCGATTGAGATCTTCAATACCGGCGTCACAACCGTTTCGACTTATCTGCTTCAAGGCGTGATCGGTATGTTGATCACGATTATTGCCGCGCTGATCGTCAAGGACTTTTTTCAAGCTGCCGGCATTCTTCTTCCCTTCGGTTACGGTCAGGGAACAGGTCAGGCGCTTAACTACGGTAATATTTTCGAAAAAGATTTCGGTTTTGCCGGAGGTAAGAGCTTCGGTCTTACCATAGCGGCTTTCGGCTTTATCAGTGCAAGCATCGGCGGCGTTATTCATCTTAACATTCTCAGAAGAAAAGGCAAGATAAAAGTCAATAGCGTTAAGGAAGGCTCGATCTCTTCCGAGCAGATCCAATCCGAAAATGAGATACCCATGCAGGAAAGCATTGACAAAATGACGATTCAGATCGCCTTGATCGCCGTTGCCTACCTTTTGACATATCTTCTGATGATGCTTCTCGGAACACTTTTGCCGGGCATGAAATCGGTGATTTTCGGCTTCAACTTCCTTCTCGGTGTTCTGATAGCAACGCTTGTCAAGTCCATTCTCGGTTTTCTCAATAAGAAGAAAATCGTAAAGAGGGAATATACCAACGATTTCCTCATGACGCGCGCGAGCAATTTCTTCTATGATATAATGGTCGTTGCAGGTATCGCGGCGATAAGACTCAGCGCTTTGGAAGATTATTGGGGAATAATCATCATAATGGGCGTTGTCGGTCTTGTAATCACCTATGCTTATAATCATCTTGTCGCGAAGACGCTCTTCAAGGAATATAAAGAGGAACAGTTCCTTATGATGTACGGTATGCTGACGGGCACCGCCAGCACGGGCGTCATTCTTCTTCGCGAGATCGACGGCGAATTCAAAACTCCCGCAAGCGATAACCTTGTTTATCAAAATTTCCCTGCGATCGTTTTCGGCTTCCCGTTGATGTTGCTCGCGACTCTCGCGCCCGTAAAACCGATCCTGACGCTTATAATTCTCTTCCTCTTCTTTGTTGTAATGAACATTATTCTTTTCAGAAAACAGATTTTCAGGAAACGAAATAAAAAATAAGAGTTATTGTTTTCTTTTCCGATAATTAATTCCGTCGCTGTTGCAGACGGACGGTTAAAAAACTTCAAATTATGTCGATTTTCGGCATTTGTGATTGCAAAAAGTCAAATTGAATGTTATAATTATAAAAAACAAATAGGGGTGTTTATTATGGAAGAAAAGAAAAACGGTCTTAGTTTAGCGTCGCTTATCTGCGGTATAGTCAGCTTGTGCTGCTGCAACCCGCTTTATCTTGCTTCTCTTGCCGGTCTTATTCTCGGCCTTATCTCTCTTTTCAACAAGAAGACGGGTTCTAAATGGATGGGTATCGTCGGCATAATTTTGAGCGTCTTGTCGGTCGGTATCGGCGTTCTCGTCGACATTATTCTTTTGCCGTTTACCTTCGGCGCAAGTTTCTTGTTCTGACAAACATATAAAAAGCCTGCGGTGATCAAACCGCAGGTTTTTTTGTTTAATTGAATGAGGGAGGTGTGGTTTCGCCGTTTGCAAAGGTGTTGGGGCCGGGATCGGATAAAGAAAAATACATCTTTGCCGCTTTTGTTGTTCCGAAATCACAGTTGGAACCCGAATTCTGCACTTTGTTGAAAGCGTCACGGAACATCTGGTTGTGCGCCTCTTCGCGGTTCAGAAGAAAATCAATGGTTTCTCTGACCTTCTTGTCGTCTATTTGTCTGTAAAGATATTCATAAACAACCTTCGCGCGCTGTTCCGAGGCGATGTTACTGAGCAGATCGGCACACAGATCACCCGTTACGGTTACGTAATCAGCTGTCCACGAATATCCCGATGCATTGATCAGCCCCGGATTAAGGCCGAGTTGAACGTGGGTTTGTATTTCGCCGGCGCTGACTTGCATCGCATCTACATCATGCCCGTTGAGCAAATTGATGGTCTGCGCGACCATTTCCATGTGACCGAGTTCTTCCGCCGCAATATCAAGAAAAAGATCCTTGATCTCGGGGTCTTTGATACGAAAACTTTGTGACATATACTGCATTGCCGCTTTAAGCTCGCCGTTGCCGCCTCCGAGTTGTTCTTGAAGCAACGCTGCATATTGCGGATTTGGCTTTTCAACTTCCACCGGGTGGAAAAGCATTTTTTCGTGTTTGAACATATCGTTTCCTCCAAAGCTGATATTTAAGATATATTTTCCCAAATTCCTTTTGAGTTATGCAAATCAATCGAAAACCATCTTGATCATATCATTGTTTTTTGATTTCTTCGTTATATTTTAAATCGTCCCGATTAATAATGAGTTTTATATAAAAGAAAAAGAGGCATGAAGATTACGGAAACCTTGAAATTTTGAATGATTCATGGTAGTATATTATTAGTTAGGTAAATAAGAATTCGATAAGGATGCTATATTATGGCAGAATATATTGTTGCTTTTCTCTTAGGGGTTGCATGTATTTTTCTTGGAATTTTAAATATGCGAGGAAATATTTCATCACTACATTCCTATCATAGACACCGCGTTTCCGAAGAAGATAAAATTCCTTTTGGCAAAAAGGTTGGGCTTGGAACAATTATTTGCGGTTGTGCTGTTGTTGTATTTAGCGGTTTATCTGCCATAACTTTTCATACCGAAAACCGGATGTTTGTTTTAGTTGGAACCGTGCTTTTGATCGCAGGCCTCGTTGTAGGGCTCGGTTTAAGTTTCTATGCAATGATCAAGTATAACAAAGGAATTTTCTGATTAACAAATTGGAATTTGAAAGTGAGTTATTTATATGAAAAAGAAAAAATTATTATATGCACTATTGTGTGCATTGGGTAGTGCAACAGTAGGGTTCTTTGCAAACCAATTAACTGAGGTTTACGGTTGCGTATTATTCGCTATTGGTGTTGGTGTGATGGTCTATTCGATTATAAATTTAAGCAAGTGAAATCAAATTTGTCGGTCAGCTTCAATATGACTTATACAAAAAACACCCTATGACTTTTAAAGGTCATGGGGTGTCTTTATTTTATGGAATGTCGTAAATGTGTCGTAAATCGGTTTTTACAAGGTTCTGAAAACCCTGTAATACCGCTATTTTACAGCATTTTCTTAATCAAGAAGTTTCATCGTGGGAAGAGCAAAACGTCGCGGATCGCTTGCTGATCGGTGAGGGGCATACACATTCTGTCAATGCCGCCGCCGATACCGCCTGTGGGCGGTATATCGATTTTAATTGCGTTTTGCATTAATAATTCTGAATATTTATAACATCCATGATTACGCCGTTGGTCAAAGTGACTTCTTCACAAGTTACGATCGGGTCGCCGTTGCCGTTTGTCAAATAACCTGCTGATGATGACTTGTTCGGATAGATCCATAAACTTCCTGAACTTATTGTCAACTTTTTAGAACCGCTTGAAGTATAGTAATAAGTGTCATAAAATTGAACGTTTGTCATTTCCGCAGGCGTGCGACCGTTGGCTGAACTTGAAATCAAATTCAGGTAGTTTGCTGATGAGGAACCCGTTGCAGTGCCGGAGTTGGTAATAGAAGCGGCTCTGCCGTATTTTCCGTTACTTATGTTGCCTGTATCAGATACCGAGAAAATAGTTATACCGTCGATGGATAATGAATAGGTTAACGTTTCGTTGCGATACATCAAACTCATCTGCAAATTTTTGATATTACTGCTGTTTTTAATATAATATACATTGTTTGCATCCATAACGTTCCATTTGGTATAAACGTAATCGGAATTGCAGTAAACGGTTACATCGCTTGAATAGGCATAGGCGTTCCAACGAGAAGCGCCGTTTTTATTTTCTGAGGTAATGATTTCCCAATCATTATCGCCCAATCTCTTGATCAAACCGAAGTCTCCGCCCCAACTGGATGAATTCAAGCAAAGATACAGATAAGCGTTATCGACATTCTTGTCGCTTGCAATTCCGCAACCGATACTTTGTTTTCCTAATGCATCACTGTTGGTGTAAAGAGCAGTATCAATTGCAGACAGATTAACATATGTGGAAACGCCCACGGTGTTATTCTGCGGGGCATATAACACACAACTCAAACCGTCAGTGTCTCCTGACGATGATGTAGGAGCTCCTTTGGAAGTATATTCTCCAACGGTTGACTGTATCGTACCAACTGATGTGTCTTCCGGTCTTATTATTTCTTCTTTAGGAGGAGTCCAATTTGCAGAAGCTAGTGAAAGATATACGTTTGTGATTTTTCCGGATACGGATTGCAACGCCGTGATATCTCCCGTAAGATCGAATTCTGTACCAACCACAGCATTATTTATTAAGAATTCATAGCCGTCTTTTTGACCGATTACTGCTTCATTATGAAAGATAACAGCAATTCTGCCTTCTCCTAATGTTGCGGATTCGGCTGCATTAACGCCGTCATATATAAGGTCGGAGATCACAACCCGCCAGGTTTCGTTTGCTTTATTGTATTCAAGAACGATACCGTTAAGCGCGGCTAAGAATCCTACCGACTGTTCGCAAAGGGAGGCGGCTGTGTCTGTTGAGTCTGCGGAAGCATAAATGAAGATGTTGTTTTGGTGAGTTAAATTATCGCTCCAATCCCACCAGTTCGCATATGTAAGGGCGGCATATACCGTTTGATCCTCTGATACCGGCGGTGTTGTCGGGTCATCCGAAGGATCGGGCGGCGTTGTTGGGTCATCCGAAGGATCGGGCGGCGTTGTTGGGTTGCTTGCCGCTGCATAAACGTCGTTGAAGTTTCGGGTGATAGCGTCTGCATAAACGGTGTTGACACCCTTATTTGATTTATAGGTTACATAAGAACGGGCAACAAGGTTGTCGCTTTCGTGTCCTTGAAGACCGATAACGGTGACGTAAAAAGTGAAGGAATCATAATCTTCAAATGCTTTGCCGGCAACGTAATCTTCCTCAGCGATCGTTCTTGCAGGAACGTTTACGATGAGATCATTTGCGCTGTCAAGCGTGAGTTCGGATGAGCCGAGTTTTGCTTCGGGGATAAGCAAAGTGCCGAGCGCAATGACTTCGCCCAAAGAAACGTCGTTTTTGAAGGTAGTACCGAAACGGATGCCCGCAAGTTCGACATTGACTTTCGCACCGATGTTTTTGATTTTGGGTTCGGGAGGGGCAACATAGCCATAATAACCGTTGCCCATGATAGGTTCGTGGGTGGTGAAATAAACGTCGGAAACGCCGCCGGAAAGTTTTTCGGTGGAAGCGGGGTTGGTGAAATCAAAGCCGTAAAGATAGATCTTATCGCCGATTTGAAGCTGATCGATTATACCGACAAAACCATAGCCATCCCATTCGAATGTCCACAACATAACCTCGTTCGCTTCGAGAACTACGTTTGCATAAGTAAAGTCGCCGCCGGCGGCAAGATAAAGTTCGTCAACAATAAACGCGCCGGTAGCAGCATCGAATTTAACAATAACTTTGTCCCACCAGTCATAGTTTCCCATGCCGAAACTGTTGGCGGATTTACCTTCGCCGTAAAGAAGGATAGGGCCGGTCTGG
>JAZSNS010000004.1:0-5917 GCA_045536535.1 Eubacteriales bacterium | reverse complement strand
TCTGCGGACGGAGCTGTGGCGCGGTCTGACAGTCCCCCGGACTGTCATTCAACACGCGCCCTTCGACCCCCTCGTTCAAGATTTCCAAATAAAAAAGGATGGGCAGAACCCATCCTTTCTTGGTGCCGGAAGCGGGGGTCGGACCCGCACGGTATCGCTACCACTGGATTTTGAGTCCAGCACGTCTGCCAATTCCATCATTCCGGCGATTAAGTTATTCGCGTTTTTTCACCGCGCAAGGCATATTATAGCACACACTTTTGACATTTGCAAGAGTTTTTTTGATTACTTATCAGATTGACATTGATTTTCATATATGTTATTATAAATATCATTTGTTCAAGGATTGATTTTTATGAGAAAACTTTTAGGAACAACGGCAACCATCGAGGAAGCACGCCAAACCGCAATGCATCGGAAATATTGGTTGATAGTCCTTATGTTCTTGTCGGTTTATTTTGTGGGTTCGCTTTTGAGCAGCCTTATTCTTCTCGGACCGATGACGTTTCATATTTCCACTAACGAAGAACTTATGAAACTTATCGAATCGGGCGTTCAGGATCAAGAAGTTCTTGTTAACACCGTCTATGAGACGATGCCCGAATGGATGAACGTGGTCAATCTTCTTTCGAGCGCGGGCATTATCATTGCTGTGCTTTATTATTGTACTCATAACGAACGCCGCCGCGTCGCATCACTTGGATTTATTAAAAAAGGTGCTGTTTTGGAATATCTGCTCGGCCTCGTTATCGGCTTGGTTATGTTCGTCTCTGTCCTTGGAATCATTTATCCGACGGATGGAATCATTAATTTTGCATTTAATTCCTCGGTTTCGATTCCGTTGATCGTTCTTTATTTTTTGGGTTTTGTCGTTCAGGGCGCAAGCGAAGAGATCCTTCTTCGCGGGTTCTTCTTTGTTTCGGGCAGTTATTCAAGCAATGTTGTTGCCTCGTTTTTCATAAGTTCTTTTGTTTTTGCAGGTTTTCATATCGGAAACAGCGGAGTCACAGTGCTTTCGTTTATCAACGTTTTCCTGTTTGGTGCATTTGCCGCGCTTTATTATCTGCGTCGCGGAAGCATCTGGGGCATCTGTGCAATACATTCAATGTGGAATTTTGCCCAGGGAAATATTTTCGGATTCAATGTCAGCGGTGCTGATTTCGGTCAATCGTTGTTCACGGTTCAAAGTAATAACGAGTTGTTTGCGGGCGGACAATTCGGTCCCGAGGGCGGGCTTGCCGTTACGATAGTTTTGCTTATAGCAATCGCCATACTCCTTCCTATGAAAAACAAACGTGTTGAAATCCCGCCGATTCGCCTGAAAGGTGAATTTCAAAGCGCGTGAAAAAATCAAAAACCGAACCTCAGGGGGGGCCCCAAGGTTCGGTTTTATTTTTTAATATCCGATTGCGACGCCGAAGAAAAGTATCAAAACAGTTATTCCGAACAGCAGCAATTGAAGTTTCCAAGTCCATTTTACCCATTTAAGATATGAAACGTTTGCCATTGAAAGCCCGATAAGTAAAATCGGGTTTGTCGGCAAAATAACGTCGGTAAAACCGTCTGCCATACAGTAGGTCAAAATAACCAGCGTCGGTGAAATCCCAAGCGCCAATGCAATGGGCATGACGATAGGCATAACAAGGATTATTTTCGCAGATGCCGAGCCGATGAATAACTGCAAAAACAATATCAGGAAATAAATGAGCACTATCGCTAAAAATTTGCTTTTTCCAACAAGTAATTCAAGAACAAAGTTCATGATGGTATCGATGATGCCGCTCTCGGTCATGACCAATTTGACCGATGATGCGAGGGCTATCATCAACACTGCGGGGAGCATCGAAACCGCGCCTTGCCAGATGTAACGGATTGAGTCCCAAGGGCGTTTGCAAACAATAATTCCGGCGATCAAGCCCGAAATCAAAAAACTTGCCGCGAGTATCGGGATTGCAAATCCCGAAATCGCCCTTACCGAGGCGATGGCAATAAGAACCAACGCCTGAAAAGCAAAGAAGGTTGAATATACCGCGAAAATTTTCTTTTCTTCAGATGTGGAAACGTCGCTCGAAATATTTAACGATTCTTTCTTTTTTAAGTCGATTTCATAAGTCAAAGAAGAACTCGGATTGCGCTCGATCTTTTTCAAATGAATCATCATGAAAATGCAAAGTGTAACATAGGTTATCACGAAAAATACGATTCTCAACCAAACGCCCGAAGAAGGGGCAATGTTGACATATTGCGCCGCCAGACCGACCGAAAATGGGTTGGTGATTGCGGTCGAAAAACCGAAACATGCCGCCAAAAGGCAAGCGCCAAGTCCCGTCATTGTGTCCAGGTTCATCGAAAGCATGAACATGATGATGATCGGCAAAAGCGTAACAAGTTCTTCGAACATTCCGAACAAACTGCCGAACAGCATGAAAATAAGAATCGTAATGCAAACCACAGGCCCGCCTTTGTCGCGCAACCTTTTTATGATTTGTCCGATGAAAATTTTAACGCCGCCGGTTTTTTCAAGAAGATTAAAAACACCGCTCATTATCAGCAGAAATATGCTGATGATTATAATTGTCGTTGCATCTTCCGAGGCGAAAACCCTTATCGGTGCAGTAAGAACGCGCCAAATCGCAATGCCCGAAACGGGTCCTCGGCTGTATGTATCGGTTATAATAACTCCGGCTTCATCGCGTTCGAACGAACCCTGCGGTATAAAATATGAAAGCGCACCGCAAAAGGCGAGGATCAGCGAAAGAACCAGCACAACGGTGAAGAAAGATTTCGCGCTTATGTTGGCAAATGCTTTCTCTTTTTCGGGTTTTGCTTCGCCTTGTTTCTTTTTGGAAAGTATGATAAAAACCCCCTCTGATTTTTAAAATCCCACTTTGATGTTTTTGACTTTTATGTTGAAGCCTTTTTGTTTGAGGTCATATCGTGAATTATCATCGAAGCCATGTACCATTCAACCGCCGAACGTTTTTCTTCGGGTACGAAATAAAGAATTTCACTTTCGTTATAGACTTCAAAATTTTTTCCCGCACCGAAAAGCAAACGGTAAATTTGTTCGATAGGGAAACTGATTTTGTAATCTTCGCCGTCTCTTGTGCCGACGTATTCCAACCCGTTTCTGTCAAGCGTGCAAACTCCTTTGCCTGCACTCCTCGTCAGCGTTTTTCCGTCGAGCGAGGGAAGTCTCAACTCAACGTTTGAAACGAGTGAATAATCTTCGTTGCCTGCGATTTCACTTTCAAGCAATCCTTTTTGCCAATCATACCATTCGGCAAAATTAGAAAAAGTAAATCCCGATGAAAAAGCATAACGGTTATCAAGCGTTGTGAGTTTTCCGCACTTCTCGCAAAAAACGTCATGCCCTTTTGTGTAAAGCGAGTATTTTTGTCCGCATATCGGACATCTGGTGAGAATGTTTTCGAGCCCTTCCGCGAGTCGTTTTGATTTATATGATAATTCAGGCTTGGTGTTGAGCCATTCAAATTCATCGTAACGCAGCCTTTGCTCGACTTTTGCCTTAATTTCCTCGATGGAATTTTCTTTGATTTCTTCTGCCGTGAACAAAATATCAAGTTCCGCTTCAACGGTCGCACCTCTGCGCATTCCTTTGCCCCATTTCGGGTCGGCAAGATAATCACCGTTGATTTTGATACTGTAAACAGGCACGTTTGACTTTTTCAGGAATGAATATGTACGTTCCTGAATATCTTCAAACCTTCCAACGGTAGAAAGCCGCGCTTCGGGCATCATCGCGAGCACAGAACCGCTTTTCAACACTCTCATGCAGTTCTTTGTGCTTTCAAGGTCGGTCGCGAACATGCTTTTCGGAAAACAACCGAGATTCCATAGAATTGTTCCGAGTCGTTTCTCATAAAAATAGAGACGAGCAACGATGAAATTCGGCTTCTTTTTACGGATAAGTCGTTCCGCATAAATAAAATCAATAAAAGAGCCGTGATTACAAAGCACGATCGACGGCGATTCGATCTCTTTGCCGTATTTGTTTGTTGCCGATATCTTAATTCCGCAAAGGCGGTAGTAAAAGCGCAACGAATTATAGACGATTGCAAGTAAAAAAGGATTGCATTTTTTTACGGTTTTTTTTGAAGAATATCGGGGCTTGTCAGCGAACTCATTGATTTTTGTAAAGATAAAGGCTCTTTTGATTGTGATAACAATCAAAAGAATCACCAAAAGGATCGCAACGGACAAAGACAAAACCCACGAATATGCAATTGTGATATGTCCGAGCGCAACGCCGATGCAAACCGATGGGATCGACCCCAATAATGTAACTGTAATATATCGGTGATATTTCATTCCGATGCTTGCCGCAAAGAAACAAATCATACCGTAAGGAATGACAGGGAGCAAATAGAGGATAAAGATTACCAAAGTAACCCTTGCGGAATTTGCTGTTTTTTCAAAATCGAAATTAAGGTTTTTAACAAAATATTGTCTTATTCTGTTTCCATAGGTTTTATAAAGAAAAAAGATGAGTGAATTGCCAAGAATAACACCGGCCATGCAACAAGCAAGACCGATAGGGAAGCCAAAAGTGATCCCGGAGAGGACTTGTATCGGTTCGGCGGGCAAGAAGGTGAAAACTATCTGCAACATTGAAAGCAGAGCAATCGTAATATATCCGCGAAAACCGAAATCGGCCAATTTGTCCCTTAATTCTTCGTTGGAATGCTCTTGAACAAAAAGGCTTTTCAACAACTCGAAATTTCCGCCCGAAAAGAAAAAGAAAATAAGCGAAGCGAAAAATACGATAAGCCCGAATGATATTAAAATTTTAGTTTTTACGCTCTTAGAAAACATAATTCATTCACCAAGTTAAAACTAATCATATTATATTATAACAAAAATCGACAGACTTTACAAGAGACAATTTCAAATCGATGCTTTGTTAAAATGATATGTGAAAACTCTGTTCTTTATTATTCAAATAATGATATTTTCGAGTTAAGAAAGTGACTATGGCTCCAGTGATATTATGTTCGCCTATTAACTGCATGAAAGGCAATGTGAATATTACCGAAAATCAATATCACTCGCCGCAAGGCGAATATAAACGAAAAAGACGATAGCTTTCGCAATCGTCTTTTTCTGGTGCGCCAGAGCATTCTATAATCGAACCATTTACCTCACCAAGAGTAACGGTAGTATTTGCTTCGTTGTAGTTAAAAGTCAGAACCAGCTTATCGTCATATACATATACTGCATTCACGAAGCTGTCAATAAGTCTTTGCTTGTGTTCTTTTTTGGTTGTATCTAATCTACGGAATCTCTGCAGCCAGAAAACCAGACCCTCTTTGGTAAGAGGCGGGCGTTTCATCTCTTCTTTGATGATCTTTAATTCCAATTCTTCTTTGGTATTTTCCAGTTCAATCATACGCTGTTTTGTGGTAGTCGTAATAATACCCTGTTCGATGGCGTTCATCAAATTAGTTATCGCTCTTTCGGTTTCGCTCAACTGCTGTTTCAACAAGATGATCGATGTGTTTTCACTACTCGCAACACGGAGTACGATGTTTGAAATATCCTCAATCACATCGTCCTGCAACAGCATCTCCTTGGTGTACCGAACAACAATGTCTTCGATCCATTCCTTTTTAACAGTCTTTTTATCGCAGGAGTGCTTGTACTTCACATTGTTGCATTTATAGTACCGATGCACTGTACCATTTCTACCTTTACCACTTTCACCTGTCATATATATGCCGCATTTACCACAGAACAATTTGGTCGTCAGCAGATAGTCGTCCTCGGCCTTGTGCCTTGCGGTGGCCTTTTTGTTTTTCTGTAACTGCTCCTGCACCTTGTTAAACAAATCAGTTGGAACAATCTGCGGTATACCATTCTCGTGAACAATGAAGTCGGATCGTAGCCATGTCGTTCT
>JAZSNS010000018.1:0-21511 GCA_045536535.1 Eubacteriales bacterium | reverse complement strand
GATAAGGGTAATACGCATTTCGTCCTCGAGAGTAGCGTCGAGAGCAGCACCGAAGATTATAGTAGCATCGGGTTGTGCTTCATTAGTAATCATTTCAACCGCAGAGTAGATCTCGTCGAGACCGATATCGGGAGAAGCGGTGATCTGAACTACGATACCCTTAGCGCCGCTGATATTGGTTTCGAGAAGAGGACTGGACATAGCCATCTTAGCCGCCTGTTCAGCCTTATCCTTACCCTTCGCGCCGCCTACGCCCATATGAGCGAGACCTGCGTTAGCCATAACGGCGGAAACGTCAGCGAAGTCAAGGTTGATGATACCTTCAACGGTAATAAGTTCACAGATAGACTGAACGCCCTTACGGAGAACGTCGTCAGCTTCCTGGAACGCATTGAGGAAGGTGATTTTTTTATCGGTGAGGAGTTTAAGTCTTTCGTTAGGAATAACGATGAGCGAGTCAACGTTTTCAGCAAGTTTTTCGATACCTGCTTCTGCCTGCTGCATACGCTTTTTGCCTTCGAAAAGGAAAGGCTTGGTAACAACAGCAACGGTGAGAATATCGAGAGATTTTGCTACCTTTGCAATAACGGGAGCCGCGCCGGTACCGGTACCGCCGCCCATGCCGGCAGTGATGAATACCATGTCAGCGCCTTTGATTGCTTCGGTGATCTCTTCGAGAGATTCGTCAGCAGCCTTTTCGCCGAGTTCGGGATTTGCGCCTGCACCATGACCTTTGGTGATGCGATCGCCGATTGCAATCTTGGTAGGAGCGCTGGATTTAACGAGAATCTGAGTGTCGGTGTTAACATTGATAAAATCAACGTCAGCATCCTCGAACGCGGAAATCATACGGTTTACAGCGTTGCCGCCGCCACCGCCCACGCCGATGACCTTAATTACAACCTTGTTGGTATCTTCGATCATATTGATCATATTGAACCTCCGAATAAATCTTATTTTCATTCATATTTTATAATAATATTTTTTTTTACGAATTGCAAGAGTTTTTTTCGTTTTTCTTTGAAAAAAGCGAGTTTTTTTCAAAAAAATGTCATTTTTTATCAAGAAAGTGCAACCGAAGCTTCCTGATGATTCGAAACATCAATCGTTCCTTTTGCATTTGGGTCGAGTTCTTCAATAATCCCAATCAGAAATTCGATTTTTATATCAATATTTTCTATATCCCCGAGATAGACATCGAACCGATTATCGTAATTTATATACATATCGAAACGTGAACGGACATCGACCGATTTGATCTTTTTTTCTATATAATTATCTTCGCAGTTTTTATAAAGAGCGATTACCGCATCGAGCGTTCTTTTGTCAACAAACTCAATTTGTGTGCCGACAAGACAACGTCTGACGTTACTGAGCGAGATATTTTTCAAGCCTTTCGGCGGAGATTTTCCGTCAGGAAGGCGTTCGAGCACCTTTAACTCAGAAGAAAGTATATATGTGTCGTTTGCAATGGTCGCGGCATATACCGCTTTTTCTTCGGTTATATTTATCTTAACGGTGGTCGGAAGGTCGCGCTTTATTTCAACCTCTCGAACATAAGGCATTGCTTCACAGATTTTCGATTCAATATCGTCGGAATCAAACGAATAAATATTATCGCCGGTTGATATCGGAACCAATTCCATGATCTGTTCGGTGCTGTATTTTGTAGCGCCTTCAATATCCACGTTTTTCACTTTCAGAAAAACGAAAACACAAACCGCCAAGAAAATGAGCGATACAAGCACGAAGAGCAAAACATAGAAAACAGTACGCCGCATTCGCTTTTTTTCCGCACGGCGTTGTGCGTCCAAAACAGCTATGTTTTTACGGACGAATTTTTGTTGTTCCATATGTTCCCTCCTCCCTTTGATTTTCGTTTTCTACTTTAAATTCAATAACCCGAGCGCTATTTCAACGATATGTTCGAGTGAATCGGGTTTGCCGAAGTTCTTAACACTTTCTTCCATACGGCGACGCTTGTTGGGATTCGAAAGAAGTTCCGAAACGGTATTTGTCAGCGTTTTACCGTCAACTTCATTTTCTCTCAAAACGACCGCCGCACCTGCGTCAGCTAAGAGTTTTGCGTTTTTATACTGATGATCCTCGGTAACATAAGGACTGGGGATAAGTATCGCCGCTCTGCCGCGAATCGCAAGTTCGGACAATGTCATTGCACCTGCACGGCAGATAATCACGTCTGCCGCCGCTTGATGAACAGACATATCATAAATATATTCGTTTATTGAAAGATTTTTATGCGAATAAAAATCCTTTTCTTTTGCAATTCCGGAAAACTTTTCAAGACCGACTCTGCCGATCGCATGAGCATGGCGAACATTTTTGGGTATCGAATAATTCTCCATAAGCTCAAAAGCGAGTTCATTGATTTTATCGGCGCCCATGCTTCCGCCATAAGAAAGGATATAAGGTTCGTCATTGGACAATCCAAGCTGTTTGCGCGCATCCTCGCGGGACATTCCGTCAATGACAACGGGATTTCCGGTGAGAACGAGTTTTTCTCGGACAGATTCATCAAAAAAATTTTCGCTTCCGCCAAAGGAAATGCAAACTTTATCGACATATTTTGATAGCATTTTGGTTGTTACGCCCGGAAACGCATTTTGCTCGTGAATCAGCGTTGGAATTTTAAGTTTCGATGCCGCTTTTACTGTCGGCCATGAAACGTAACCGCCGGTACCGATCACAAGGTCGGGCTTGAATTGTTTGATAATCTTCTTCGCCTCGGAAACCGAAGTGAATGCATGCCAAGCCGCTTTTATGTTTTTGAGCGTTAATTTACGAGAAAAGCCGGAGACCTCAACAAATCCGATTTCATAACCGAACTTGGGAACGAGGGTGCTTTCGATCCCGCGTTTTGTTCCGATGAACATTATTTCGGTTTTAGGATCGCGTTTTTTAAGAGTTTCCGCGATATTTAATGCGGGATTAACATGGCCGCTTGTGCCGCCACCGCAGAGAATTACTTTCATTTATATAAACACCTTTCGGTACAGAATCCAATGATATCAGCCCTGTTCGATGAACGAATAGCGCGAGATGGAAAGAACAATGCCCATTTCGCCAAGAAGTATCATCAACGAAGTGCCGCCGTAACTGAAAAACGGCAAGCTGATGCCGGTGCTGGGGAACGTGTTTGTAACAACCGCGAGGTTGAGAAGAACCTGAACAATGATCTGAGCGGTTATACCCATTGAAAGAAGCGAAGAAAAACGGTTCGGCGCGTTTTTAGACACATGGTACCCGCGATAAGCAAGAAAACCAAAAAGCGTGATAACGCAAAGAACACCGAAAAATCCAAGTTCTTCGCAAAGTATAGCAAAAATATAGTCGTTCTGCGGTTCGGGCAGGTATCCGTGTTTTTGGTTACTCTGTCCAAGTCCCAAACCCCAGAATCCGCCGGAACTGATTGCATAAAGCGACTGAGCAGGTTGCCAACCCTTGCCGCCGGTTTCATAAGACATGTATGCAAAGGGATCGCTCCATATCTCCAAACGCGTGATTGCGTGAGGCAGCAATTTTTCAAGCAATCCTCTTCCTATCGTCAGAATGAATGTTGCAAGAGTAACGCCACCGCCCATAACAAGCCCGAAATAAAACCCTTTGATTCCGGAGAGCCACATCATTACTATCATGAGAAGCCCGATGATAATCGTTGCCGACAAATGTCTTTGAAGCAAGGTTGCGCCCGCGGCAGGTGCAGTGAGGAGCAACAGCGGAAGAGCACCCGATTTCAGAGTGTGCATTTCCGAATGATGGTTACTGATATAAGTTGAACATGCAAGCACAAGCGCGAATTTTAAAAGCTCGGACGGTTGGAACTGCATGCCGAAAATCACGAACCAACGCGTTGCGCCGTTGACGGTTTCGCCAAAAAAAGGAACAAGATAATTCAAGAAAAGAATCGCCGCATAAAAAATGTATGCAAAACGCTTTAAGATACGGTAATCAAGGAATCTCGCAACAAGTGTCATCGCGATCATACCCATAATAACCCATTGAATCTGTGAACGTGCGAAATAATAGGAATCGTCAAAGCGAGATTCGGCGACCGCATAAGAAGCCGAGAAGACCATTACCGAACCGATACAGACAAGCGCAATGATAACGATGAGGAGCGGACGGTCAACCTCACCGATAAGACGAATTATTTGATTTTGTCCCGAGCGCACCGCGCGTCTCTTCTTTTTTGAAGTTTTTGACGTTTCGGTTTTCGCATGTTCTGTGCGGGTTTCAGCCATGTAAACAGTCCTTTTGATCAGATAATGAGAAAATAATAAGCAAGAACGCTGAAAGCAACAGTTACAGCCGAGAAGACTGCAACGATGATGACTTCGCTCCAATTGCATTTTTCAAAATGGTGATGAATGGGACTCATTTTGAAAATACGTTTGCCTGTAAGCTTGAAGGATGCAACTTGAAGCACGACAGAAAGTCCTTCGATGATCCATATGCAGCTAACGGGAATGAGAACAAACTCATTATCGGTGAGCATTACCGCACCGACGATGAATCCGCCGAGGAAAAGCGAGCCTGTATCCCCCATGAATATCTTTGCAGGGTGAAAATTGAAAACGAGAAATGCGAGCACGCCGCCAAAAAGCGCGGCAGAGGGAATCGCAAGCTCAACAACACTATAATTATAGCCATAGAGGAACAGCATCACGCCTACGATCAACGCAATACTTCCCGCCAAACCGTCGATACCGTCGGTAAGGTTAGCACAGTTGATAATGTAAACTATCGCAAGCAGCATAATTACGTAGTAGAATATGCCGAAATCTACGCTTGCTCCCCAAGGGAATTTTATAACCGTATCATAATCGAAGAAATAAGCATTAGCGAAGAGATAAATGCCTGCGGTCAGAAATTGAAGGATAAGCTTTTGCACAGCAGACAAGCCCTTGTTGCGCTTTTTGAAAAGCTTAACATAGTCATCGACAAATCCGATAAGTGCTTGCGAAAGAGCAAACAACAGTAAAGGCAGCATTTTAACAATCATATTACCAATGTTATATGCTACGACCCATCCTTCTTCGCACTTTGATTTGTCTATTAAGAGCAGACCGCATGCAACACCAACAAAAATCGCGATTATAAAAAACAATCCGCCAAGATTAGGTGTGCCCTCTTTACATTTGTGCCAAGAAGGGCCAATCTCTAAAATCTTTTGTCCAAGCTTCACCTTGCGTAAAAGCGGTATGAAGATACGGTAAAGAATAACACCCAAAACAAAAGATATTAAAGCCGTTAATAAGTATGTCAATTCAACTCTGATCATTGCTTTTCCCCTTTGATTTCCCTTCTAAACGATTGCTACGGAAAGTCTCATACCGTTACTCGCTTTATAAAGCACGGTATCTCCATCTTTTAGATAGGCTTTAAGAAATTCCCGAAGGTTTTCCATCTCACCAACCGAGAACGAATAGGTTTCGCTTAATCGTGCCGTCGAAGCTATATATTTTGCCATTTCTCCATAGGTCACAAGTACGTCTGCACTGTCGCGAACATACTCCCCAACACTTTTATGAAGCGATTCGGACTCTGCACCGAGTTCGAGCATATCACCCAAAACGGCAATTCTTCTTCCTTTTGATGAAGAGAGAACCGAAAGCGCTGCCTGCATCGACTCGGGCGAGGCGTTGTAGCAATCGGAAATTACTGTATGACCGTTCGATTCATAAATATGCTGCCGTTTACCATCGCTCACATAATTTGACATTGCCCTTGCGGCAGCTGAAACATCAATTTTCAACAGAGATGCGGTTGCGAGTGCAAACAGTGCGTTGATCACAAAATGTCTTCCGCGAACGGGAAGTTGCACATTAAACTCTTCTCCGAAAACAACCGCAATAAACGTCACATCAAAAGCGGTTTCATTGATGTTTTTTGCATAACAATCGCACGATGCATCGTCAACAGAAACGTAATAGGATTTTTTTGAACCGAAGTCGACATTACGGAGTAAAGGTTCTTCGCCATTTAGCAACAAGCATGACTCGGGCGAAGAAAACTTTGAGATTTTAAGTTTTTCGTCGCGTATTGACTCACGGGAACCCAAATTTTCGATATGAGAATAACCGATGTTTGTTATTATCGAGATGTCGGGCATCGCACAACGGCTTATACGCTCCATTTCGCCCGCATAACTCATTCCGAGCTCCACTACGGCACAGTCGGCTGACTTCTCACAAGCGAGAACCGTCTGAGGAAGGCCTATCTGGCTATTGAAATTGCCTTTTGTTTTATGTACCGAAAGCGAAGAAGAAAGCGCAAGGGCGACCATCTCTTTCGTTGTCGTTTTTCCGACAGAGCCGGTTATGCCTACAAACGGGATATTTTCCAATTCGGTCTCGCGATAAAATTTTGCAAGTCGTTGAAGCGCGTCACGAACATCGTCGACAATGATGCAGGTTCCATAATCGGGAACACATTCTTCCCTGTCGGCAAGCGCGCAAAAACCGTTCTTTAAGAGTTCGGGAACGAAACTGTTTCCGTCAACCCTTTCACCGCGAATCGCAAGATAAAGTTTTTCTTCGGCAGGTTCGCGGCTATCACTGAAAAAGCCGTTAATCAGTCTTGTTGCGTCAGAGGAAGGAGAAAGTCTTCCTCCGACGGCAGATGCAATATAGGCAATATCCTTTTTCATTATTCAATGGCTTCCTCATATAAGAATTCAACTTCAATAACCGTACCGGGCAGGACATATTCACCGGCTTTGACAGACTGTGCGACAACTTTACAGTTGGTAAAGTCGTTATTGAAGATACCTTTTATCGAGATGTTAAGGTTGCTGTTAAGCAACGCCTTGATCGCCGCAGACGGCGATTTGTTCAGAAGGTCGGGAACCTTAACGTTAGCCTCGATTTCAGCGCCTTCGGTGTAAAGAATCACAACACCGTCGGTTGAGATAACAGTGCCGGCGGAAGGAAGTTGTTCGACAACAACGTCGCCCTGACCACGCACAACACATTTAACGCCAGCTTCTTCAAGAAGCGCTTTGACTTCATCGACGCTCTTTTCATGATAATCCGAAACGTTGAAAATATTTTCGCCGTCGGTATCAGGCGCAATGCCGAGATGAGGAAGCGTTTCGCTGAGAATATTTGAAACTATCGGCGCAGCAACAACAGAGCCGAAATACTGTCCCGATGTCGGGTCGTCAACAAGAACGAGGACAGCGATCTTGGGGTTTTCCGCAGGCGCGAACGAGACGCATGAACTGATATAGTCGTCAGGTCTTACCGTATCCTGCTTCTGCGAAGTACCTGTTTTTGAAACGATATTATAGCCGGAAACGCTGGCGTTCTTTGTTGAGTTTGTCAGAGCCGTGAGAAGTTTATTACAGGTGTCGGTCGAAATCACCTGACGGTCATTTTCATATTCAAACGTCTTTACGACGGTTCCGTTTTTATCCGAAAGTGACTTAACCGCATGCGGTACGACCAGATAGCCGCCGTTTGCAATTGCAGAAACCGCTCTTATATGTTGGAGAGGAGTAACTTTGAAGGTCTGACCGAAGGAATAGACCGCAAGTTCGACCGATTCGAATTGGGTATCTTCCGTGCCGTAATAAATGGAAGAAACTTCACCGACAATATCGCTGCCGGTTACTTTTGTATAACCGAATTCATCAAAATACTTTTTAAACTTCGTTGCACCGATCGTTTGACCGATCTGAATAAACGCGGGGTTACAGGAATTAACAAGTGCTTCGGAAAAGCTCTGCGTTCCGTGACCGATCCGTTTGTGACAGTGAATCTCGGTCCCCGCAACAGACATAACGCCCGAGCAATTGAATGACGAAGTTTCATAACTTATCGTACCCTCTTCAAGCGCAATCGCGCTGGTTACGATTTTGAACGTGGAACCGGGTTCATAGGTTTGGGTTGCGATCGTATTGTTCCACATCTCATTCAGCAGTTCCGTACGATAAGCTGATTTGTCTTCTTCATCGCCGATATACAGATCGTATTTGGTCTGATATACCTCAGAAAGAGTGTTATAGTTATTGAGATCGAACGAGGGGTATATAGCGGAAGCGAGCAATTCGCCGTTTTCTACATCCATTACGATACATTCCACACGGCCGTTGGGTTTATGTTCATCATATGCCTGTTTTATGTACTTTTCAACGGTGTTCTGAATTGTCCAGTCGATCGTTGTTACGACATTCATACCATCAACCGCAGGAATATGGGTCGAACCGACGCCCGAATCAAGTTCGTTACCGTAAGCATCTGCCGCTTTGACCGATTTTCCGTCGACACCGGCAAGATACTCGTCATAGGCATATTCCAAACCCGTAAGTCCTTGGTTGTCGCTCCCCGTGAACCCGAGAAGCTGCGCGGCAAAGTTGCCATATCTGTAATAACGTTTTGTTGTTTCTTCAAGGTTTATTATACCGACGTATGATTTGTTTTCGGCAACAAGTGCACGAATCGCATTTTCCTCGGTTTCGGAAAGGAATTTTTTGATTGTTTGGTATTTTGTGTTTTTCCTTTTGCCTTTTGCGATAATTTCATCTTTGTCGACCGAAAGGATCGTCGAAAGATGCTCTGCGACTTCATTGAGTTGTTCGTCGCTATCAATATCGAACGGAGATATAAAACAATTATAGACAGTCGCGCTGACAGCAAGTTCGGTAGTTCCGTCGTTTGCATAAATCACGCCGCGTTTCGCAGGGATCGTTACGGAACTTGTGTATTGATCAAGAGCAGACGTGCGATATTCCTTCGGATCGAAAATTTGAAGATAGGCAAAGCGAACGCAAATAAGCGCCATCAAGACAAAAATAACGATAAGCGCAATCCTGCCACGCGAGGCCATAGTACGGCCGCTTCCAGAGGGGGTGATTTTTTTGCTTGCGCTCGCCATGAAGAATACTCCTTTTGATAACACAAATGGGTAAAGAGAATTTTCTCCTCGTTACCCTTTGTTTTAATATATTTCGGCTTTGCCGATTTAATACCAAAAGTATTTTATCACAATGCAAAGCGATTGTATAGAGTTTTTTGAAAGTTAATTGATAAAATCTCCGATAACTTCACCAAAACCGGTGAGGAGGAAGCCGAAACCGCCTTCTTCGCCGTCGTCATAGTTATTCATTTCGGTCTTATCTTCCTGTTGATTGGTGATATAGTGCTTTTCCATTTCATTTCCGTCAACCATGCCGAGTTCATTTTCTGCATAGTCTCTAACTTCGGCAAGGTCATATTTATTGGAAAGCGTCACTTGAAGATCTTTCTGTGTTTTTTCCATTGTTGCGATTTGACCGTTGAGATCGTTGATTTCGCTACGATACTTATCGACCTCGGCATAATTCATCATCATGAAGAGGAAGAGGCCCGTCATTATCGCCGCAACAACGACAACCGACCAAGGAAAAGGCGCTTTATCCTTTTTCTTCACACTGACAACACGGGGAGCACGGACCGCATGCAGGTTAGAGGCGCGTTTTACAGAAACAGCGCTTTTGTTCTTTTTTGCGACAGGACGCGAGTTTTTTGCCGCAACAACCGCAGAATTCGGTTTATTTCGCGTTGTGTTGGATCTGTTAACGGAAGTTGTTCTGTTATCCTGCATTTTCGGTACCTTTCTTTTTCAAACTTTTTCACAAACACGCAATTTCGCGCTATGTGATCTGCTGTTATTTTCAATTTCTTCTTCCGAAGGAAGAATCGGTTTTTTTGTGATGATTTTCGCAACCTGCTTCTTTCCGCACACGCACACCGGAAAATCGCTCGGACAGGTGCAGGGGCGTTCTAGTTTTTGGAATCCGTTTTTAACCAATCGGTCTTCAAGCGAATGGAAACTTATTACCGCCATTCTGCCTCCGACGTTAAGTAACTCGGCGCCCGCCTCGATTGCTCTCGGTATACATTCAAGTTCAGCATTGACTTCGATCCTGATCGCCTGAAAACTGCGTTTTGCCGGGTTGCCGCCTTCATAACGAAACTTTTGCGGGATCGCAGAAGTGATTATTTCGGCAAGTTCAAGAGTTGTTTTTATCGGGTTCAATGAACGCGCCGAGCAAATCTTTGAAGCGATCTTCGGAGCGAATCTCTCTTCGCCGTAATCACGCAGAATCCTTACAAGCTCGCGTTCGGGGTATCCGTTCACAACCTCAAAAGCGGTAAGGGAAGCCGATTGATCCATACGCATATCGAGCGGCGCATCTTTTATATAAGAGAAGCCGCGTTCCGCAACGTCGAGTTGATGCGAGGATACGCCGAGATCCATCAGAACGCCATCGACCTTCTCAAACCCTGCCGCTGCGACCGCAGATGCGATATTTTCAAAATTATCTTTGACGGTTATCAACCGCGAATCGTTTATCTTTTCGCTTGCGTTTTTCAGAGCATCGTCATCTCGATCAATGCCGATCACCCTGCCCTTTTCGCCGAGACGCGATAGGATAAGCGACGTATGCCCTGCTCCGCCCAGCGTGCAATCAACATAAACTCCATCGGGTTTGACATTGAGCGAATCGACCGTTTCGTGCAAAAGCACCGATACATGTGAAAACTCCATATCAGAAACCCAATTCTATAAGTTCGTTAGTGACTTCTTCATTGTCAATAAGTTTTTGTTCTTCTTCCCAAGCCGAAGCAGACCAAAGTTCAAGGTGCGAGCGGTTGCCGACAATCACAACATCCTTTTCGAGCGAAGCAAAATCGCGGTAGATTTGAGAAAGCGTTACTCGGCCTTGAGAATCAACAGTTCCTTCGTAAGCACCGGCATAGAAATAGCGACGCACATGACGTTCTTTGGCAACGGGAAGTTCCTCGAGTTTCGCGGTGAAGCGTTCCCATTCCTCCATCGGATACACACATATGCATTTATCGAATCCACGAGAGAAAATGAATTCCTCTCCGAGACGTTCGCGAAGTTTTGCAGGGATAAACAGACGTCCTTTGGAGTCTATGGTATGTCTGTATTCGCCGTAGAACATCTTAATTTCCCCTTTCCGAGGCTATTTTTGAGGTTTTCATGGGATTTTAATCCCTTTCGCACCACTTTGCCCCACAATCATGGTCTTATTATAACTTATCGCACCATAAAAAGCAATAAAAGATGCCGATAATTTAATAACATTATGAACACCCTTTCGTCATTATGCCAAATACAAAAACCCTTTAATTGCAAGGGTTTTCGACAATTTTTGCTGTTGAAACAGGACGAATACAGGTAAAAATTTTGTAATTATGTCAACAAACAAATGTTCGCAAGACGTTCAAAAGCACGAAAAGGCTTTGATTTGCAGAGAAAAGCGTGACATCGGCAGATTTGCGGCGACACTGATTTCGGCGATTTGGAGAAAAAACTCAATTTATTCGCGCGGCGGTGTTATAACACTTAATAATTCGTGTTATATCTTCCCTTTTCGGCGGCTAAACAAACGGTTGGGTTTTGGTGCAAACAGCACAAACAAAAAAAGAACTGTCGTTTTTACGCGACAGTTCTGTAATGAGTTATAAAAAGCAAAAGGCCGTCCGAAGGCGAACGATCGCCAAGAACAGCCTTTTATGTTTTTTTAGAACAGACCGGAGATAACTCCGTTTTCATCAACGTCGATACGTTCGGCGGCAGGAACTTTCGGAAGACCGGGCATGGTCAGTATATCTCCCGTTAGAACAACGATAAATCCCGCGCCTGCGGAAACTTTGACGTTCTTGACAGTAACGGTAAATCCTTCGGGCGCACCGAGTTTCGACGGATCGTCGGAGAAACTGTACTGTGTTTTTGCGATACACACAGGGCATTTGCCAAACCCGAGTGATTCGAGTTTTGCGATCTGTTTTTTGGCGTTGGGCATAACGTTTATTCCATCGCCGCCATAGACCTTTTTTACGACAGATTCGATTTTTTCTTCGATAGAACAGTCAAGTTCATAAGAGAAGGTGAAATCGCCCTGTTCCTCATCACAAAGACGGACAACCTCTTTCGCGAGTTCCTCGCCGCCTTTGCCGCCGTCAGCCCAAACGGTCGACAGAACGGTATTTACACCGAGTTCGCGGCATTTCGCGATGATGAATTCAATCTCCTTATCGGTATCGGTCGGGAATCTGTTGACCGCAACAACACAAGGAAGTTTGTAAACGTTCTTTATGTTTGACACGTGGCGCAAAAGGTTAGGAATGCCGCGTTCAAGCGCACCGAGGTCTTCGTTTCCGAGTTCGGTCTTTGCAAGACCGCCATGCATTTTAAGCGCGCGTACTGTTGCAACGACCACAACGGCATCGGGCACGAGCCCCGCCATACGGCATTTGATGTCGAGGAATTTTTCGGCGCCGAGGTCCGCACCGAAGCCCGCTTCGGTAACGGTATAATCACCCATTTTAAGCGCCATTTTCGTTGCCATGACCGAGTTGCAACCATGAGCTATATTAGCAAACGGTCCGCCGTGGACGAAGGCAGGAGTGCCTTCAAGCGTTTGAACAAGGTTGGGTTTAAGAGCATCTTTAAGCAACGCCGTCATCGCACCTGCGGCATTAAGTTGACCGCAAGTTACAGGTTCATCGTTGTATGTATAGCCCACGATGATGTTCGAAAGTCGGCGTTTAAGGTCGGTTATCGAATCCGACAGACAAAGAACAGCCATGATTTCTGATGCAACGGTGATATCGAACCCGTCTTCACGAGGAACACCGTTCGCCGCGCCACCCAAACCGTCGGTAATGAAACGGAGTTGGCGGTCATTCATATCGACGCAGCGTTTCCACGTGATACGGCGAACATCGATATTCAATGCATTTCCCTGCATGATATGGTTGTCAAGCATCGCGGCAAGAAGGTTATTCGCCGCACCGATCGCATGAAAATCGCCCGTGAAGTGAAGGTTGATATCTTCCATAGGCACAACCTGAGCGTAGCCGCCGCCCGCAGCACCGCCCTTGACACCGAAAACGGGGCCCAAGGAAGGTTCACGAAGCGCAACAGTGACGTCTTTGCCGATACGTTTCAAACCGTCGGCGAGACCGATGGTCGTAGTTGTCTTGCCTTCGCCTGCAGGGGTAGGAGTGATCGCAGTGACAAGAATGAGTTTGCCGTTTTTTCGAGTTGTTTCTTTGAGGAGTGACAGATCCACCTTTGCTTTATATTTGCCGTATTGCTCAATATACTTATCGTCAACGTGAGCCAAAGCGGCAATTTCGCCGATGGGTTTCATTTTGCAGTTTTGTGCGATTTCTATATCGGTTTTAAATTGCATTGAGAAAACTCCTTGACAAATTATTCTTATTTGAAGTACTTGACAGCCGCTTCAAACATTCTGATATCGTAATTGCCGGGTACGTTCTTATAAAGACCCGCGCCGATACGTTCGCTATGTCCCATTTTGCCGAACACTCTGCCGTCGGGAGATGTGATGCCTTCGATAGCACACATAGAACCGTTGGGGTTGTAATGCACGTCGCCGGTAGCATTACCTTCAAGGTCGACATACTGAGTTGCGATCTGACCGTTTGCCGCAAGTTCCTTAATAAGCTCCTCGCTCGCGAGGAAGCGACCTTCGCCGTGAGAGATAGGAACGTTATAAACGTCACCTACGTTGGTAAGTGCGAGCCAAGGCGATTTGTTAGATGCGACACGGGTACGAACGATGCGAGATTGGTGGCGCGCGATGGTATTAAACGTGAGAGTCGGACAATTTTCATCGGTATCAATGATCTTGCCGTAAGGAACAAGACCGAGTTTGATAAGCGCCTGGAAGCCGTTACAAATACCGCACATCAAGCCGTCACGATTATCGAGAAGGTCGGTAACGCCCTCCTTGATCTCGGCGTTACGGAAGAACGCGGTGATGAATTTACCGCTTCCATCGGGTTCGTCGCCGCCGGAGAATCCGCCGGGAATGAAGATCATCTGAGCGGTTTTGAGTTCGTTAGCAAAGCGCTCAACGCTTTCACGAATGCCTGACGCCGAAAGGTTATTGATAACCATGATTTCGGGTTCTGCGCCCGCATCGCGAACAGCCTTTGCAGAATCGTATTCACAGTTTGTTCCGGGGAACGCAGGAATGAGAACTTTGGGCTTTGCATGCTTAACAGCAGGTGCAACGCGCTCTGTTACGGAATAGTTATGCGTTGGGATATCGCTCGCGCTGTCGGCTATATTGCAGGAATAAACGCTTTCGAGTTTATCTTCATAGATGCCCAAAATTTCTTTGAGATAAATCTTTTCGTCGTCACAAGAGATAACGCCGTTATCGGTGACTTCGCCGATGATTTTGCCGCAATCGACATCCTCGGTTACTTCAAGCACGAAAGAACCATAAGAATAACCGAACAATTCCTGAACCGAGACGTCCGCATTATAAGCAAAGCCAAGCATGTTACCGAAACACATTTTCATAACCGCTTCTGCAACACCGCCGATACCGGGGGTATAGCAAGAAACGGCTTTTCCGCTTCTTAAAAGTTCGGTGACTTTATTAAACACACCGAGAAGCGATTCGGTTTTGGGAAGTCCGTCGCAACCGAATTCAGGAGAAATGACGATGACCTTATTGCCCGCTTTCTTGAATTCGGGAGAGACAACATCATTTGTCTTCCCTGCCGTTACAGCGAAAGAAACGAGCGTAGGCGGAACGTGGATATCCTCGAAAGAGCCACTCATGGAGTCTTTACCGCCGATCGAACCGATACCGAGTTCCATTTGAGCACGGAACGCACCGAGCAAAGCGGCAAGCGGTTTGCCCCAACGTTTTGCGTCTTTACCGAGACGTTCAAAATATTCCTGGAAGGTGAGATAAACATCTTTGAATTCCGCACCGGTGGCGATAAGTTTCGCAACCGATTCGACAACCGCGAGGTAAGCACCGTGGAACGGGCTTTCTTCGGTTATAAAGGGGTTATAGCCCCAAGACATGAACGAACAGTTATCGGTATGCTTCTTTTCGACAGAAATCTTCTGAACCATTGCCTGAATGGGAGTGTGCTGATATTTACCGCCGAAAGGCATAAGAACCGTGCCCGCGCCGATCGTTGAGTCAAAGCGTTCGGAAAGACCGCGTTTTGAGCAAACGTTCAGATCGGCAGCGAGAGCTTTATAGTTATCGGTGAAGTTTCCGGAAACTTCTTTTTGAGAATGGTTACATACAGGCGCTTCAACGGTGATATGTTTATCCGCACCGTTGGAGTTCAAAAATTCACGGCTGATGTCAACGATCTTATTGCCGTTCCAATGCATCACAAGGCGAGGTTCCGCCTTGACGGTCGCAACCTGAACAGCGCTCAGATTTTCGGTATAAGCGAGTTCAAGGAAGCGTTCAACATCTTTTGCTTCGACAACAACAGCCATACGTTCCTGAGATTCACTGATCGCAAGTTCGGTACCGTCGAGACCGTCATACTTTTTGGGGACAGCGTTAAGATCGATTTCCAAACCGTCGGCAAGTTCGCCGATAGCAACCGAAACGCCGCCTGCGCCGAAGTCGTTACAACGTTTGATAAGACGGCTTGCTTCGGGGTTACGGAACAAGCGTTGAAGTTTGCGTTCTTCGGGAGCGTTGCCTTTTTGAACCTCCGCACCGCAGGTTTCGAGCGATTTAGAGGTGTGAGACTTAGACGAACCTGTTGCACCGCCGCAACCGTCACGACCGGTTGCACCACCGAGAAGAATAACAGCATCGCCGGCTTCGGGGCGTTCACGACGAACGTTTTCGGCAGGAGCGGCAGCGATTACCGCACCGATCTCCATGCGTTTTGCCGCATAGCCTTCGTGATAGATCTCATCAACGATACCGGTTGCAAGACCGATTTGGTTGCCGTAAGAGGAATAGCCTGCGGCGGCAATAGTGACGATTTTACGTTGAGGCAATTTCCCCTTGATGGTTTCGGAAACAGGCTTCAAAGGATTTGCCGCGCCCGTAACACGCATTGCACCATAAACATAGGATCTGCCGGAAAGCGGGTCGCGGATAGCGCCGCCGATACACGTTGCGGCGCCGCCGAACGGTTCGATTTCGGTAGGATGGTTGTGGGTTTCGTTCTTTAAGAGGAGCAACCAAGGCTCAGTCACACCGTCAACCTCAACATTGATTTTAACGGTACAGGCGTTGATTTCCTCGGATTCATCAAGTTTATCAAGTTTGCCGTTCTTTTTGAGATATCTTACCGCAAGAGTTGCGATATCCATAAGGCAAACAGGTTTTGTTCTGCCAAGTTCCTTACGGGTTGCGATATATTCGTCATAAGCTTTTTTAAGAAGTTCGTCTTCAAAAGTGACGTTATCAATAACCGTAAGGAATGTTGTATGACGGCAGTGATCCGACCAATAGGTATCGATCATCTTGATTTCAGTGATCGTCGGATCGCGCTGTTCTTTTTGGAAATATTCCTGACAGAAAGTTATGTCATCAATATTTATAGCAAGACCGAACTCGGAAATAAATGCTTCCAAACCGTTACGGTCGAGTTTGATAAAGCCGTCAAGAGTGCGAACCGTTGTGGGAATTACATATTCGGTGGCAAGAGTTTCGGGCTTTTCAAGAACCGCCTCGCGCGATTCAACAGGGTTGATAACATACTTTTTAATAGCGGCGATTTCATCATCGGAAAGCGCACCGTAAAGAGCATAAACTCTCGCAGTGCGGATAACGGGACGTTCGCCCTGAGAAATGATCTGGATACATTGTGCAGCAGAATCGGCACGCTGATCGAACTGACCGGGGAGATATTCAACGGCGAAAACGACCGCATCTCCGACATGGTCGGTGTTATCGGTCACGATATCGAGCTGAGGTTCGGAGAACACTGTCTTTTTCGAATAATCAAAAAGTTCTTCGCTGATGTTTTCGGCATCATAGCGGTTGAACAGTCTGACATCAGTGAGCGATTCGATACCCAAAAGAGTGCGCGCATCGGAAAGAAGCGCTTTTGCTTCAAATGCGAGTTCTTTTTTCTTTTCAACAAATACTCTGTATACCATTATTTCACCTCCGGCGCTTTAAGTGCGCGTGCGCCGATATCGCGGCGGATATAAGAATTATCAAATTTGATTTCTTTGACGAGTGCATAAGACGCTTCAATTGCTTCGGGAAGCGTTTCGGCGATTGCGGTAACACCCAAAACTCTGCCACCGGACGTGACAAGTTTGCCTTCTTTGATTGCGGCGCCCGCAACAAAAACATTATTTTCGACCGTTTCGGGAATTTCGATCTCATATCCTTTTTCGTAACTTTCAGGATAGCCGTTCGATGCCATGATGACACAGCAAGCATGTTTTTCGCTGAACTTCACGTCAAGCTCGCCCAAGCGTTCCTCGGTCACTGCCTGCATTACGGTCAGAAGATCGGTTTCGAGAAGCGGAAGAACGACCTGAGTTTCGGGATCGCCGAAACGGCAGTTATATTCGATAACTTTCGGGCCGTCTTTCGTGAGCATCAAGCCGAAATAGAGGCAACCTTTGAAAGGTCTGCCCTCGGCATTCATCGCATTTACCGTCGGGAGGAAAATCTTTTCCATACATTCCGCCGCAACGTCAGGAGTGTAATAAGGGTTGGGCGCGACAGTACCCATGCCGCCTGTATTAAGACCTGTATCCCCTTCTCCGACACGTTTATGGTCCATAGAGGATATCATAGGAATGACAGTTTTACCATCGGTGAAGGAAAGAACAGAAACTTCGGGACCTTCGAGAAATTCCTCGATAACTATTCTATCGCCGCTCTTTCCGAATTGTTTATCGCACATCATCGATTTGACGGCGGCAACCGCCTCTTCGCGGGTGAAAGCAATAATAACGCCTTTGCCGAGAGCAAGACCGTCGGCCTTGATAACGGTAGGAACAGGCGCGGTCGCGATATATTCAAGCGCATTTTCAACGTCGTCAAAAACTTCACAAGCGGCGGTGGGAATTGAATATTTCTTCATCAATTCCTTGGAAAAGACCTTGCTTCCTTCGATAATTGCGGCGTTTGCACGAGGACCGAAACAAGGAATCCCCTTTTCTTCAAGCGCATCTACACATCCGAGAACCAACGGGTCATCGGGAGCAACAACGGCATAATCGATCGAGTTTTCGGTCGCAAAAGCAACGATACCGTCAATATCCTTTGCGCCGATGTTAACACATTCCGCATCGCGGGCGATACCGCCGTTACCGGGGAGCGCATATATTTTAGTTACGTCTTTATTTTCTTTGATTTTTCTGATGATGGCGTGTTCTCTGCCGCCGCCACCGACAACAAGTATTTTCATTTTGCCTCCGAAAACATCAATGGTGGAAGAGACGCATTCCAGTGAATGCCATTGTCATGTTGTATTTATTACAGCAATCAATAACAAGGTCATCGCGGATAGATCCGCCCGGTTCAGCGATATATTTAACGCCGCTCTTATAAGCGCGCTCGATATTATCAAAGAACGGGAAGAACGCATCGGAGCCGAGCGCGACGTCATCGACAGTATCGAGATAATCGCGAATTTCCGCATCGGTAAGCGGTTCGGGTCGGGAAGTGAAGAACTTCTGCCAGATACCGTCGGCGCAAACGTCTTCTTCGTTTTTGTTAATATAGCCGTCGATTACGTTATCTCTGTCGGCTCTGCCGAGATCGGAGCGGAAAGGAAGGTTCAAAACCTTTTCGTGCTGACGCAAGAACCATGTGTCCGCTTTGGTGCCCGCAAGACGTGTGCAGTGGATTCTCGACTGTTGTCCTGCGCCGACACCGATAGCCTGACCGTCAACGGCATAGCAAACCGAATTGGACTGAGTGTATTTAAGAGTGATGAGCGCGATGATAAGGTCGCGGACAGCGCTCTCGGGAAGTTCTTTGTTTTCGGTAACGATATTTGAAAGGAGTTCTTTATTGATTTTGAAATTATTTCTTCCCTGTTCAAAAGTGATACCATAAACCTGTTTATGTTCGATTTCGGCAGGAACGAAATTTTCATCGATTTTTACGATATTATAACTTCCCTTGCGTTTGCCTTTAAGGATTTCAAGCGCTTCGGGTTCATAACCGGGAGCAATGATGCCGTCGGAAACTTCACGCGCGATCATTTTTGCGGTGGTAACGTCGCAAACGTCGGAAAGTGCAACCCAATCGCCGAAAGAGCACATTCTGTCGGTACCTCTTGCTCTTGCATAAGCGCAAGCAAGGGGGGATTCGTCAAGTCCTTCGATATCGTCGACGAAGCAAGCCTTTTTGAGTTTATCGGAAAGCGGAACACCGACAGCCGCAGAGGTGGGGCTGACGTGTTTGAACGAGGTTACGGCAGGAAGGCCGAGAGCCTCTTTGAGTTCCTTGACGAGCTGCCACGAATTGAAAGCATCGAGGAAGTTAATGAAACCGGGTCTGCCGTTAAGGATCTCGATCGGAAGGTCGCTTCCGTCATGCATAAAGATCTTTGCGGGCTTTTGGTTGGGGTTACAGCCATATTTAAGTTCAAATTCTTTCATCGTTAACTCCTCTTATTTGTTTTTATTGATGATGATATCGGTGGGTTCGCTTCCGTCAAGCGGTACACAACGGACGAAAAGCGAAACTTTGTTGTCTTCATTAAGGTTTGTCCATACCAAATCAGCCAATTCTTCGGCGGTATTGGGAAGATCAACTTCCTCAGGTTCGCCGTAGAAAGAAGGAATGGGGTTACCGTCGCATTTATAGGTATGGATAAAATGTCCTATGCCGTCAAGCGGATTATAGCTGTAAAAATAACGTTGGCAAGCAGAGGGGTCGCCGTTATTGCTCTTTAAGATAGAGAGTTTATAGTGAAAGGTGTTTTCGGGAGCATAATAGAGAATACCCGAAATTCTGGGTGTGAAATTGGGCGCATCGGGCTCGAACTCACGGGTATGAAGCGCCTTTTCAAAAGAAAATCCATCTTCTCCGTGTTCTTTTATATAATCATAAACCGTATTCGTTTGATCGCCGTTAGTGATTATATCGGCACTACCGATTTTAAGATAAGGATTATAAATAATAAGGCTGGGATCTTCAAGTTTCGATTCATCGAACGCTTTGGTACGCATTCCGCCTTCAAAACTTTCAAAAATGCGGTTGCGTGAATTGACGCTTCTTCCCATGATGAAATAAGCAATCATTGCATTTTTGCCGTCAGCGGATTTACCGATAACGATGCCTCTGCCGGGATAGGAATTTTCGCTCAAAAGTGTTTTAAGATCGTACAATGCCATAATTTTCACCTATTTATCTTTCTTTTATCAAGTTACAACAAACTTTTTCTACTGCTTCGGGAAGAATTTTCCATTCCGCCTGTTCCATAATACGTTTCTGAAGGGTTTCGGGGGTATCACCTTCCAAAACTTCGACCGCTTTTTGCATTATTATTTCGCCGCCGTCAGGGATCTCGTTAACGAAATGAACCGTAGCTCCGCTGACCTTAACGCCATATGCAAGCGCAGCTTCATGAACGTGAAGGCCGTAAAAGCCCTTGCCGCAAAACGACGGAATTAGCGCAGGATGAACGTTGATGATACGTTTGGGGTAGCTTTTTGTAAAATCTTCGCTAAGAATCGACATGAAACCCGCAAGAACGATTATATCAATGCCGTAATCCGAAAGAAGTTCTTTGATCCTCGCCTCAAACGCTTCGGCAGAACCGAGTTCTTTTTTGAGAACGACAGCGGTATCTATCCCTGCTTTTTTTGCTCGTTCGAGCGCAAAAGCATTTTTATTGTTAGAGATGACGAGCTTTATCTCACCGCTTTGGATAACACCGTTTTCAGATGCGTCAATGAGTGCTTGGAGATTCGTGCCGCCGCCCGAAACGAGAACGGCTATTTTTACAGACATTTCGCTTCCCCTTTCAATAAACAACAATAGGCATAGACGGAAAAACCGCCTATGTCATTGTTGAAAAAATTATTCGATAGTGATTTTTTCTTCGGATTCGACGATTTCGCCGATAACATAAGCATCAATACCGTTATCGCCGAGAACGCTGATTGCCTTTTCAACATCGGAAGCCGGAACGACAATGCTCATGCCGACGCCCATATTGAAGGTATTGAACATATCGCGTTCGCTGATATTTCCTGTTTTTGCAATAAGGTCAAAGATAGGAAGAACGCGCACATCCGCTTTGTTTATCTTTGCTCCCAATCCGTCGGGAATGCTGCGCGGAATATTTTCATAGAATCCGCCGCCGGTGATATGCGAAATTCCCTTGACATCAACCTGTTCAAGAAGAGCGAGAACGGGTTTTACATAGATCTTGGTCGGAACGAGCAAGGTTTCTGCGATCGTTTTACCGCCAAGTTCTGCGTTGGGTTTATAAAGTTCAGGGTTATTGTTATCAATATCAAAGACCTTACGGCAAAGACTGAAACCGTTGGAATGGATACCCGTTGAGGGCAACGCGATCACAACATCTCCCGCCGCCATTCTTTTATTGTCAATGATTTTTTTCTTATCAACGACGCCGACGGTAAAACCTGCGAGGTCATATTCGTCAGCAGGCATCATGCCGGGGTGTTCGGCAGTTTCGCCGCCGATGAGAGCCGCACCCGACTGAACACAGCC
>JAZSNS010000009.1:0-19505 GCA_045536535.1 Eubacteriales bacterium | reverse complement strand
ATCCACCTCAACCAACACGAAAAGCGGACACATCACACAATCACCCGCATCGGGAGCGGAATAGTAATATTCGACGGTGCATCTATCCGCGCTAACCTCCACGCGCGACACATTTCTTTCGTATCCGCTTCGAGGGGTTGTAAAATCGTTCACAAGGAGCATTTTTTCATCGAAATAATCCTCGGGAAGTTCTTCAAAAAATCCAATCAATTCTTCACTTCCATCGCTAAGATACGAGATAAATTCCTTACAATCCTTTTCGTCCTTAATCTCAAAGGTATCGAGATATCCGCCGTTAAACAAAACCTGATATTTGATAAGCATTTCACTGCCTTGAAGCTTTTCCTCTTTAAAAGATGCCTTAAACCAATTTGCCTTAAAATTTATATTTACCCTATCAGATTTTTCCGTGATTTGAAACATAAATTTTTCACAGCCCGAAACATCGGATTTTTTAATTTCCGCTATAACAAGAACGCGAGTGATTGCCGGCTCGACATCGCCGGAGGGCTCGATGTGATTATATTTCAAGGTCACTCCGTTTTTATCGGCTTTGACACCCGTAATCTCATATTTGTATCCGGTTGACGAATCGATACCGAAAGTAATCAAAAGCAGATTTTGATCAAAGAAATCCCCGCCGAGAGAATCGAGATAAGAAAGAATTTCGGCTTTATCGCTATTGACGAACGATTTCATCCATTCGACATCTTCGTTGCTTTCAACAACAATAAGCTCGCCGCATTCAAAAGCCGTGCGCCATGCGGGATCTGAAGAAAATCCCCCGCCAACTTCAATAACCCTGCCGACAAAATCAAGATTTCTTGGTGTCGTGTCGAAAACAGCAGTCGGATCGGTTTGCGATACAGCTTGTGAATCTTCTTTGCTTTGCGTGTTTTCAGGCGTTGTGTCGCATGAGGCGAGAGTGCAGATGCAAAAAACCAAAGCAAGCAGAAATGCAATGTGTTTTTTCATATCATTTCCTCCTTGGTTGTTTGTCAGTGCATTCCGGCAAAATCTTTAAGCCAAGATAAAGCAAAAATTATTTCATAGGGATCCTGCCCTGTCTTTTTGTAAACCATCACATTGTATTCGTCGGTTTCCGGCGCTGTGAAAACTATTTTTTCGACATTATTGCCCGAGGTTATGCTTACAGCATACGGAGTATAATACGCGGGTGCTGATGCCGGACGAATATATATATTCAAATCAGATAAAAGATTATAGCTTATCGAAGGATCGTTCACATGATCATCTGATATTATTCTAGTTCTCATCAAATAACTTAATGACACACTAATCGTTTCTCCTTGTTGAACCGTTCCGATCGAATAGGTTTTATAAGTTTGACTTGCTGTTATACTCGAGTTAACATAATTTCCGGAGTCAATAAGACATTTAGCGTTATACGCATTAACAATTCCGCCCCCGTATTGTCTGTACGATGAAATATTCACATCGGTTGTATCATATCTATGGTTTTGATTCGAAACAGATGTGAGCAAAATAGATTTCATCAAAGCTTGTTTTGTCAACAAAACCGGCTCGTATGAACACAGCATAGCAACTATTCCTGACACATGCGGTGCAGCAAAGCTCGTTCCGGTATTGTCTGTTAGTGTAGTATTTGGAATATCAATGCTAACGCCAGGTGCACTTATGTCAGGTTTGTTTGCACCTAGTTTCGTTCTATTGTACGCCGTGCTCATTTCAACAGTTTCGCCATCTTCGATGATAAGTTCATACATGCGATTATCATCTGTGCACCCAACAGTGTTATTGTCATCAATAGCTCCTACCGTAATAACGTTGTATGCCATCCCTAAATCAGATACTTTATCTGGACCATCATTACCGCTAGCTATAACGCAATGTACTGAATGATTGTATGCAATATGATCCAACCAATTTGCATCGTCGCTATAACTTGTGTTTGCGCCGTTGTGAAAGCTAAAGTTTATAACATTAACGCCTTGGTCCAAAAGCCACTCTACATTGCTATAAAGACCTCCCAATGTCGAAGATGCGGTGCAATATAAATGCTGAAAACCTTTTGCGATTCCCGTGTCCTTCCCCACCATGATAGCCGCAACCGTCGAAGCGTGAGAGCGCATGACAGCTCCGCTTCGAGAAGTAATTTTATTTTCAATGCCGTCAAAGCATTCATATGATGTGTCAGGAACACCGGTTTCAATCATACCGATTTTTATGCCTTGCCCCGTTATTCCGTAAGTATCCTGCATGACGTTAGCAGATACCACATTTCGGCTTACGGACATCAAAGGTTCGATTTTCGTTTCGCCGCTCGTCATTTTTAAAACTTCTTTGTTCATTGCCATATTTACAGCTTCAGAACGCGAAATTTCGCAGACTATAAGAGGCGAATATTTACTGACATACACGACTTTACCCCCGGATAATTTTGAGGAAAGGTTCGAAACGATCTCCTTATTATCCGAAAGGTACATAGCTTGTGCAATCCGGCGTTTTTGCATTATATAATTCTGAATTTCTTCAATTTGAGCCAGTTTCTGTTCTTCTGTCAATAATTGCTTGTTCCGAACTTCATTTCCGTTATTGTCTTCTGCAATTGATTTGGGCAGAGCCACTTCGGAAGCCTTCGACTGAAACTCTTCCGTTGTGTTATCCTCCAACCAAACGACAACACTAAGTTTATCACCGCTTCTGACGGCATCAAATTCAGCCAAAAGATCATCGGAAATTTTGCCATATGCGGCTTGGATGTCAGCGGCAACCGCAGGTGTAACAGAAAGCATAAAGAAGACCGTCACGAGAAGCGATGACAAAAACATCTTTTTCTAGTGTTTCATAATAAATTATCTTCCTTTTGCAATGATGAGATTTTGCATCTTTAAAACTTAGTCAGCAAAAGCTATATTAACCAAACGATTTTCCCTATCGATATCCATGATAATATCTAAATATTCAATATCCATCATTGATGATAACGTGCATCTAAACGAATGATTATCCATATAAACCTCTTTATCAACCGCCTCAATAAAAACATAACCACCGTGCACCAAGAACAACAAATCAAGACCGTCGTCACTGCCCGTTTCATAGAGCGTTGGTAAATATGCAATATTTTGTCCGGAACTTTTTTGCTCTGATAAGTTCAATTTAAACGTTTTATCATTGAAAACGATGGTTGCGTTCGTTGCATCTTGCCAAGAAACCGTTGCTCCCAACGATTCCAAAACCATTACCAACGGAATATCAGCATAATATGAATACAGTTTTGCCGGCTTTTCGTCTCCGATAAGTTCCCCGTTCACTAATAAAGACGCAGGTTTTATCGAAAAGAAAGTTGTGTATTCTTCATGCGTGAATAATTCATATTTGGAAATGTCGTCTTCGTATGAGTATGAACCATAGGTGAATCTTTCGATGACTATATAATAGTCTTTATCATCCGTCTTGATCCATATTGTCATTGGCGACCCGAACGAATCGATCAAAACGGCATCTTTAACCTTAGCATTGACCTCATTATCCGCTAAATAGCTTTGAAGATTTGCTTTTTGGGTAACAAAATCAAATAAAGTTGGGGTAATTATTGAACGTAGTTCACCCGCAGGGCAATACGTTTCTTCACAATTTGCAAGAACAAATCTCTCCGTCAAATCAGGTATAACCAACGTCGGGTCCTTTAAAAAGGATTCAAAATCCTCTCTGTTTCGCATTCGATGTATAACAAATTCTAATTCTTCGTTTTCGATAACAGGAGGTGTGTTACTACTGTCGAAAGTGCTGCTTTCATTTGGGACATCGCTGCTTTTTTTGTTTGAAGTTGTTGCTTGGCTTTTTGAAGGCGTTTTAATATGATTCGAAACATCATTTTCATCCATTAAAAATGCACTTTCGTTTGGTAATGTGTCTACGCTACACGAATAAAATGTCATTAACGTACATAAACCCAACACAATATATATTTTCTTTTTCATAATTAACTCCAGTTAAAATAATAAATACGATACAGTTTCCAATTGTTTCCAGATATCCCAGCCAATCCATTTGTGAATTCATAAAACGTTTGTGTTCCTTTCTGGGCTGAATCTATACAATCGGAATTGTTTGTATAAACTGTATCCGTCAATACATTGACTCCCGTTATGACTATAGCATGATTAGTGCCAAAAGAACTCTTATAAGACGCGTATAGTGGGCCATACTTTAACAACGCAGAACAAAGGTCCTCAATCGAATTGATTGAAACGCTTGTCAATGCCCCTTCTTTTTTTATTTGTCTTTTTTGAAAACGATTGCCGTGCGGTTGGGGAGATAGCAGAAAAAGCCAAGGCGGTCGTCTTTCGTCTTTTCCGCTTTGTAGCGATAATTTTTGTCAACGCGGTCAAATCCGCCGAATTCGGTATCATCGCTCGAAAGAATAACGCTGTAAAAACCTTCTTCCTCAACGGGAACAAAATAATTCTCGAACGACTTGTCGGGGCTGAAATTAAAGGCAAATGCGACCTTTTTCTTTGTATAAAGCAAAACCTTATCGCCTTGGTCGATCCATTGGCTTTGCGCCTTTTTGTTCATAAGGCGTTCGCTCTTTAAAAGCTTTATCATTGCTTTGTCAAAGCCGTTGAGATATTCATATTTAAGAAGATCGCTGTCCGCAAGGCTCCATTGTCTGCGGCAGTAATGATAACTCCAACCGTTGCCCTCACGCGGGAAATCGATCCATTCGGGGTGTCCGAATTCGTTCCCCATGAAGTTTAGATATCCTTCGCCGACGAGCGAAGCGGTCAAAAGACGGATCATCTTGTGGAGTGCGATGCCTCGGTCGATAACGGGGCTTTCTCTGTCTTTGCTCATGCTCCAATACATCTCGGCGTCACAAAGACGGAAAATGATCGTCTTGTCGCCGACAAGCGCTTGGTCGTGCGATTCGCAATAACCGATCGCCTTCTCTTTCGGTCGGCGGCTCGTGAGTTCGAACCAGAGCTTGAACATATCCCAATCTTCATCTTTGTATTCCTTGATGAATTTTATCCAAAGATCGGGAATGCCCATCGAAAGCCGATAGTCAAAACCAATTCCGCCGTCGTCAATCCCAATGCACATGCCGGGCATGCCTGACATATCTTCCGCGATCGTTATCGCGTTTTTGTTGATCGAATGAACAAGTTCGTTCGCGAGCGTCAGGTAGGTGATTGCTTCAACGTCGGTGTTGAGCGAGAAATACATATCATATCCCGAAAACGCGCTGCCCAATCCGTGATCGTGATAAAGCATTGAGGTCACACCGTCGAAACGGAAGCCGTCAAAATGGAATATCTCCATCCAATATTTAAGGTTGGAAAGCAGGAAATGAAGAACTTCGTTTTTGCCGTAGTTGAATAACTTCGTGTCCCACGCTTTGTGATATCCGCGTTCGCCTTCGTGAAAATACTGATAATGAGTGCCGTCAAAATAATTAAGCCCGTCGCCGCCGTTTTTAACCGCGTGAGAATGAACCACATCGAGCAAAACGGTGATCCCCATTTTGTGAGCCGTGTTGATCAGCGCTTTGAGCTCGGTCGCTTTGCCGTAGCGCGAACTTGCGGCGAAGAAGTTCGAGACCTGATAACCGAACGAACCGTAATACGGGTGTTCCATTATCGCCATGATCTGAATCGTATTATATCCGAGCTTTTTGATTCTCGGAAGAATGTTCTTGGTGAATTCGGCGTAACTTCCGATCCGTCCTTCTTCCTGCGCCATGCCGATATGGCATTCGTAAATGAAAGGCGTCTTGGCGGGTTTGAAATCCGAATCTGTCCATTCAAAGCCGTCAAAAAGCGTATCGTCCACTTCTGCGCAGAAATTATAAGTAACCGCATCCTGCACGACGCGCGTTGCATAGGCCGGGATTCGACGCATCATTTCGCCGTTTTTGTAAATTATTGTCTGGATCTTCTGACCGATTTTGAGAGCGTCCTTGCCGTCAAGGAGGATCTCGAAAACGCCGTTTTCGATCCTTGTCATGGGGCAGGCGTTCGTTGCCCAACCGCAAAAGTCACCCGTCAGAAACATCGCATCTGCACCCGGAGCCCATTCGCGGTAGACCCAGCCTTTTTCTGTCGGGTGGATGCCGAAATATTCATATCCGTTCGCAAAATCGCAAAGATTGCCGTCTTCGCCGACAAGCGAGGCACGCGTCTTTTCGTACAATTTTGCTCTTAAATTCAAATCTTCTTCGAAAGGGGCGAGATAGGGATCGATTTTAAGGATTTTCAAACTCATAATTTCCTCCCGAAACCATTTTGCCGTTTTCTTTGATTATATTACAACCTTTTCGGTTTATCAAGAGACGGTTTGTAAATAATGATATTTTTCTTGCCAAAATCGAAAAACAATGTTATACTTCTGGTTGAACTATCAAGAAGGTGATTTTTATGATACATATCGTTCTTTACGAACCCGAAATACCGCAAAACACAGGGAATATCTCGCGCACCTGTGCTGTCACGGGCTGTCATCTGCATCTTATCGAACCGCTCGGTTTTGAACTCAGCGAGCGTTCGATCCGCCGCGCGGGGCTTGATTATTGGCAGTATCTGACGGTCAACACTTATAAAAATTGGGAAGAGTTCAAATCGCTCAACGACGGCGAGTTTTATTTTTGCTCAACAAAAGGGCAGAAATGTCATTCCGAGGTTGAATATCCCAAGGATAAAGATATTTATTTTGTCTTCGGCAAGGAGAGTCACGGCTTGCCCGAGCCGCTTCTCGAAAAGAATTATGACCGTTGTATCCGCATTCCGATGCGTGGTTTTGTGCGTTCTTTAAATCTTTCGAATTCGGTCGCAATCGTCACCTACGAGGCGCTTCGACAGATGGGTTATCCCGATCTTACGGATGAAGGACACCTCACGGGCAGACCCGATTAAAAAAGACTGACGCGTTTTTTGCGTCAGCCTTCTTTTTATCCCCCAACACATACAGAATAACACAACCGAAATCAAATGTCAACGCTTTTTTGCAAACAAAAGAGCATTATAACCAAAATTCTGCTGTTTGACTAAAAACAATATGTGAAGTTTGTATATGTTGCGTATTGAAAAAGGTGGTTGTGTATGGTATTATAAAGACGAAGAAAGGGTGAGACCAATGTACAGGTAAAAATCCTGTAAAGTTCTTCTTAAAAACGTGACAGCCTTAAAGAAAGGAAACGGTATCCGCCAATGTTCTAATCTGACTGTTCATCACAAAACTCGGTAACGATTGAATCCTCCGAACATTTATCACCGATGCCTCCACGGTGAACGCTAAGCCGTAACAAATAGATTAACGGACGTGCACTTCGAACGATTTGATGATTGCCGCAATTCAAGAAAGAGAGGTTAACCAATGATGTTGGATAACAAGAATTCAAATAAATAACCCTTGACTGTAAGTGTTGAATGCAGTCAAGGGTTATTTCTTTATTTCAAAAGTTTTTCAAAACGCGACATATCTTCGCGTTTGGGTTCGGGAAGGTTGCCGAAAGGGAAGTCGATTCCCATTTTGTCATATTTAACCTGACAAATCTTTTTGAACGGCAGGAGCTCGATCTTGTCAACGCATTCGTGCGTTTTTGCGATCTCTTTTAAAGCGAAAATGTTTTCCTCGTTGTCGTTAAGCGTAGGTATGATGACCTGCCTTATCGTGACGGGGATTTGTTTTTTGTTGAGATGATCAAGAAACCCGAGCGGCTTTTCAATGCCGCAACCGACCTGTTTTTTATAAAGTTCGTCGGATGTGTATTTGATATCAAGCAAAACCCTGTCGGTCAGCGAGAGCAACTCTCTGACGCTTTCGTTAAGAATGCAACCCGATGTGTCAAGGCAGGTGTTGATGCCGTTTTCGCGGCAAAGCGCGAAAACCTCTTTAACAAAATCGGCTTGCAAAAGCGGTTCTCCGCCCGAAACGGTGATTCCGCCGTCGCTGCCGAAATATTCGGTGAAGCGTTTCGCTTTAATAACGATCTCTTCGGGAGTGAAAACCGTTCCGCCGGAAAGTTCCCATGTGTCGGGGTTGTGGCAACAACCGCAACGAAGGTTGCACCCCTGCATAAACACGACGAATCTGACCCCCGGACCGTCGAGTGTTCCGAGGCTTTGTATCGAATGTATTCTTCCGGTTATCATACTGTTTCGTGGAAGGTGCGGCTGATAACTTCGCGTTGCTGTTCGCGCGAGAGTTTGCAGAAGTTGACCGCATAGCCCGAAACGCGGATCGTGAGGTTGGGATATGCTTCGGGGTTTTCGTAAGCCTTCATCAAGGTCTCGCGGTTCATGACGTTGATATTGATGTGATGAGCCTTCTTTGCAAAATAACCGTCAAGGATAGAAACAAGGTTTGAAATGCGTTCGTCCTCGGTTCTGCCCAACGCTTCGGGAGTTATCGAGAAGGTGTTTGAAATGCCGTCGCGGCAATCGTCATAACTTATCTTTGCGACCGAGTTGAGCGATGCGAGCGCGCCGTTTTCTTCACGGTTGTGCATCGGGTTTGCACCGGGTGCAAACGGTGCGGAAGCCTCTCTTCCGTCGGGTGTTGCGCCGGTGTTTTTGCCATAGGTGACGTTCGATGTTATGGTGAGAACCGAAAGCGTGTGTTCCGCGTTGCGATAGGTGGGAGTTTTGCGAAGTTCGGTGATGACCTTGTGAGCCATATCTTTTGCGATAAGGTCAACTCGGTCGTCATCGTTGCCGTATTTCGGGAAATCGCCGACAGTTTCAAATTCGGTGATAAATCCGTTTTCGTTTTTAATCGGGCGGACCGATGCGAATTTGATCGCGCTCAACGAGTCGGCAACGACCGAAAGACCTGCGATACCGAACGCCATAAAACGGTGAACCTCGGTGTCGTGCAACGCCATTTGTGTCTTCTCATAGGCGTATTTATCGTGCATGTAATGAATGATATTCATCGTGTTAACGTAAAGACGGCTGAGCCATTCGATATAAATATCGAATCTTTTCATAACGGTGTCATAATCAAGTTTGTCACCGTCAAGAGCAGGCATCTGAGGGCCGATATGCATATCGCTCGTCGTGTCGTAGCCGCCGTTGATAGCGATGAGAAGCAGTTTTGCAAGATTGCATCTCGCGCCGAAAAACTGCATCTGCTTGCCGATCTTCATCGCGGAAACACAACATGCGATAGCATAATCGTCACCGTAAATGGGACGCATTATGTCGTCGTTTTCATATTGGATCGAGTCGGTGTCCGCCGAAACCTTGGCGCAGAATTTTTTGAAGTTCTCGGGAAGTGAAGTAGACCAAAGGATCGTTATGTTAGGTTCGGGAGAAGAACCCAAAGTGTAAAGCGTGTTGAGAATACGGAAACTGCTCTTTGTGACGAGCGTTCTGCCGTCTTCGCCCATACCGCCGACAGCCTCGGTGATCCACATCGGGTCGCCGCCGAAAAGTTCGTTGTATTCGGGCGTGCGGAGGTGGCGCGCCATACGGAGTTTCATAACGAAATCGTCCATAATTTCCTGCGCGCCTTCTTCGGTAAGAATGCCGTTTTCTATATCGCGTTCAAAATAGATATCGAAGAAGGTGCTGACTCTGCCGAGCGACATCGCTGCGCCGTTTTGTTCTTTGATCGCGCCGAGATAAGCGAAATAGGTCCATTGAACCGCTTCACGCGCGTTAGCGGCGGGACGGCTGATGTCAAAGCCGTACATAGCCGCCATTTCCTTCATGAATCCGAGGAAGGCGATCTGTTGAAAAAGTTCTTCGTCAAGACGTGTGATCTCGGTGTTGAAGGTTTGTTGAGCGAGCGCCGCTTTGTCTTTTTTCTTTTCTTCGATAAGTCTGTCAACGCCGTAAAGCGCAACGCGGCGGTAGTCGCCGATGATTCTGCCTCTGCCGTAAGCGTCGGGAAGACCTGTTATAACGTGGGATTTTCTTGCGGCGCGCATTTCATCGGTATAGGCGCGGAAAACGCCGTCGTTGTGAGTGGTGCGGAAGCGGAATTCCTCCTCGACTTTACTGCTCAATTTATAACCGTAAGCCGAGCATGCCTGACGCGCCATTCTGATTCCGCCAAAGGGGTTAACGCCTCTTTTAAGAGGGCGGTTCGTCTGCATTCCGAAAATAATTTCGTTTTCTTTGTCGATATATCCGGGAGAGTAGCTTGTGAGAGATGATACGGTTGCTGTGTCGATATCCAAAACACCGCCAAACTGACGCTCAATTACAAAAAGTGCCTGCAATCTTTTCATCAGGGCTTGCGTGCGTTCGGTTGCACCGGCAAGGAAAGATGCGTCGCCGGTGTATTCTTTATAGTTTTTCTGTATAAAATCACGGACGTTGATCTCGTCCTGCCAAACACCTTTGTTAAAGCCGTTCCAGTTGATATGTTCCATTTGATGTTCCTCCCACAATCGAAAAAATAAAAAGGACAAATCAGCCTTTAAAAACTGATTTGCCCAGACGGTCGGCGTTAAAACTTCTACATTCCCTTGCGGTAAACCGCTGATCCGTCAGTTATGTAAAAGCTACAATCATATTATATATTGGCCGACTCGGTTTGTCAATAACCGACCTGCTGAAAATAGAACAAAAATAACCGCTTTTTGTCGCTGAAATTTATCAAAAAAAGAAGAATCGCGAAAGTCAGTTCAGCAAAACGATTCCGAGATTGAGATATCCCGTGAAAAGCGCCATCAACATTTGCGGAAGAATGAGATACCCGGATAATTTATCTATTTTCGCAAAACGTTGTTTTGTAAACAGAATGAACGCTATAACGGCGATGAACCAAGAAAAGGCGAAAAAATATTCCTTCATCACGAAAAACACAAAAGCCCAGACAAAACATAAAAACAACTGAATAAAATATACCGCAACTGCGTTTTTCAGGTTTTCATAGGTGGTCACGGAGGTCCAAACACGGAAGGCTGCCAACCCGAGAAGCGCACAAACAACGACCCACAACCGGCAAAACGTTTTTTCTGTGGGGAAAAATATCGGTTTTTTCATCGCTTCGAATGTGTCGGAGTTAATAGTTCCGAAAGCAAAAAGGATATATATAAAGAACGCGGTCACAAAAGGAATCGCAAGTGATATCAAAAACTTTTTCCAATCAATCTTCATCTTCGCATCACCCTGCACGAATATATGCAAAACCGTCGGGGTTTATGACGTAAAAAAGGCGTTCCGTGCGGAACGCCTTTTGGACTTCATTTGATCATCAGCCGTAAATTACCGAATCGAGATTCCATTCGGCAACGATATAAATGACGTAATCGGGTTTTTCGTTAGAGATGGTGTAATTGTTCCAGGTGTAATCCCACATTCCGAGATAATGAGTTGTGTTCATTCTTTCGGGAATGAGATCGAAGATCTGGGTGGAATAAGAATCGCGCATAACGATGCAGGAGGGGAGCTTGGTATTTCCCGTTGTGATCGTGCGTTCATAGGTCACATCGTTGCTGTAAGCGAGCAGAGTGTTTGACTGATAACGCGGTATCGATGTTATCGAGAACGGCACGTTTGCATCCTTAAAGGTGCGGAAATATGCATATTCACGAAGTTTGATACGCATTGACGGTCCCTGCGAGCCGAGTTTCGCAAGATAATATGCCATATCACCGCCTTCGTAATAGTTCGGGTTCCAATTGAATTCATCTGTCGAGCGGGGAGCCGCATCGGGGAATTTTTCGGAAATGTGGTCGAACAAAGCGTCATATGCGACGTATGCGCCGTAATCCGCCCAATGGCTGTCGGTCTTGTAATAAAGCGGCATTTCGTCGTTTTTGTGTTCTGCAAAAACGGTTTTAAGGTCGATGACGGTCGCGCCGCCCGCACGGAGTGCATCAGCGGTGAGGTCAAGTTTGGTCTTGCCGTTCGGAAGATCATAGTCATCGGGGACAAGTTCGGGATAAACCGTCATTGCGGAGGGAGCAAGGAGATAGATGATTTCTGCGTCCGAATTGACGTTGCGAAGTTGGTTGAGTCTTGTCGAAACCCTCGAGGAAAGCGCGGCGTAATCGGAAGCCGAAGGAGTTGTATGTTCGGGGAAATCGTGGCGCATCTTTGCGAGGAAGAACTGATAATCCTTGCCCGTGATCATAGGCCACATGTCGTTGGGATCGGGGGTGACGGGTCTCACGTTAACGTCGATCGCTTCACCGACCGCTTTCCCGTCAACGGTTTGAGAAAGTGTGACCTTTGCGAGATCGCCGTTGCAGGGGAGTCTTAATGAAAACCAGCCTTCGTAAGAGGTTGAGGTTACGGTTTCGCCTTCGCAAACGCCGGTGACAACGGCGTTATCGGCGCATCTGCCGACAAGTGCGAAATAGGGTTTTTCGGTGAAAGCCGAATGGAGCACCTGAATCGGCGAATCAGCCGAAGGCGCATATTCGCTTCCGTCAAAAAGCGGGTTGGAATCTTCGGGCGACGAGGTGTCGGGAGAAGAACTGCTGAGAGAAGAATCGTCGGAAACGTTTGACGAATCTTCGGTTTCGGGGACCGAACTCTCGTTTTTGGCGTTTTCTTCGCAGGCGGCAAGGAAAACCGTCAGGCAGAGAAGCATTACGGTCAGTAAAAACAGTGTCTTTTTCATCTTTTTCCTCCGTTTTGTATTTATTTTAATTAACTTTGCTCAATGAGGGGGTGGTGATTATATTCTCGGTGTTGTAAACGATGAGCACCGCATCGGCTTCATATTGCTCGGCACATGCGGAAATCATCGTTATGTTGTTGAGATTAACGGCAACGATGTCAAATTCTCTTGCGAGAAAAGGGATAAGGCAGTTTGCGAATGAATCTTTTGCGACAAGAAGCGTTTCGCGTTCCTCACCCGGCTTTCTTATCTCGGTAACGTTGTGAGTGCCGTCAAGGAAGACGGAATATTTATCGCTTCCTTCGAGGAAAGAACGGCTGTAAAGTCCGCTGAGTTTTTCACCGTCGGCGGTTATTTCATAAGATTCATCATCGGGAAGATGCCAGATTTCGAGCACGTCTTTTTCATAAAAAGGAAAATTCGCTTTTGCGGCGGTAGTGCCCGAAAAATCGGAGATCCGTTCGATTTCAAATTCCTCAATGGGAATGATTTTGCTCTCTTTGCCGTATTGCTTCATTATTTCGCAATAGGTGTAATATGCCCCAAGCGTTGTCCAATGGTGGTCGGTACGGTAATAGACATATTCGCCGTTTTCGTATTTGCTTCTTAAAAGCGAAAGAGTGTCGATATAACCTTCGCCGAGCGTTTCTTTCATAACGTTAAATGCGGTGTCGCCGTCGGGGCGGTCATAGGAAAACCGCGAGTCGGCGATATCCACGGTTCGCGGAGGAATGACCGTAACGAGAGGGATATTAAGTTTTTCGTCAAGACGTTTGACCGAACCGAGCTGCGTTTTTATCAGTTCGGGATAAATGCGGTCGGTGTTCCGGGTTTTGCCGAGCGACTGAAAAACCTCAAAATCTTTAACGGCGAGTTGGTCGCGGCTGAAAAGTACGCCGTTGTTTTCGAATTTGAACATCGAAAGTTCGCTTCCGCTTTTGAGTTTCACAAACATATTCCGAAGCGGAAATTGGTCGGCGAAATAGTCGTTTGCTTCTTTCGCAAACTCACCCTCGAAAAATCTTTCCGCGTTAAATTCGGGAAATTGTGCGAGTTTTCGGTTCTCCTGCTCGGAAAACTCCCGATCGGGCATAAAAACGAACAAAAGAGCGAGAATTGCAACCGTTGAACAAAAGAGAACAATAGTCAAAATTTCCGATTTTTTTGTCATATCGTCCTCCTTAAAAAATGTAATAAAGGAACGGCGAGAAACTGTTATCCACCATATATGCAACACAAACGATAAAAAGCAAAACCGTGAATATCGGAGTCACCGCGCCGACGGCGCGAAAACGTTCCTTTGCTTTTTGGTAAAGCATTTTGGGCAACGGTGTGCAACCGACCGCGCAAACTGCGATGAAAGGCAATAACCTCAACAGTTCGTTTGTGACCGAAGCGTTTGCAAAAACGGTGTTGATGCCGAACATCTGCTTTGCGCTTTCGGCGATGACCGAAAGATCGTTGTGGAAGAAGATGGTCCAACCGAATCCGATTATCAAAAGCGAATAAACATGTGCGATCGGAGGAACTTTTTGAAGGACCTTTCCGAGAAACGCTTTTTCGATGACGAGGAATATCCAGAAATAAACGCCCCAGAGAATGTAATTCCAATCGGCTCCGTGCCAGAATCCCGTCAGGAACCAAACGACGGCCAGGTTGAAGAATCCGCGCGCTTTGCCAACACGGTTTCCGCCCAAAGGTATGTAGATATATTCGCGAAACCATGTCGAAAGCGTTATGTGCCATCTGCGCCAGAAATCGGTGATGCTTTTCGCGATGTAGGGATAATTGAAGTTTTCAACGAACTCGAATCCGAACATCTTGCCGAGGCCGATCGCCATATCCGAATATCCCGAAAAGTCGAAATAGATATGGAATGTATAAAAGATCATAATCAGCCAAGCGCTGACGACCGTCGGCTCGAATTCAGATGAAGTTTCGAGCATTTCGGCACATGCCGCTGCAGCATCGCCGAGAATCAGTTTTTTTGCAAGTCCCGTGACGAAGCGGTTGACACCTGCGGCGAATTTCGACACAGTCTCTTTTCTGCCTTCAAGTTGGTCGCAGACGTCTTTGTAACGAACGATCGGACCTGCGATAAGTTGAGGAAAAAGCGTCACGTAAGTGCCGAACGGGACGAATTTTTTCGCCAGCGGAACTTCGCCTCGGTAAAGGTCGATCGAATAGGACATGATCTGAAAAGTGTAAAAGGAGATGCCGACGGGGAGCGTGAGCCCTTCGATGGTCTCAAAGCCGATGTTTTCGGCAAAAAAGTTGTAATATTTAAAAAACAGAAGGAACGAAAGGTTTCCGATCAGCGAGATCGCAAGAAAAACTTTGGCGAGTTTTTTGTTGCTTTCACGGAATCGGGAGATCCCGAACCCAAAGCCATATGCGATGAGGATCGAAACGAGCATCAAAACGATGTAAGTCGGCTCGCCCCAACCGTAGAATATGAGCGAAACGATAAACAAAACAAGGTTTCGCAATTTGAGCGGAGTTACATAATAAACCGCAAGAGTGATCGTAAGATATGCGAAAACAAAAATCAGCGATGAAAATACCATGGTTTATTCTCCTCATTAACAAAATCACTATATCACACCTTGTGAAAAAAGAAAAGAGTTTTTTGTTAAAAAGAGCTTGGAACAAAGCAAAGAATTGTTGACACTTGCGGTTAAATAAGGTATTATCATAAATAGATAATATCAAAAAAGGAAGGGCAAGATATGAAACGTTTTCTTCTGTTATCAGTAGCAATTTTGCTTGTTTTTTCGCTTGTTTCCTGCAAGGACACCGAAATCAGCAGCGGAGATAAAGACAAAGTTGACAAAAATTCAATGTCCGACATCGATGTTGCGGCAACCGAAATCATTAAACAATACAAACTTTCCGGCGGCACACGTTATTCTTCTTCGGCCAAGAACGGAGAACAAAAACTCGATGACGATCTTATCCTATCCTATTACGGCGTTGTTGCCGAAGCGCCCGATTTTTCGGAAGTCGAGGCTTATGCGATCTATATCGACGAAACGAAACCGCTCGACCCTTGCGAGTTCGGGATTTTCAAAATGAAAGACGGCGCGGATACCGAACGGTTTATGATGTTCCTCAAAACGCGTCTCAATACAAAAATCGAAAATGCCAAGGCTTATCCGACAATGGACACCTCGGCGTTGAAGAGCGCAAAATTCGGAAATAAAAACGGTTATATCTGGTATTGTGCCGTAAAGGGCGCAAATGCTGAGATTGACAGCAAACTGAAAGGAAGCGTTTGAAATGGTAAAACATATCGTAATGTTTAAATTCCTCGATTCTGCCGAGGGCAGAACGAAGAAAGAAAATGTCGAGATCGCGGCGAAAATGCTCAACGATCTTCAAGGCAGAATTCCGACTCTTATCAGCTCGGAGGTTCGTTTTAACTCCGAATCGGCGTCAAACAGCAATTATGACCTTGTTCTTGTTGCTGATTATAACGACTGGGAGGGTTTGAACGAATATATCGTTCATCCGCTTCATAAAGCTGTCGGTGAGTTTATGAGAAACGTGCGCGAAAGCCGCGCTTGTGTCGATTATGAGTATTGATGCAATCTGCGAAACCTGCGAATTTGCCCGAATTGACGATGAAACCGGCGACCTTATCTGCGATGCGCTTCTGGATGAGGACGACATGGTCGGTTTTCTGACTCAAAGTAACGGCAGATGTAAATACTATCGTTTCTATGACGAATATAAAACGGTACAAAAGCAAAATTAAAAAAGAGAGGGCTATTTGTATGAAAAAAATCACAAGCATGTGCCTTTCCCTGTTGATTCTCCTCGCAGCATTCTCTTCATTTGCGGTATCCTCGGGAGCCGCATCTCTTACCGTTATTTCAAACACGTCTCCCGTTATAACGGGAGAAGTTTCAAGTGCCATCGTGTTGGCGAACTATTCGGTCGTTTTCGACGGAGACCTTGAACCGACCGCCGATGTCGAATGGTACAGAGACGGAGCCCTTTTGAACGAAGGTCTCGTTGTTTTCGAACAGACCGGCGTCCATAGATTGACCGCGAAAAGCGGGAATAAAGAAAAAACGATCTATTGTGTTATAAACGAATCGCTCGATGAGGAGTTCGTGCTTTTTGAAGCGGATTTCACGGATTTTTCTTCGATCAAACAACTTGAATCCGAAGGCTTCTCGTTTTTGAATGCCGCCGACCGTTATTCTCTCGATGAAAACGGTCTTGTTCTCGGTTCGATATCAGACGATTATGCTCGAGTGATACTTCCCGAATGGCTCGGCGATTTCGGTGATTATTCGATCACTGCCGAAGCAAAAATGCTGACCGCTAAGGATTCGGGCAGATGGTTCGGTCTTGTTTATCGCATTCAGAACGAAAACAAGGCTTATTATCCTTATTATCACATGTGCGTGCGTAAAGACACCACTGCCGCAAGCGGAATCGAATTTGCCGAAAGAACGGCGGCGAACGCCTGGAACGTCGTCACCAAAACAAGCGGTACCGTTTCGTCACTTACCGACGGTTATCATACTTTCAACGTGACCGCGTTCGGCACGGAGATCCGGTATAATATCGACGACACCGCCGTTATGCATATCGACGATTCGGCTATCATCAACACCGGCATTTACAGCAAAGGCATGATCGGTCTTACAATGAATTTCGGCACGGTTGCCGTCAGGAACATAAAAGTCACCGTTCAGAAATCCGCTCCCTCTGCTCCGGAGGAACAAAAGCCCAAACATCCTCTCAACCTTATCAACCCGATCGCAAACGTTCAAAAAGTTTCGGGTTCGGATTCGGACAAAGTCCTTTCGGGCGAAAACTCTCCTGCCGGCGCGTGGCTTAAAGTGAGTGAACTCAAAGACGTTTCAAAAACCGTCAAGACGTGCATGGATAACAACGTTGTGCCCACGTTCCTCATAAATTCAACGGACGAGGCGAATGCGGTTCTGAATGCAATGAAGGAAAACGGCTCGAATGACGCGAACTTCGTTTCCGAAAAAGCCGACGCGCTCGAACACGTTCGTTTGAACATGAGCACTGCGCGCACGGGACTTATCGTTGATCTCAAAAATTCCGAACTCACGTCGAAAGAGGCTCATGAGATCCGTGTTGCGGTCAGATCCGCTCCCGCAACCTTCTGTGTTGTAAAGAGCAAAAACGCAAGCAAAAAAGCGGTCATGGAACTTCAAGGCCTCGCCGTCGCGGTTTGGGTTGAGGTCGAAGCCGAGGTCGGAACGCCCGAATATACCGTTGAAGTCATGAAAGCGGTAACTTCGGGGGCGAACGGCGTTATTTCAAAGAGCGCCGCCGAACTTGCCAAGACCGTCAACGAATATCTCAAAGAAAACGCTATGACCCGCACTCCGCTCATGATCGGTCATCGCGGCAACCCCAGCCAAGCGCCCGAAAATTCGCTTAAAGGCATGTTGACCGCTTATGAAAACGGTGCTGACGTTATCGAAATTGACGTTTATCTTACGAAAGACGGCAAAAGCATCATCGTTCATAATAACACTCTTAACGCAACGACGAATTACACAGGTTATCAAACCGTGAGCAATATGACTCTCGCTGAAATAAGGAATTATCGCCTTAAAGATAAAGACGGCAGAGTCACCACAGAAGTCGTTCCGACGCTTGACGAGATTCTCGAAGCGTTCAAAGATAAGGACTGCCGCATTTTTGTCGAGTTCAAGGCTTCCGGTAACGATAACGTTACCGCTGCAATGGAACTTATCAAATCTTACGGTATGGAAGATCGGGTTGACGTTATTTCCTTCGATTCCTCCTATCTCGCTCAGACGAGAAGGGATATCAAAGGCATGTCCACCGGATTCTTGCATTATCCGAAGGGCAACGCCGCGACTATCGAAAACGCACTTTCGGCGTTCCTGACCTCGCTTCCCGATGCACAGATGTCGTTCAGTACGCTGAACCCCAACAACAGCATCATGACGAACCATTTCGCTCAGGTCGCGACTGATCGCGGAATGACAGTTTGGCCCTGGACATATAATCTCGCCACCAACAATCAGGGATTCCTTTCGGGTTGTGACGGTGTCACCACCGATGACGTTCAATGGGTAAAAGACATGGCGAAATATCTCACCTCCGCCGATGACGGCAAGACCGTTGCTGTCGGAGAGAGCTTCTCGCCTTCGGCCGCATTTGTGACATACGGCGGCGCAGAAACCAAGATTTCGGGCGAAAAGATGTCGGTTCAGGTCATTTCGGGCGGAGATTGTCTTGAATATAAAGATCTGCAACTCGTCGGCAAAAAGAACGGAACGGCTTCGGTCATTTACGGTTATAATTTCACTACTGCCGACGGAAGCGGGTATGTCCTTTACACCCAGCCCGTAACCGTCACCGTCGGCGTTGAGGAAGTTGTCGATGATGACGAAGATAACGGACTGCCGACTTCCGCAATAATCGCGATCATCGTTATTGCTGTCGCGCTTGTCGGTGGCGTTGTCGCAATTGTGATTCTTCTTAAAAAGAAGAAGTAATTGAAAGGAAATAAAAAGAAATGCCGCAAGATCCGTCTTGCGGCATCTTTTTTCTCGCTTATGTGCCTTGCCGCACAGTTCCTCTGTGCTCGCGGCGCAACGCTCGAAAACCCGTGGTTCGAAAAACGTGTCCCCCGACACGTTTTTCTCACCCTTCAAGTCCCCTTGAAACAGAAACAGAAAAAGACACCTTTTGGTGTCTTTTGTTTCTGGTGCAGCTGATGGGACTTTTTTCTCGCTTACGCGCCTTGCCGCACAGTTCCTCTGTGCTCGCGGCGCAACGCTCGAAAACCCGTGGTTCGAAAAACGTGTCCCCGACACGTTTTTCTCACCCTTCAAGTCCCCTCGAAACAGAAACAGAAAAAGACACCTTTTGGTGTCTTTTGTTTCTGGTGCAGCTGATGGGACTTGAAC
>JAZSNS010000016.1:0-12085 GCA_045536535.1 Eubacteriales bacterium | reverse complement strand
GAACGGCAGAATTGGGTGTTGTCTCTGTGGGATTAGAGGGAATGTTATCGGGTTTACTACCGACATAGTTGCATGTTGTACATTTATCGTCGTTCATTTCATGTGCCATCTGTGTTTCTGTAAGTACCTCATTGCACACAGTACAGGTGCGCCAATGGTTGTGTTCATCGTGCTTCCAATCCTCGGACGCCTTGTGACCGAGCGGTGCAATGATTGTATTGTCAAGCTTGGTCTTTCCTTCGTTGTCTGCGAAGAAATCAGAACAACCGTCACAGGTGTAATATTCCACATTGCCCGGCTCGGTGCAGGTAGCATCCTTTTTTGCAACCCTTGTCAGGTTGTGCGTGTGATCCTTGGCAGGGGTGATGATATATCCACAATCCTTACAGACCACTGCCGCGTTGGGAGTACCTGCCGGTCCGGCTACATGCTCACCAATATCGCAATGAGCACCGCAGAGTTTGCAGGCATGGTAATGGTACATATCTCCCCGAATGACCCATTTGGAGGTATCCGGGGTATGATTTTCATGGACATCTATGTATTCGTAGCCACAGACCGTGCATTTTCCTTTTTCTGCACAGGTTGCAACGCCGCTCTTGTGATCCTCCTGATCCAAGAACTCGCCACAGGTGGTGCAAGCCTTGTAATGATATGCGCCGGTAGTACGCCATTCGGAGGGAGTGTGGGTGTGCGCGGAGCCCGCGGCTGTCAGCATCACAGATACATTGATACTACCGTCATCAAAGGTTTCCACTGTTGCGGGCTTGCCGTTGATCGTAACAGAAATATTCTCGTGGAAGAAGTATCCCTCCTTAGGCAGAAGGGAAATCTTAAGCTGATAGTCAGCATCAGCCAGGAAGGTTTCTCCGGTACCGGGTGTCATAGCAGAGGTTGTGGATTTATACCATGCGATACCGTTTTTATAAATTCTGGTGCTTGTTCCGTTCAGACCGTTGTTGCTGTAATAGCTGTTGCCATCCAGCTTGGTGTAGTCGGGCTTCTTGCCGTCAACGGGGGCAGGGATTGTGAGATCAAGTTCCTTTACAGGTTCTTTCAGTATCCCCGCAAAATTATATACCAACACAATGGAACAGCCATTGTCCTGAGGCTCCTGCATTTGTGCGGTCTTGCCGTTGATCGTTCCGCGGGTTTCTGATGTAAAAGGTATGTCGGCATCCGTAAATACCGTTACGAAGACCGCATAATAATAACCCGCACGGAAGGTATCGCTTGCCGTAAGATCTCGCTGATAAATTTTGTTTTCGTTATACTCTTTCCATTGGATCCGATTGGCAAGGTTGTAATAGCCATTTCCTGACGTGGCATTCATATCCGGCGATTCGCCTACTACGGGTACATCTATTCCGGTAACCTCCACCTTGGTAATGGGTGCTGCGAATACTTGCAACGGAAGAATACAAAGCACAAACATAAGGCTTAAAATAATGGATATTAACTTTTTCATAGCATTTTCTCTCCTTTTCTTGTAACCATGCTGCCACAATTCGGGCAATACAGTGCGTCGGCAGTCAACACCGTATCGCAATCGGGGCAGCTCAGATGCTTTCGCTTATAGCGGTCAAAAAGCGTTTCCTTTGGCAGCCTATCACCGCAATCGGGACAGTTACGGAATCTTGCATTGACCATCTTGCCGCATTTAGCGCAGACCTTTGTCTTTTTCATGACGTTCGGGCCGAAGCCAAAGTCCGCCATGTTCTTGTATCGCAGTATTTCAGTCGGGCTCATATCAAATCTCCTTTCCGTAATACACAAGCGGTTTGCCGCAAGCAGGACAGAGTTTGTTTGGATCTTCGATTTTTACGCCGCAGTTTTTGCAGAACTTTGCTTCAGCTTCTATGGGTGCACACTCGACACATTCCAAAGCTTCGACGTTGAACATTGCATTTGAAACCTGCTTGCCGCAGTTATGACAAGAGTTAAAATGCTGTTTGCCTTCCTGCTCCCAGGCAAGCCGCAGCTCGTCTTCAAATGTGTCTGCTTTGTATGGCTTTGTGGTGCATACAAGAGCGCCGGAAAGATCGCAGTAGAACTTATAGACATTTCCGTCTGCATCGGCAACGATCTTGTAGGTGGCAATCATTTTTTCCTTCACAAGGTCTATCCTCCTTTCGTGAACTCAATGAGTGAACATTGCCAAATTTCCGAAGTCTGTTCGCTCACTATTGAAAATTTCAACACTTTGTGATATAATGTGAAACAATTATCCGCGTAAGAGATATACTTCCGCAAATTGCATTATAATTATATCTGTTCCTATCCCGTTTGTCCCCATACTAAAAGTATGGGGAAGGGTGTTTTCTTCAAAAAAGCAAGGCTTTTTTATGGCTCTGCGCCATTTTTTGATAAGTTTCGCTCGGAGGAGAGCAAAATGAAAAAGTTATTTGCAAGTGTACCTATCTTGCTGTTATTAATATTGAGCTTGTCGGGATGTAACGCTGTCGGAGAGAAAAGCGCAAGCCTGACGATTATCTACGGAGCTGCCGCCGTACTGTCTTTGTTGCTTCTGATCGGCTGTCTCTTGTTGGTGCGCAAAAACAGGGCATGGTTTATTCTGCTGTTTTCATCGGTGCTTGTGGTGAACATCGGCTATACCTTCCTGGCAATGTCCACCTGTTTGGAGATGGCGCTGTGGGCAAACCGTGTGGCATATCTCGGCTCGGTATTTTTACCGCTTGCAATGTTGATGATCATATTAGATGTTTCCGGCACCAAGTATCCGAGGTGGTTGCACGGCGCTTTAGGTGCGTTGTCGATCCTTGTGTTTTTGATTGCCGCAAGTCCGGGTATTCTGCCGATCTACTACGAAGAGGTTTCCTTTGCGGTAGTGAACGGTGTATCCACTCTTGTGAAGGTGTATGGGCCGTTGCATCCGCTATATCTTGTTTATCTGCTCGGCTACTTTGCCGCTATGGTTACAGTCATTATTCGCGCGCAGATCAAGAAGACCATCGAAACCACGGCTCACGCCGCCATCCTTGCCATTGCGGTATTTGTAAACATCGGCGTTTGGTTTATCGAGCAGCTTACGAGCATTGATTTTGAAATGCTGTCCGTTTCTTATATCATCAGCGAACTGTTCTTGCTTGGCATTCACCTTGTAATGAATGAATACCAACGATTGAAGAAGATCGTCAAGCAGGTCGAGTCGGTACAAAGCTACTCGGCAGAGGATGCATCTGCACCCGATGTTATGCTTGAAAAGCCGGTGGAGAGTGATGCCATTGCTCCTGAGCGCATCGAAGCCTTTATGACGGGACTGAAAATGCTGACGCCGACAGAGAAAGCAATCTATGATGCGTATGTTGCCAGGGTTACCACCAAAGAGATTATGGCAAATATGGACATCAAAGAATCAACCTTGAAATACCACAACCGAAACCTCTACGGAAAGCTGGGTGTATCCTCCCGCAAGGAACTGCTTGAAATACATAAGCATATTAGATCCGTGCGAGCAGTGCTTGGGGAGGCAAATTATGATGCCGGCAAATAGGTTAAATCAAATTATTGACTGTAATTGTGCTTTTTCCTTTGAAAAAGGGCGGGAGCGGTTGTATAATGGGGGACGATGATTAAATACGAATTTGACAAGGTGGTTTGAATGAAAAAAGTTCTTCAAGTAATTTGCTGTGCGGTGGGCAGCGGAATGATTGGGTTCTTTGCGAATCAGCTGAACACGGTTATTGGCGCCGTGTGTTTTACGATCGGCGTTGCTTTGCTCGTTGCTTCAATAATCATAATCAGTAAAAACGAGGACAAAGATAACCTATAACTCCCAACTTAAACACACAAAGACGACACTTATAAGTGCCGTCTTTTGCTTTGTTTATGTGGTTTTATTCATCTGCTCTAAAAAGAAGTTGCCGCAGTAGTTTAGTATCTTTCTGCCGATTATGAAGACGCGGAAGGTCGGGTTTGGTATTTTCACCTCGGTTTTGGGGAGTTTTGTGAGAAAATCCGCCGAAATATCCGCCGAATTTAATCGAGGTTCGGCTCCACCAAAAAACGACAGGTCAAAGCCTGTCGTTTTTTTATGAAATAAAACACTTTGGGATTTTCGAAATTATCCGTCGGGTGTGACATACTGTCTGCCGTGTGAAATGCGTTGCGAGCGTGAGACAGGCGGCATTTATTACAAACTTTGTGCGTATTTTACCGATGCCATTGCATCCGCGCCAAAGAAGTCCGCGCCCATTGTTTTTGCATATTCCTCGGTCAGAACCGCGCCGCCGACCATAACCTTAACGTCGGGAAGCCGTTCATTTAAAAGTCTGACGGTTTCGACCATTGCGGGAACGGTCGTTGTCATCAGCGCGCTGAGTCCGACGAGTTTTGCGCCCGCCTTTTCGGTTTCCTCAACGACGCGTTCGGGCGGAACGTCCTTGCCGAGGTCTATCACATCAAAACCGTAATTTGAAAGCAACGTTGCAACGATATTTTTGCCGATATCGTGGATATCGCCCTTGACCGTCGCGATGACGATCTTCATGCCCTTTTCACGTTCGCCGACCGAAAGCGCATCGTTAACGGCTTTGAACGCCGCTTTTGCCGCTTCGGCACCGCCGAGAAGCCGAGGAAGAAAAATCTGTTTTTTTTCATATCCCTCACCAAGTGCGTTGAGCGCGGGAATGAGGTCTTCTTCGATTATTTCGAGCGGTTTTTTGCTTTCAAGCAGTTTTTTTGCGCCTTCCGATGCTTTTGCCGAGAGACCGAGGAAGACGGCATCGAAAAGCGTCATCTCTTTCGCTTCGATTGAATTCGCGACGGTTTCGGCCGCCTCTTTGTCGAAACTGAAATTCGGGTTCGGATTCTCTTCGGCGAGCACCAATTTCATGCTTTCGCTCGACGGGTTCATGATCGCCGCGCTCAGACCGCGCGCCACCGCCGCAGAAAGGAACGAAGCGTTGATCGTTTCACGGTTGGGCATGCCATATGAGATATTCGAGACACCCAAAGCGGTGAGATAGCCGCCGTCGTTCAGACGTTTGACACATTCAAGCGTCTTTTCGCCGCTCTTTTCATCGGTTGCGACTGTCATCGTGAGCGCGTCGAACAGCAGATTTCTTTTGTCAACGCCGATCTCTTCGGCTTTTTTTATTATTCTTTCGGCGATCTCCAATCTGCCTTCGGCAGAATCGGGAATTCCTTCTTCATCGAGAAGCAACGCGACGCAAAGAGCGCCGTGTTTTTTGACGATCGGCAGAACCGATGAAAGGCTTTCTTGCTTTCCGTTGACCGAATTTATGATAGGAACGCCGTTGTAGACCCTTGCTGCCGCGTCGAGCGCTTTTGCGTTCGCCGAATCGAGCTGTAAAGGCAGGTCGGTCACTTTTTGCAACGCAAGAACGACTTTCGGGAGAACTTCGGTCTCGTCAATTTCGGGAATGCCGACGTTTACGTCAAGGACGTCCGCGCCTGCGGTCTGTTGAGCGACCGCTTCGGTGCAGAGATAATCCATATCGCCGTTTTTGAGCGCTTCTTTGAGTTTCTTTTTACCCGTCGGGTTAAGTCTTTCGCCGATGACGGCGGTCTTTCCGTCAAATCGGTAAAGTTTGTTCCCCGAACAGACCGCGCGTCCGATTTTCTCGGGCAGTATCTTAACGCGTTCTTCGCCCTCGACCGCGCTTGCGACCTGAGCGATATAATCGGGATTTGTTCCGCAGCAACCGCCGATCGCGGCGATGCCGTTTTTAACAAGAGTTTTCGCGAAAGAATAAAACCTTTGAGGAGGCACATCGAAATAGGTATTTCCGTTTTCGTCGATCTTCGGCAACCCCGCGTTTGCGTTCACGATGACCGGCATTCCCGAAAATCTCGCGATATCAGCCGCGATCGGCTCCATCGCGTCGGGTCCGAGCCCGCAGTTCACGCCGAGAATATCCGCGCCGACCGAAGAAAGATAGACCGCGACGGTCTCGGCGTCGGCGCCCGTGAGCGTTCTGCCGCTTTCGTCAAAGGTCATCGAAACCGCGATCGGAAGGTTCGAATTTTCTTTCGCGGCAGTGATCGCCGCCTTGCATTCATAAAGATCGGAAAAGGTTTCAAAAAAGATCAGATCAGCGCCGCCCTTCACCGCGCCGATGACGGCGGGTTTGAAAGCAGAGACCGCTTCTTCAAACGAAAAATCACCCAAAGGCGGCATAAGTTTGCCCGTCGGACCGATGTCGGCTGCGACGAGAATCTTTCGGTCGGATTCCGAAGCCGCTTTTTTCGCAAGCAAAACCGCTCGTTCAACTTCGACCGCGCTGTCCATACCGTAAGGCGCAAGTTTCACCGCGTTCGCACCGAAACTGTTCGTTGAGATGACGTCCGCGCCGGCATTGATATATGCGCGATGAACGTCAAGCACCGCTTTTGGGTTTTCGCTATTCAACGTTTCGGGCAAAGCGCCGGCTTTGAGCCCCGCGGATTGAAGCATCGTACCCATCGCGCCGTCAAAGACGAGTGGCTTTTGTCCGAATATTTCAAAAATGCTCATCTTGCATGTCTCCGAAATTTTAATCTCATCTGTAAAAATCGAGGACAATGCCTCGATTTTTAACGGTTATTATCTTATATCAGAAATGTTTTTCATTATATCGGCCGCGATATCGGGCTTGTTCATAGCATAGATATGAATGTTGTTGACCCCGTTTGCGATAAGGTCGATGATCTGGTTCGTCGCAAAAGCGATGCCCGCCTGACGCATTGCGGCAGGATCGTCGCCGAAACGCTCGACCATTTCGCGAAGACTTCTCGGAACGCTCGTGCCCGAAAGCGAAACGCTTCTTTGGAGTTGGCGCGCATTCGTGATCGGCATGATGCCCGCGATAACGGGAATGTTGATCCCTTTACGCTGGAATTTCGAGAGGAAAGAATACATAATTTCGTTGTCAAAGAACATCTGAGTCGTAAAGAATTCGCAACCGCTTTCCGCTTTTATCTTCAAGTTGTCGATATCTGCCGAAACGGTTGCTGATTCGGGATGTCCTTCGGGATAACAAGCACCGCCGACACAGAAATCGCCTTTTGATTTTATCGCTTTGGCAATATCGCTCGCGTGGGCATAGACCTTTTTCGGCTCACGCCCTTGGGGCATGTCGCCTCTGAGCGCAAGAATATTTTGAATTCCGTTTGCTTTAAGCGAATCGAGATAATCGTCAAGCGTCTGCTCGTCGGAGGAAACGCAGGTAACGTGCGCCAACGCTGCGACACCGCAGTTTTCAACCTCTTCGGCGAGTTCGGTCGTGAACGATGCCGTCGTTCCCGCCGCGCCGTAGGTGACGCTGATGAAATCGGGAGCGAGTTTTGCAATCTCGGCAACGATCTTTCGGCTTTGTTCAAGTTCGGTTCCGAACTTGGGAGGGAAGATCTCGCAGGAAACGGTTATCTCTTTTGAAGCAAGTATTTCGGATATCTTCATTTCAGATCCTCTTGAAAATATAATAATTTTTTTCGGCTTCCGAACAACCGTCAAAGCCCTTTCCGCCGGTTTTGGAAACGAGTTCAAACCCTTTTGCGGCGGAAACGATCTCTTCATGTGAATGTAAACGCTGAGTCTGATATTCGGTAAAACGCGAATAATCTCCGTTTTCGAGTTCCGAAAAGGTGTCGATCGTGAACTCGCAAAGCGATTCCTCGGGTGAAAATTCGCTCCGCCAGACCGTCAGACTGTCTTCAAATTCATAAACATAACTCTTCTGATCATAGATCTGCTCATAGCGGTGCAACGTGTTTACGTCGAAGATGAACAAACCGCCCGGTTCGAGATAATTATGCACCAAAGCAAAGACTTTTTCGAGATCTTTCGGCTCGGTCAGATAATTAAGGCAGTCAAAAGAGGAATAGATAGCCTGAACCGTGCCGTAAAGTTCAAATTCGCGCATGTCCTGACAAAGCAAAAGAGTGTTCTTGCCGAAATTGCGCTCGCGCGCAAAATTGAGCATCTCGGGCGAAACGTCAAGCGCGACCATATCGAACCCTTTGTCGGCGAGCAGAGCACAGATGCCGCCCGTGCCGCAACCGAGGTCGAGAACCTCTTTGACTTTGATATCGGCTTTTGAAAACGCCGAAACAAGCATTTCGGCATAAGGTTCATAGGCGTTGCCGTTTATGCGGTCATAAATATCCGCAACAGTCGAAAAACTCATTCCGAGATCCTGTCAAGCACCATTGAATAACCGTCGCTGCCGTAACGGAGCGCACGGTTCACGCGGGTTATGGTTGCGGTGGAGAGATGAGTCTTGTCAGCGATTTCGTTATAGGTATTGCCGTCGCGAAGCATTTCTGCGGCGGTGAGGCGTTTGCTCATTTCGGTAATTTCGCTGATAGTGCAAAGATCGCTCAAAAAGCGATATGCTTCGTCAACAGTGCGAACGCATGCGAGCGCACGAGCGAGTTTGTCGGTGTTTGAATCCTTGATTTTTTCAAGCATTTTTATCGTCCTCCTTGCCGAACCCGCGCGCCGATCCAACGGCAACGGGACGGAAACTTTTTAATGTTTTAACGCTTTGATACTTTAATGCGTTAAGTTATTATACTATTATTTTCTCATCATTGCAATAGGATAAAAAATATTTTTCCCGATTTTGTTTGTAAAACCGAAAGTGTTATGTTATACTTATTTAGAAAGATTCAACAGATATCACAAGGAGGCAGAAAATGATAACGCTTCTTGCAAAACTTTTCATAAAAGACCGAACAGACACATCTTCGCCCGAGGTCCGTCGAAAATACGGAATGCTCTGCGGTGCCTGCGGAATTGTGTTGAACGTTATTCTTTTTGCACTCAAACTGATCGTTGGTTCGCTGACAGGTTCGGTTGCGGTTGCCGCAGATGCGTTCAATAACATTTCCGATGCCGGCAGTTCGCTCGTCACGATGATCGGATTTCGTCTTGCCGGTAAAAAACCCGATCCCGAGCACCCGTTCGGTCACGGCAGAATAGAATACATATCGGGCCTTATTGTTGCGATGCTCATTTTTGTAATGGGATTTGAACTCGTGATGTCATCTTTCGATGCGATCCTTCATCCCGAAAAGACCGAACTTTCGGTTGTTACGGCGGTCATTCTCGTTTTTTCGATAATCGTTAAGTTTTATATGTTTATCTACAACCGCTCCTGCGGTAAAAAGATCGGATCGGCGGCGATGCGTGCGACCGCATCGGATTGTATCGGTGACGTTGCGGCGACGAGCGCCGTTCTCGCATCTCTTGTCGTTTCGCATTTCACGGGCTGGCTGATCGACGGTTATGTCGGGTTGGTCGTTGCTTTGTTCATTCTCGTTGCGGGTTTCCGCGCCGCGAAAGAAACGATCGAGCCGCTTCTCGGTCTTCGCCCCGAGAAGGAACTTGTTGACGAACTTGAAACCGTTGTGCTCTCTCATGAGCCGATAACCGGCGTTCATGATCTGATCCTCCATGATTACGGTCCCGGAAGACGTTTTCTTTCGCTTCATGCCGAAGTTCCGATGCATGAGGATATTCTTTTTGTCCATGATGTTGTTGATAATATCGAGATTGAGATATATGAAAAATTCGGCATCGAAACGGTCATACATATGGACCCTATCGACACCCGCGACGAACGGATAAACGAACTCAAAGTTCGGGTCAGAGAACTTCTTGATGGGCTCGATGAAGGTTTGAATTGCCACGATTTTCGAATCGTGCCGGGCAATACCCATACGAACGTTTTGTTTGATATCGTCATTCCTGCCGACAGCAAACTTGATGCCGATGCGGTCAAACTTGCGGTTTCAACGGCGATCTCTGCGGAAGAACCTCAATACCGATGCGTTATAAAGATCGACAGAGATTATGCATGAGAGATCAGGGGTGTGAGTTATGAAAGCGATGATTTGTCTTGACGATAAAAACGGAATGATGTTCAATCGCCGCCGCCAAAGCCGCGACAGCGTTCTCACCGCGCGCATTGCCGAGATTTCAAAAGGAAAAAGACTGTTTTTAAATTCTTATTCCGAACCGCTTTTCAAAGAAAGCGGCGCGAATCTTTTTGTTTCGGAAAATTTTCTCGAAATTGCCGAGGTTGACGATTTTTGCTTTGTAGAAAACCTCGATCTGCCGTTGGAAAATTGCGAAGAACTTTATATTTTCCGTTGGAACCGTCTTTATCCTGCCGATATGTTTTTTAATAAAGATCCGAATCGGTTTGGACTCTCGCTGGTTTCGAGCGAGGACTTTGCGGGTTCTTCGCATGAAAAAATAACGCTTGAAATTTATGAAAAGAGGAGAAATCATGAGAAATAACCTTTTCAGATCGGTGTTCCTTTTTGCGCTTGCGCTGGTTCTTGCGCTTTCTTTCTCTGCCTGCGCTCCGTCAGAACCCGAAAACATTTCCGTTCCCGACATTTCCGCCGTGATGAACGGCGAAGCCGATCAGCTTGACGTTTCAAAACTGCCTGATTATTCGGGCTCGCCTTTCGTTGTTGTTAACGATAACGTTCCGAGCTTTTCAAAGGACGAACTTACGACGAAATCCTATGAATTTTACAGCGAACTTGATTCTCTCGGCAGATGCGGTGTCGTCATCGCTTCGGTCGGCAGGGATATCATGCCCACCGAGGATCGCGGCGAGATCGGCATGGTCAAGCCGACGGGCTGGCATACCGTCAAATATGATAACGTCAACGGCAAATATCTTTATAACCGCTGTCACCTCATCGGTTTTCAACTCACGGGCGAAAACGCAAACGTGAAGAACCTTATAACAGGCACCAGATATCTCAACGTCGACGGAATGCTCCCCTTTGAAAACCTTATCGCCGATTATGTCAAGGAGACCGGAAACCATGTTGCCTACCGCGTTACCCCGATTTTCGTTGGCAGCAACCTTGTTGCTTCGGGCGTTCAGATGGAGGCGTTTTCCATCGAAGATAACGGCGAGGGCGTTTGTTTCAACGTTTATTGCTATAATGTCCAACCCGGAATCGAGATTGATTATTCAAACGGCGAAAGCCGTCTTTCCGATGAAAAAGCCGAGAGCAACTCGGGAGAGATAACCTACGTTCTGAACACAAGCTCGAAAAAGTTCCATAAACCCGATTGCAACGGGCTTCCCACCCAGAACCGCGAGGATACGACGCTCTCGCGCGACGAAGTGATCGCGCTCGGATATGACCCCTGCGGAAAATGCGATCCGTGAGAACCTTTTAATGCCGCGAATGAATTTATAAAACGAACGCACAAACAAAAACGAGCCCGAAAAAATCGGGCTCGTTTACTCGATCATCCCGAAGTTAATAAAAAACAAACCGATTTGATCTTCACGTCAAATCGGTTTTTGTGTAGTGTTAATATCTTCTGAATTTATATTTGCAATCATTGCAAACATATTCAATTTGGCTGTCTTTTACATCGGGATACTTCTTTTTGGCAAGGAACATTCCCAGCAATCCGCCGATAGCTCCGCCCCAACGGTTATAACGTCCAACCATTTCATTTTTTTCAATCTTGTTGGGATCCTCTCCCGCTTCGGAAAGGGAAACGTTTTTAGAATGACAACTCGGGCAGAAAAGGTCTTTGATTATTTTTTCATCGCAAAACGGGCAAAGCGTTTCGCTGTCCGAAATGCTTTTTCCGCAATGCTCGCACTTGACCATAGCCATAATTAAATTCCTCTTTTTGTTGATTTTTTGCTCCGCTTGCGCCGACAAAACATAACTTGCCGCACGCGCGTCGATTTCTTGCAGAAATCATATCATTTCAACACTTTTTTGTCAAGTTGTTGACCTTTTTGTTGACCCAACAGCCATTTTCATTGCGTAGAGAAAACAAAAAACCGTGAAAACCCTTGTGGTTTCACGGTTTTTTCTGGTGTGGATGAATGGACGTAAACCTTCGACCCCTTGCATGTCAAGCAAGTGCTCTAACCAACTGAGCTACACCCACATATTATGTTTGCTCGGGTATTCTATCATATTGTATTATAAAAAGCAATACTATTTTCGTTTTTTCTGTGCCGACTTTAAGTATTGTTGACAAAATCGCATATACGCGGTACAATATAATTGCAATCGTGAAAAAGGAGATTGAGCAAATGAAAAAAGCGTTTTTGTTTTTTAT
>JAZSNS010000010.1:0-28527 GCA_045536535.1 Eubacteriales bacterium | reverse complement strand
ATTACCGCTGGTATGGGAGGAGGAACGGGTACAGGTGCTGCTCCCGTTATCGCAAAGGTTGCTAAGTCTCTCGATATCCTCACTGTTGCTGTTGTTACTAAGCCCTTCCTTTTCGAAGGTAAGAAGCGTATGGCTCAGGCTGAAGCAGGTATCGAAAAGCTCGCAGAAACCGTTGACTCGCTTATCATAATCCCCAACGAAAGACTCCGTCTCCTTACCGATAAGAAGATTACCTTCCTTAACGCTTTCCAGGAAGCTGACGACGTTCTTCGTAAGGGCGTTATGAGCATCTGCGAACTCATCACTGTTGACGGCGTTATTAACCTCGACTTTGCTGACGTTTCTGCTGTTATGGCTAACGCAGGCCTCGCTCACATGGGCGTTGGCAGCGCGAAGGGCAAGGATAAGGCTGAACAGTCCGCTAAGATGGCTATGTCCAGCCCGCTCCTCGAAACCAACATCAGTGGTGCAAAGGGTATCGTTGTTCAGATCACTGCTTCTCCCGATATCGGACTCGACGAAATCGATTCCGCTGTTGCAATGATCACTAACGAAGCTCAACCCGATGCAACGATCATCTTCGGTGCAGCATTTGACACCACTCTTGAAGATGAAATGCGTATCACCCTCATCGCTACCGGTTTTGATGCTGATAAGAAGGGCGCTGACGTTCGTCGTCAGATGCAGCAGGCTGAGGCCGCTCAGAAGGCTGCCGCTGTTGAAGAAGCTCCGAAGGAAACTTCCGATATCGACGATATCCTCAGCATGCTCAACAAACGCTAAAATATCGAATTTTAAAAGGAAGTGCAAAAAGCACTTCCTTTTTTGTATAAAAAACAGGGCTGTGACACCGAAAATGTCATAGCCCTTGTTTGTCTGAGCGTGTATTATTGCTAAACGAATGGTAGTTGCGTTTATTCGGGTTTGCTTTCGTATGTAATTCCGTATGATTCTTCGTAAGCCGTGGCTATTTCATTTGAAAATTCAAATTTATGATCCTTATCAGCCAACAAAACGTTCATAAGGATCGAACGCGTCTGAATCGCTTTTTCAAGCCATTCGTGACCGCTCACGCAATAAGGAATTCCGCCCTTAAAGACGATTTTAATGATATTATCGTCTTCGGAATCATGTGTTCCGATTGCCTTTGTCGGCAAAACGGAGCAAGGAGCAAGCATTAACATTGTCTGATCGAAAGATTTTTGCTCGAATTTCTCGGCGTATGAAACGATAGCCGCTGCGATATCGTCCGGTTTTGCCAAAGTCGAATCGAGAATCAGGTCATAGTTGTTGAAATCAAGGTTGTCAACGCCGTAGATCGCCTTGTAGCGTTTGTTTTCTTCAAATGTGCGTGCAAGTAATTGCTCGCGTGCATCTTCAACGCTTTCATACTTTTCAACGCTGCCTCTGTCGGCGATAAAAACGCGTTTTGCTGCAACGGTAGGGTCGACGTACATATAGACCTTAAAGGTGTCTTCTGCGAAATGCCAGGCCATTCTCGAGTCGAAAACAAGCTTATCGCCCCTGCGCTCACGTGATATCTTAGTAACCGTGTCGTCGATGACGTGGTCAAGTTTCGGGTCACTCATCATACGCTTATTGAGTTCAAGGGTCGTGATTCCCATTTCTTCCGCAATTTTGCGTTGCACAGTGCCGGTGCTGTAAATCTCATATCCGTATTTTTCTTTTAAAATGGCACAGACAGTGGATTTTCCGCTGCCGAGTCTGCCTGAAAAGGTTATTTGCATTTAAAATCTCCCTTTGTTTAAAACCGTTCGATGAAAACACCGAACGGTTTAATTTAAACGAGTTTTTTAGTCATCATTTGGTGCGGACAACCTTCTTCGAAATCGGCCTCGCCGGTGAGGATATAACCCTGTTTTTCGTAAAAAGGCACCGCTTGCTGTTGCGCGTGAATGAAAACAGTGTTTCCGCCAAGCTTGCGAATAACAGCCTCCGATGCGGAAATGATCTTAGCACCAAACCCGCCTTTTCGGTAAGCTTTCCTGACCGCGATCCTTCCGATTAAAAAACTTCCGTCTTCGTTTTTTATAATTCGGCTTGTTGCGACAGAAGATCCGTCGATAAAACCGACTAGATGCAACGCGCGTTTATCGTCGTTGTCAAACTCTTCGACAAAACCTTGTTCTTTAACAAAGACTTCGTTGCGGATATCAACAGAAAAAACGGGAAGTTTTTCGAAAATCTTAATTTCCAAATTATTCGTAGATAGGATGTGCTTCACAGAGCTTGTCTACCTCTGCGATGATGTAATCACGGCTGTTTTCAAGGTCGGTAGCAGCGAGTTTGATGAGTTTTGCAACGGTTCTCATGTCTTCTTCTTTGAAACCTCTCGAAGTAACAGCGGGAGTACCAACGCGGATACCGCTGGTAACGAAGGGCTTCTGGGGGTCGTTAGGGATAGCGTTCTTGTTAACGGTAATGTGAACTTCATCAAGGTTGTGTTCGAGTTCTTTGCCGGTTACGCCCATGCTGCGGAGGTCAATAAGAAGGAGATGGTTGTCAGTGCCGTCAGAAACGAGATCAAAGCCTTCTTCTTTCAAAGCGATTTCAAAAGCCTTGGCGTTTTTAACGATCTGTGCCTGATATTCCTTGAATTCATCGGTAAGTGCTTCGCCGAAAGCAACTGCCTTTGCGGCAATGATGTGTTCGAGAGGACCGCCCTGGGTGCCGGGAAAGATAGCCTTGTCGATCTGCTTTGCATATTGTTCTTTGCAAAGGATCAAACCGCCTCTCGGACCGCGAAGCGTCTTGTGAGTGGTTGTGGTGACAACGTCGGCATAAGGAACAGGGCTGGGATGCTGTCCTGCGGCAACGAGACCTGCAATGTGTGCCATATCGACCATAAGAATCGCGCCGACTTTATCAGCGATCTCGCGGCAACGTTTGAAGTCGATAACTCTCGGATATGCACTCGCGCCGACAACAATCATCTTGGGCTGGCATTCAAGAGCGATTTCTTCCATCTTATCATAATCGATTCTATGCGTATCATCATCAACACCGTAGGGAACGATATTGAAATATTTGCCGGAAATATTAACGGGCGAACCGTGAGAAAGATGTCCGCCGTGAGCGAGGTTCATGCCCATGACGGTATCGCCGGGTTGCAGAAAAGCAAAGAACACCGCGAGGTTTGCGCTTGCGCCGCAATGAGGCTGAACGTTTGCATGTTCAGCTCCGAAGAGTTTTTTTGCTCTTTCGATCGCAATGGTCTCGACCTTGTCAACCTCTTCACAACCGCCGTAATATCTGCGTCCGGGATAACCTTCGGCATATTTGTTGGTGAGGATTGTACCTGCTGCTGCAAGAACGCCTTCGCTGACAATGTTTTCGCTTGCGATAAGTTCAATGTTGCGTTTTTGACGTTTTAATTCGCTGTCGATCGCGGAAGCGATTTCGGGATCGACATTGTATAAAAATTCGATATTTTTCATGTTTGCACCTCTAAAAACTTTCTGCAAAAATCATATATAAGAATACCACAAATCAGAGCGGAATATATGAACATTTTGTAAACAAAGACATTTTGTGTCACTTTTTTGCGAGATGTAAAAAGAAAAAGGCTGTGCTAATTCGCACAGCCTTTTTTGTTTACTAATCAAGCTTTTTGAACAATTCGATCGTGTTGTTAAGATCGGTCTGGATCATGCTCTTGATTGAATCAAGTTTGGTGGTCATGTTAGTGCTGCCGGAGAATGCAACTTCATTCATGAAAGAACCGACGGAATTTGCATCTTCGGGACTTTCGCCGCCCCAGTTGAATACACATCCAAGGTCATAAACACGTCCGTTGAAGATTTCGTCAAACATTTCTTCACTTTCGTTGTCCTGGATCTTGCGGTCTTTAAGAATGGTCTGCTCATATGCATATCTCGTGGTGCTGGTAGAAGCTTCGGTAAGTGCCTGAATGATTATAGCAGACATTTCCTTGTCTTCTGCTGTAGAAGGAATTGCAAAAGTGGTGGTGTAAATGGTTGAAACGAGAGAATGATAAGCATCTTGATTCTTGCTGTATTTGGGAACGGGAAGAATACCAAAGTTACAATCGGTATTACCCTGCTGAACGATATCAATGATAGCCATTGCACGGAAAAGTGCAAGTTTGTTTGCGATCGAGTCAATAGCTGCGGTCCAAACGTTTCCGTTAGCAGAAGTGATAGCCGTGTTATAAGGGCCGGTACCGTCGATTTTAGCGCATGCGGTCTGGTCGTTAACGAGTTCGGCGATCTTCTGGAAAATAGGCGCTGCGGTAGTGGTTTCGTTGGTTATTTTGAGGTAAGGGAAGTCGTCACCGTCTTTGCCGACGAGCGTGTGGCCGCTGCCGATGTACATAGAAGTAACGAAGTTCTTGTTAACGAGGAAACCCCATCTGTCTTTTTCGGTCCAGTTGCTGTTACCGTCGATATTAGCGGTTGCATCGGTAGCCATTTCTTTGAGTTTGTCGATGGTCCATTCGCCGTTTTCAACAAGTTCATAAGGATCATCAAGTTTGAGTTCGCTGATCAAGTCTTTGTTGAAAATGATCGCGTGGGTACAACCGAGCGACAAGAGGTTTGCGTCACCGACGAGGAAATAGTTCTTGTTGTTGATAGAAAGGCTATTTCTTGCGTTTTGGTCCCAGCAGGGAGCATCAAGGTCAATGTAGGGCTGTTCGTTGAGAAGAACAAGATAGTTGTTAAGACTCATTCTCGCTGCATCGGGAACATAAGGCATGATAATGTCATAGTCTTTGTTGTTTGCAGCAACCGCGTTGGTGATCATCTGAGTCATAGGAAGCGATTGGTCTGTGTAAGTTTCTTTGATCTTAACGTCAAAACGCGATTCTACATAACCGTTACGGGTGATAATGTTTTCGTTAAGAACTGTGGGGGAATCTTCGTGTTCGCAGATTTCAACCGATTTGTAAGTATCGCGGTAATCACCTTCGACAAGAATAGTGATTTCGGTACCGCCATAGGTTGTTTCGGGGAGACCTTCGAACATTCCCTCGGGAATGTCATACTCGTTATCTTCATTGTTGCCGTCGTTATCGCGATCACAAGCCGAAAATGCAATCAACGAAAGAGACAAAACCAAAAGAAGCGCAAGTATGCGTGTCAGTTTTTTCATAACTTTCCTCCTGATAGTTTGAAACAAACGGATAAATTCCGTATTCATTATGGTTACAATGATTATAGCAAAAACCACGTGTTTCGTCAAGGTTAATTTATATATATTTTATTATATATTTTTATATATATTTTGACATTTGGTCAATAATGTGATATAATCGCAAAAGAAAAATCATCGGAGCGTGTGATCGGATGTTTGAAAAATCAATTTCGGATCTTTCTATTGACTTTGTGCTGAAACTTTTCGGTACGCTTGACGGTAATATCGAAAATATCGAATCCGCTTTTTCGGTCTCGGTCGTTGCCCGTGAGGGCGTTATAAAAATCAGCGGTGATAACGTCACCGACGTAAATATGGCAACTTCTTGTATCGAACAACTTGAACGTGTCAGCAGAATGAGCGAAAGCATTGATGAAAACACCATTAACTATGTTATCACAATGGTTCGCGAGGAAAAACAAAACGAACTCGGCGCGATCTATAACGACTGCATTTGCCTTACAAACAAAGGTAAACCTATCAAAGCGAAAACCGTCGGTCAGCAAAAATATGTTGATGCGATAAATAATAATACCATCGTTTTCGGTGTCGGCCCTGCCGGTACGGGCAAGACGTTTCTTGCCGTTGCGATGGCTGTTACTGCTTTGAAGAAAAAACAGGTTTCGAAAATCGTTTTAACGCGTCCTGCCGTTGAAGCCGGTGAAAAACTCGGCTTTCTCCCCGGTGATCTGCAAAGCAAAATCGACCCCTATCTTCGCCCTCTTTATGACGCGCTGGGCGAAATGCTCGGCAACGAGAGTTTCAAAAATTGCGGGGAGAAGGGAATTATCGAGATCTGCCCTCTGGCCTATATGAGAGGCAGAACTCTCGACGACGCTTTTATTATCCTTGACGAGGCGCAAAATACAACCCCTGAACAAATGAAGATGTTCCTCACTCGTCTCGGTAATAACAGCAAAGCGATCATCACCGGCGACATAACACAGATTGACCTTCCGAATCTTCGCAAAAGCGGCCTAATCGATGCGTTGGAGATTCTTGAAGATATAAAAGGAATTGCTATTTTCCGTTTCAGCCATAAAGACGTTGTTCGTCATCCTCTCGTTCAGAAGATAATCATGGCTTATGAAAAACGCGACAACAGCAAAATGCGTGACGAAAACCGCAATCGACGTCAGGAGTTCAGGAGGAAGCCGAAAAATGATTAAGATCTATTTTGAAACCCTGACCGATGAGCAAATTCCCAAGCTTTATGAGACTTTGATGAAGCGTGTTATAAGAACCGCTGTATCAGAGCAGTTCCCCGACCACCGTTTTGAGGTTAATGTTACGATTTGCGATGATGCAACCATAAAAGAAATCAACAAAGAACATCGCGGTATTGACCGCGCGACCGACGTTCTGTCTTTTCCTTTTTTTGATTTTGAAAATCCCGAGGTGTTGACGCTTTTGGGGGATATAATCATCTCCCGCGATACGGCATATCGCCAAGCCGAAGAATACGGCCATTCGGCAAAAAGGGAATTTTGCTTTCTCGCCGCTCATTCGGCGCTGCACCTTCTCGGTTATGATCATGAAACCGATGATGAAAGGGAAGAAATGGAAGCGAAACAGCGCGAAATTTTGGACAAACTCGGCATAAAGAGGTAAAAATGACAAAAACAGCATTTATAATGATCGCCGGCAAACCTAACGTCGGTAAGAGCACACTTTTGAATACGTTGCTTGGAGAAAAAGTTGCGATCGTTTCGCGAAAACCGCAAACAACGCGAAACCGCATCACAGGCGTTCTTACAAAAGATGAAAATCAGTACGTCTTCACCGATACTCCCGGCTTGCATAAACCCAAGACTCTGCTCGGGGAATATATGATGAAGTCGGTCGGTAACGTTGCCGATGCGTCGGATATCATTCTGTTTGTCGTTGAGGCAGGGACTGAACTTAACGCGAACGAAAAATCTGCTCTTGATAAATATAATTCGTCGGGCATCGACGTTATTCTCGTTATCAATAAGACCGACCGCGCAAATAAAGTCAAACTCGCCGAACAGATCATGGAGCTTTCATCAAACTATGATTTCCATGCGGTAATTCCGGTCTCCGCGCTGAACGGTGACGGTGTTGAGATAATTCTCAAAGAACTCGAACCGCTTCTTGTTGAAAGCGTGCATTTCTTCCCCGAGGATTATATCACCGACCAACCCGAACGCAAGATTTTCGCCGAGATAATCCGTGAAAAAGTGCTTAGATTGCTTGATGATGAAATACCTCACGGTGTTGCCGTTTCTGTTGAAGATTTCTCCGAGAAGAAAGGCTTGCTTTCTGTCCGCGCGGAGATTTATTGTGAACGCGAATCACATAAACGCATTATCATCGGCAAAAACGGTTCGATGCTTAAAAAGATCGGTTCCTATGCGCGCGAAGACGCCGAAGCACTTTTCGGCACAAAGGTGTTTCTTGACCTTTGGGTAAAGGTGAAAGAGAATTGGCGCGACCGTCCGTCGCTTCTTTCCGATTTTGGCTTTAAGGACGAACTTGAATAATGCGTCATAAAGTAAAAGGCATCGTTATCCGCGAAACGCCGAAAGGCGAAACAAGCAAACTTTTGACGGTATTGACGGCAACCAACGGAGTTATTACCGTCAATGCGAAGGGAGTGCGGAAACTTTCAAGCCCTTATCTTAAATCCGCTCAACTTTTTGCGCTGTCGGATATGTTGCTTTATGAAAAGAACGGTTTTTACACCCTCACCGAAGCCGCGCTGATAGCTGATTTTTATCCGATTCGCGAGGATATAAAGAATTATTCTCTCGCCTGCTATCTTTGCGATGCCGCATCAACGTTTGCGGTCGCGGGAGAAGATTCGGGGAATATATTACGCCTGTTACTTAACTCGCTTTATGCTCTTGAAAACGGGAAATCAAACCGCTCGCTTATAAAGGCGGCGTTTGAACTTCGCCTTTGCGCCGAATGCGGCTTCATGCCGGAAGTTTCGTTCTGTACCGATTGTGAAACCGAACTTCAAAACCGCAACTTCCTTTTCCATATCTCCGAGGGAATGTCGTTTTGTACCGATTGTGCTTCTGCGGGCGATGAATATCTTGCTTTAACCGCATCGGTCGGTAAAGCAATTTGCCATATAACCGAAAGCGAACTATCTCGCTTTATATCATTCCGTATCGGACAAAACGATCAGGAATTGCTTTCGTTCTGTGCCGAACGCTTTCTTCTTTCACGTGCAGAACGCGGATTTAAAACACTCTCCTTCTATAAACATTGTGAGGCTTTGGAATGAAAGGCTTTCAAAAAGCAAGAACAATTCTGGAATATGATAAAATAATAAATCATGTCGCATCTTATGCGGTGACCGCGACGGCAAAATCAAACCTTTCGGCAACTGTACCTTCTGTCGACAGCGTTGTGATTTCGCGCCTTCTTGATGAAACTGAACAGGCGTTGAACCTGCTCGTCTTCAAGGGGTCTCCCACCTTTTCCGCGCCCGAAGGCGTTATTGATTCGGCAGACCGTGCCGAAAAAGGTGCAATGCTGACACCTTCCGAACTTTTAAATATCGCTTCGCTTTTGCGCGCGGTCACTTATGTAAAAAAGTATCCCGAGGGCAAAGATGCTCCCGCGCTTTATCCGTATTTTTCAACGCTTGTGGAACTTCGTTCTCTTTCCGAGGAGATCGGAATGAAGATCATCGGCGAGGATCAGATCGCCGATAACGCTTCGCCCGAACTTTACCGTATGAGGCGCGATATCCGCCGCGCTGAAGAAAGCGTACGTGAGATTTTGGCAAATATGACGCTCGGCGACAACGCGAAATATCTTCGTGATTCCGTTGTGACGATCCGCTCGGGAAGATATGTTATTCCCGTCCGCGCCGAACATAAAAACGAGATCAAAGGTTTGGTGCATGACTCATCGGCGTCCGGTCAGACACTGTTTGTCGAACCGATGGCTGTTGTCGAAGCTAATAACCGGCTTCGCGAGCTTAAAGGCAGAGAAACCGAGGAGATAGAAAAGATACTTTTTGATCTGTCTTCAAAGGTTGCGTCGGTTGCAAACGTCGTCAAGATCAATTATCAGGCAATGACCGACCTTGACTGCATTTTTGCACGAGCAAAATATTCGTCGGATATCTCGGGCATTCGGCCGAAAACCGATGCACGCTCAATAAAACTCGTCCGAGCACGTCATCCGTTGATTCCGCGTGATAAAGTCGTTCCGATTTCCGTTGAATTCGGCGATAAAGAAAACGCGCTCATCATAACCGGCCCCAACACCGGCGGCAAAACCGTAACTTTAAAAACTCTCGGTCTGCTTGCCCTTATGGCGCAAAGCGGTCTTTATATCCCCTGTGACGATGGCAGTGCACTTCCGACTTTCAACGGGGTTCTCGCTGACATAGGTGATGAACAAAGTATCGAACAATCGCTTTCCACCTTTTCGTCGCATATGGTCAATGTCGTTTCGATCCTCAAAGAATGCGGAAAAGGCTCACTCGTTCTTTTTGATGAACTCGGCGCGGGCACCGACCCGACCGAGGGAGCTTCGCTCGCGATCGCAATTCTTGAAACCGTTCGCGAATCGGGCGCGATTGTTGCTGCAACAACGCATTATTCTGAAATCAAGGTCTATGCGCTTGATACCGAAGGCGTTCTGAACGCATCTTGTGAGTTTGATCTCGCAACGCTCAAACCCACCTACCGCCTTATAACGGGCATACCGGGACGCAGTAACGCCTTTGAGATTTCGCTTCGCCTCGGTATGGATGAATCGGTTATCGAACGCGCCAAACTCCGCCTTGCGGATGATAATATCCGTTTCGAAGATGTTATTGTAAGGCTTGAAGAAACAGAGCAGAATCTTCGTAAGGAACGAACCGCGTCGGAACGTGCTCGTGCTGAGGCACAGCGGATCCGTGAGGAAGCCGAAACCTCTGCGCGTCTGCTTCAAGACCGCGCCGAAGCCGAACTTGACCGCGCGCGTGCTCAGGCTCAACGTATTCTTGACGCCGCAAAGGCATCCAGCAACGAGGTCTTCAATCAACTCAATGAGCTCAAAAAAGCCGATGCAAAACGCCTTGAAATGGCTCGTATTGAAGAAGCGCGCAAGGCGATAAGACAAAATCTGAAAGATACTTCCGCTGTCATTTCCGACGTTGAGGAATTTGAGGTCGAAGAAGAGAATTATGTTCTTCCGCGTCCTCTTCAAGTCGGCGATCGGGTTTTGCTTGCCGATGTCGGCAGGGAAGCGGTCGTGAAAAGCGTTTCGGGTAATACCGTTTTCACTGTTTCAGGCAGATTTGAAACAAAAACGAATATCAAGAATATCCGCCTTTTGGGCAACGCCGCTTCTGCCGAGGCAAAGGCGAAACAAAAGGGCAGGGCGCAATATACACATAGCGTTTCCAACGTAAGGAACGAAATCGATGTTCGCGGCAATACCGGCGATGATGCTTGGTTTATTATTGATCGCTATCTCGACGATGCAATACTTGCAGGCCACGAAAATGTTTCGGTCATCCACGGCAAAGGTACGGGCGCACTCCGCGCCGCGTTGTGGCAGTTTTTCCGTCAGGATAAAGCGCGCATCCGCTCCTTCCGCTCCGGTAGATATGGCGAAGGTGATCTGGGCGTGACCGTTCTCGAATTGAAAATTAAAAAGTAAAAAGAAAACCACCGAACGGCGGCACACGCCGGATTTCGGTGGTTTTTTTATAAAAGTCAAAACGAAATGTCAACAGAAATACATGTTTTCAATAAATGTCTTTTCGAAAAATTCGCTGTCTGCAAGTTCAATGCTCTCAACCATTTCCGCAAGTTCCTCCGAACGCCTTAATACATCGCCGTTCAAAAGCACCATTGAAGCTCCATCGATCGCGCCGCAGATCGAAGTGCGGCAGTTTTTCGCCGTGCCTTTCGGTATCAAACCGATGAATTCGGCGTTGTCGGGATTCAATTTGTTTCCGAAACTTCCGGTTAAATAAAGTCTTTTGGGAAAAATGCCGGCAACTTCGCAAAGCGTGAGAAAACCTGCACAAACAGCCGATTTTGCGAGTTGAAGTTCGGCAATATCCTGTGCGGTCAACTTGATGCCGCCGAAATCGGGGAGTTCTTTTGTAACGCTTCCGTCTTTCGCGATATAGCCGTTTTTCAAAAGAAAGGCGATCGCGTCGATAAGTCCGCTGCCGCAAAAACCGCGCGGTTTTTCTTTGCCGTCGACAGTATGTATTTCGGGTTGACCGTCTTTGTCTTCGACATTGCAAATTGCGCCCTGACTTGCCGCAATACCGCAGGAAATATTTGCGCCTTCAAAAGCAGGACCTGCGGGCGATGAACAAGCAAAAACCTTTTTTCCGTCCCAAAGAATGCATTCGCTGTTCGTACCGATGTCAAGCAACGCGGCCTGCGTCTCGCTTTCGGTGATGCCCGATGCGAGCAGAGCGGCGATAACGTCGCTCCCGATGTATGCGCTCGCACAACGCATGAAATATCTGTTGCCGTCCCAAAATCCGAAAAGCGTCTCGGGTTTGAAAGGCGCTGTTGCCAAACCATTTGTTTCTTTTCCCGAAAGGATATGAAGCATCGCGGTGTTACCCGTGATGACGTAAAATTCAATATCCTTTCCGAATCTCAAAGCCGATTTTTTGATTTCGGAATCGATCATTTCTTTGAGCTCGTTCAAACCGCCGTTCGATGCATAGTCAATGCGCGTGAGCACGTCCGCGCCGCGCACACGTTGCGGGTTGGGAATGTGTTCCGAAAGCAAAACCTGTCCGTCGGGCAGGGAATAGTATCTGAAAAGTATCGTTGTTGTACCGATATCAACCGCGCAGGCGAAGCATTGCTTGCCTCCCGTGATCGGCTTTATTTCAACCGAAACTTTGCATTTGTCGAAGTTTTCCGAAATGAATCTTGTCGGTATTTCAATTTCCGCATCACCGAAAACCTCAACCGCACAAGCAAGCCTTGCTCCGCTTTTTAAACTCTCTCCGAGAAAAGCGATTTCTTCGTCCGTTGGTTCTGAAAGTGTTCCGCTTGCGAAGACCTTGCAGTTTCCGCAAACGCCTCTTCCGCCGCAGGGCAGGTCAAAGGAAATGCCGCTTTCGGCAATGACATCTTTAAGTCTGACGTTTTTTTCATATTCTTTTTTTATCTCTTTTCCGTCCGAACGGAACATGATAGAAAAAGCCATTTCCATTACCTTGCAATGATTTTTATCTTGTTTCTATTGTATCAAACCTTGAAATGTTTGTCAATCGCCTCTCCTTGACAAAAAGAGAGTGTGGTGTTATTATAATATATGAATAAAGATATCGGATTTTCGGTTGTTGAAAGAGAGGCGTTTTCAATGAGTTCCGCTGATAAGGCGTTCATTCAGACCTGCAAGGATATAATAGAAAACGGAAGTTGGGTGCGTGATGAACGTGTCCGTCCCCATTGGGAGGATGGCGAACCCGCTTTCACCAAAAAATTGTTTGGTGTTGTCAACCGTTACGATCTGTCAAAAGAGTTTCCTCTCATAACGCTTCGCCCGATTTCTTTGGAAAAAGCGGTTGATGAGATCCTTTGGATCTGGCAAAAAAAGTCGAACAACGTAAATGATTTGGGTAGTAAGATCTGGGATGCATGGGCTGACGAAACCGGCTCGATCGGCAAGGCCTACGGCTATCAGATGGGCGTAAAGCATAAATACCGCGAGGGCGAGTTTGACATGGTCGACCGCGTTCTTTACGATTTGAAAAATAACCCGTGCAGCCGCCGTATAATGACGAATATGTATAACTTTGAAGACCTTCACGAAATGGCACTTTATCCCTGTGCATATTCGATGACTTTCAACGTTACCGACGGTAAACTTTGCGCGATCCTTAATCAGCGTTCGCAGGATATGCTCGCCGCAAATGCATGGAATGTTGCTCAATATGCCGCTCTTGTCATGATGCTGGCTCAGGCATCCGGCTTGCAGGCGGGCGAACTTGTTCACGTTATCGCCGATGCTCATATTTATGACAGACATATTCCGATCGTTGAAGAACTTATCAAACGTGAAAGCTTTGATGCGCCCAAAGTTACTCTTGATCCGTCGATAACCGATTTTTATGATTTCACTCCCGAAAGTTTCAGGATCGAAAACTATGTTCACGGCGAAAAAATCGGGAAGTTCCCCGTCGCTGTTTAGGAGTTTGAAATGAAACTTGTTGTTGCGGTCGATAAAAATTGGGGCATAGGGAACAAAGGCGAACTTCTTGCCCGCGTTCGTGCCGATCTCCGTTATTTTCAAAGTTTAACTAAAGGTTTCACTGTTATATTAGGGTCAAAGACGCTTTCCACTTTTCCGGGCGGCAGAGTTTTGAAAGACAGAACGAATATCGTTTTGTCCAGAAACCCCGATTATTCGCCTGAGGGTGCGGTTGTCGTTCATTCTTTGGACGAACTTTTTAACGAGTTAAAATCGTTTAACACCGATGAGGTTTTTGTTATCGGCGGCGCAAACGTTTATCACCAACTTTTGCCTTATTGCGATACGGCTTATGTAACAAAGTTCGATAAAAGTTTCGAGTGCGATGCCTTTTTCGATGACCTTGACGTTTCGCCCGAATGGGAACTTGTGTCGGTCGGTGAGGAACAGAAAACCGATCCTGTAACCGATACAGAACCCGATATGTCTTTCTTTTTCACTACCTATCAGAGAGTAAATGATGGAAAATAGTTTTTTGGTACGTCCTGCCGAAACAGATGATGCCGAAAAGGTCTATCGCCTCTTAACGGTCATTGCTGAAATGCATCGTAACGGCAGACCCGATATGTTTCCCGAACTCCAAAGTAAATATACTTTTGATGAAGTCAAGGAACGCTTGGCAAGACTCGAAAACGGTGTTTTTGTTGCCGATATTGATAAAAATGCTGTTGGATATATCATTTGCGATATCATCAAAGAGGGAAACGGTCATACACTTTATATTGACGACCTCTGTGTTGACCCGTCGTGTCGCGGGAAAGGCGTTGCCACTGCGCTCATGGATCATGCCGCTTCTTACGGTAAGGAGAACGGTTGTCGATATTTAATGCTGAATGTTTGGGAATTCAATTCTGGCGCTCTCGAATTTTATGCAAAGTACGGCTTTCAAACGCGTTCGCGTCACCTTGAAAAGCCGCTTTAATATAACTCTATCGGAGGAAATCTAATGAACATAATGCGATTCCTCACTCCTAAAAGCAAGGTCGCTTATCTCGATTCCGGCGCAACCATTCGTAACGGATTTGAAAAAATGACGTTCCACAAATATCGCGCGATACCCGTAATTTCTCCCGACGGCATTTATGTCGGCACAGTTACCGAGGGTGACCTCCTCCGCAGTATGCTCAATAACGGCGGAGGCGATATGCGCGAACACGAAAAGGTTTGCATTAAGGACGTTGTGCGTGACGGTTGGAATCCCGCCGTAAGCATCACTTGCACTGTTGATCAACTTTTCCATCGCGTTGCCGAACAGAACTTCGTTCCCGTTGTCGATGACAGAGGCGTTTTTATCGGTATCGTAACGCGAAAAGCGGTCATCACCTTCCTTTGCGAAGCCTATGAAAAAACATTGTTGTAATACAACCAAAAAAATCCGCGATTATACGAAAGTATATCGCGGATTTTTTGTACAGAATTGTATATCGCCTTCGATTAAAAAGGCTCAAATTGTACCCGTGACTGCAATTTGAATTTTGCCGGGCGTAACCGTAACGACACCCGTCGAAGCATTTCTTGCAAATTCTGCCGCAGGGACGGTTATTTCGTCACCAGATTCGTTCGGTAAAGTTAAAACTCCGTCATCGTAATCATAATCACCTTCGGGAATCAAAACTCCGTCAATATAGACCGAAATATCATCAAGTGGCGGAATGAATGTGTCGTTAAGAATAACTTCGGTCGCATCAATGTTGCCATAATTGCAAACATCAAAAACAAAACGAACTTCGCCGCCGCATACAACGGGGTTGGGACATATGGTTTTCGTAATTCTGACGTCGGCATATTCTTCTGCGGTCACGGTAAAACTGTCGTTTGCGCTGTCATCGCAGGGACAGTCGCATTCATCAACGGCTTCTGCCGTGTTAGTTATCTCCGTACCGCTCTCGCCGCTTGCAAAACGGTTGACACTTGCAAGGTAAATGATTTGCGCGTTTCCGTTTGCGGGGATCGAGTCGATCTCGAATATAACGCCGTTTTCACTTGCGTCTGCTGTAAGAACCGAATCGAATCTGCCGTTAATAAATAACTGAGCGGACCCTGAAAAAGTCAAAGGTGTGATTTCGCTCCCGTTTTCCATAAAACTTCCGAGATCGTCAAAAACCGAAATGTCACTCGAATCGGTATTGCTGTTGTTCGTAATTGTAATAATATAGGTCAGGTTTTGACCGATTCTGAAAGTTTCGGAAAGCGAAGTTTTTTCGATGCATAACGGCGAGTTCAGCGCCGTTGAAGCAACGTTTGAAACCGCAGTTGCCGACCTTGCGCCGAACCGGTAACTGATTGTTGCCTGATTTGAAATGATCGTTGCCACTGGTAAACATCTCTCCTTTCATCGCGGACTTTTTGCCGCCCATGTCAGTATATTCTCGGCGATAAACATTTGCCAATCTCAAATAAAAAAGTACCGAAGTGAATCGGTACTTTTCTATATCTGTTATGTGTGTTTTAAGCCTCAGCGTTTTCGAACGAGCAAAGAATATCGTCTTCGCAAACGTCGATATCGTCATAATCTTCAAGGAATTCATCGAATTCATCAAACATGTCTTCTTCGGCAGCTTTGAGCTGTTTGCGTTCTCTGTAATCGAGGAAAAGCAAAGTTCCGCCTGCAACCGCGCCGACAGCACTGAGTGCGGCAAACGCTTTTGCGAGGTTCTTTTTCTTTTCAGCGTTCACGAGGAAAAGAACGAAGAAAGTGATAGATTGAACGAGAAGCGTAATGCCGAGAATAGGTTTAAGTCTTTTCATAATAATAACCTCCATATGTCATTTGTGATAATTATTTGTTAACCGTTAATTTGAGATATTCGTTGATGAAGTCATCAAGATCGCCATCCATGACCGATTGTATGTTGCCGGTTTCGCAATTTGTTCGGTTGTCTTTAACGAGCGTGTAGGGCATGAAGACATAAGAACGTATCTGGCTACCCCATTCGATGTTCATCTTTGTGCCCGTGATGTCTTCAATGCGTTCAAGATGTTCGCGTTCTTTGATTTCCAAAAGCTTGCTTTTCAGCATTTTCATCGCAGTTTCGCGGTTCTGAACCTGGCTTCGTTCGGTCTGACATCCAACAACGATGCCTGTCGGAATGTGAGTGATTCGTATCGCCGAGTCGGTCTTGTTAACGTGCTGACCGCCGGCGCCGCTTGCGCGGTGTGCGTCGATTTTAAGATCTGCTTCGTTGATTTCGATAGTTATTTCATCGTTGAATTCGGGAAGAACTTCAACCGAAGCGAATGAAGTGTGCCTTCTTCCGCTTGAATCAAAAGGTGAAACACGAACCAATCTGTGAACGCCCGATTCGCTTTTGAGATATCCGTATGCGTTTTCGCCCTCCACAAGGAAGGATACGCTTTTAATACCTGCTTCGTCACCGTCAAGATAGTCAAGCACTTTTAGCTTGAATCCCTTTTTTGCCGCATATTGCTGATACATTCTGTAAAGCATCTGCGCCCAATCCTGTGCTTCTGTGCCGCCTGCTCCGGGGTGGATCGAAATGATCGCGTTGCTTCCGTCATATTCGCCCGATAACAGTATTTCGATTTTTTGTCTTTCGTATTCCTTGCGAACGCTATCCAGATCGGAAAGAACATCTTCGACAACGCTGTCGTCATCTTCCTCGATTGAAAGTTCAATGAGGGTTTCGATATCGTCAAAACTGCGTTTGAGAGATATATAACGCTCAAGCGTGCCTTTTTTGAATTTCAGTTGTTTTAAAACAACCTGCGATTCCTGCGGCTTGTCCCAAAAACCGGCCTCGGCGGTTTTGTTTTCAAGTTCTTCGACTTCGGCTTTTAAAGATTCAAAACCAATCGAATCACCGAGATCTTTTATACCTTCGCTTAACTCTCCAAGCGAGAGTTTTGCTTGTTCAAGTTGTAAAATCAATGGAGCGTTCTCCTTATTAGTTCTTTACACTTATATTATATACAGAAAATCTTGTCGTGTCAAGGCTTTTCGGCAATAGAACTTATCAATTTATTGTTAACATAATTTTGGGTTTTAAAACCGTTTTGTGAAAATAAAAATACCGCAAATTCAAAATTTGCGGTTGGTTTTTAAGAAAAGCGACACGTTCCTGTAAGCCGAGTTCTGTCGTGAACAATCATCTATCTTGGGTTTATGTCGCCATAAACCTCTTTGCCACCTCCATAGGGGCTGCCGAGCAAGCATATGCCCCCGCCGCGGTGTTGCTCCGGATAGGGTTTACATGGCTGTGCCGTCTCCGGCACACCGGTGAGCTCTTACCTCGCCTTTCCATCCTTACCAAGTTAAACTTGGCGGTTTATTTCTGTTGCACTGGCCCTGAAGTCGCCTTCGGCAGATGTTATCTGTTATCCTGCTCTGTGGGGCTCGGACTTTCCTCACAGTACGGACTTTCGTCATGGTACTGCGCGATTGTTCGGAACGGTCGCCAGGGAATTGTATCATATTGCAAGAAATTTGTCAAATATATTGATTATTTTTTTGAAGAGATATATAATAAATTAGTTAGAAAATTCTGGGAGGATACTTCCGTGTTAAAAGAATATGCGTCTGAATTTAAAAATAAATCTGTCGGTTTTGTCGGTATGGGTGTTTCGAACCTTCCCGTGATAAAACTTTTCATTTCCTCGGGTGCAAAATGCATCGTTCGTGATAAAAACGACCTTTCTTCAAGAGATTTTTATACCGAATTGTGTGCAAACGGCGTTGAATTCATTATGGGCGATGCTTATCTTGATAATATCACCGAAACGTTGTTGTTCCTCTCGCCTGCCGTTCGTCCCGACCTTGAAGGTCTTAAAATCGCGCGTGAAAACGGGACACGTGTTACGAGTGAAATGGAAGAATTTTTCCGCCTTTGTCCCTGCAAGAAGATTGCCGTGACAGGAAGCGACGGAAAGACCACAACGACGACTCTCATCGCGAAACTTCTTGAATCAGCGGGATATAAAGCATGGCTCGGCGGAAATATCGGCGTTAACCTTTTTGCAATACTTGACGAAATCTCGCCCGATGATTTTGCGGTTGTCGAACTTTCGTCTTTCCAACTGATGAAACTTTCCCAAAGTCCCGATATTGCTGTTGTGACAAATGTCGCTCCAAACCATCTCGATTGGCATAGAGATATGGACGAATATGTCGTTTCAAAAAAGAACATTTTCGCATTCCAGAACGAAGATTCGCTTCTTGTGCTTAATGCCGACGATGATTATTGCCGATCCTTTGAAAATGAAGCAAAAGGAAAAGTGCGTACCGTTTCGGGTAAAACTTCTTCAAACGGTGCATATTTTAATCAAGAGGGCATTTTCTCCTCGAACGGTGAACTTCTTGTCAACGACAGCGATATCCGTATCGTGGGTCGGCATAACCGCTATAATTATTGTGAAGCTTATACTGCCGTTTGCGATTTTGTAACTCACGATGTTTTGCGAAAAGTCGCGGGTGAGTTCGGCGGTGTTGAACATAGAATTGAGTTTGTACGCGAACTCGACGGAGTTAAGTATTACAATTCATCTATTGATTCAAGCCCTTCGCGCACCCGTGCGTGTCTTGAATCATTTGAAACCCCCGTCGTTGCAATTACGGGCGGTTACGATAAAAACATACCCTATGAACCGCTTGGTGAACTTTTTGTCCGCAAAGTCAGGTTCGCCGTTCTCTGCGGTGCAACTGCCGTGAAAATCGCGAAAGCGCTTGACGACGTTGGCTTCACGACTTATGAAATAGTTTCCGATTTCGAAAAGGCGGTTGATCTTGCAAAAGAAAAAGCAGTTTTCGGCGACAGCGTTGTTTTAACTCCCGCTTCTGCAAGTTTCGATATGTTCAAAAACTTCGCCGAACGCGGAAATGTATTTAAGGATATCGTTAGCAAACTCTGATTTCGGAGGTAATTTATGCAGAAACTGTATGAACTTGTCGAACGTCTGACCTCGTTTGCGGGTGTTTCGGGCTTTGAGGATATGGCGTTTGACGGCACAACGGAATTTATTAAAAGTCTTGGAATCTTTGATGAAGTAGACACGACGTCGGTCGGGAGTATTTACGCTTTGATGCGTTGCGGTAAAAAGGATGCCGAAATCGTCCTTTGCGATGCTCATCTCGACACAGTCGGTTTTGTTGTCACCGAAATCTGTGAGGGCGGATTTTTGAAAGTCGCACCCATCGGAGGTATCGCCGCAAAAATTCTCCCTGCTGCCGAAGTTAATGTTTACGGAAAAGAGACTTTGCGCGGCGTTTTTGCTTCAAAACCGCCTCATTTGCAGGAATCGGGTGAAGGTGAAAGGAAAACGGAAGTCACCGATCTGTGCATAGATACAGGTCTTCCTCTTGAAAAACTCAAAGAGGTCGTGCGTGTCGGCACGCCCGTAGGTTTCCCGTGCAAACTCCAAAAACTGCTCGGCGAGAACCTTGTGGGTGCCTCCTTCGATGATAGGCTTTGCGGTGCGGCAATTCTTCGTGCATTGATGATGCTTGATAAGAGCAAATTAAATGTGGATATTGCTTTCCAATTTTCGGGCAATGAGGAAACGGGATATAAAGGCGCAATGACGACGGCATATCGCATCAATCCTTCGAGAGCGATCGTGGTTGACGTTACACATGCTTTCGTTCCGGGCGCTCCGAAGGTTCGCGAAGGTATCCGCGCGGGCAAGGGAAGCGATATCTGTTTTTCACCTCAAACAAACCGTGCTTTTACTAAATTTGCGATAAACGTTGCTGAAAAGGAAGATATTCCTTATCAACTTTCCGCCGCGCCCGTAAGAACGGGAACGAATTCAAATGCTGTTCAAACAACTCGCGACGGAATCCCCGTTTTACTCGTTTCGATACCGTTAAAGAACATGCATACAATGAGCGAGATCGTCAACATGAACGACGCATTCAACACCGCCCGACTTGTCGCGGCAGTGTTGAGAGCGCTTTGATAAAGGAGGTTGCGGTATGAAAGAACTTGTCAAAAAGTATTGCGATCTTCTCGGTCCGTCGGGCATGGAGGACCCGGTTCGTGATGCAATAATCGAAGATATAAAAGATTACGGCTGTCAATACGAAACCGATCCCCTCGGAAATCTTTTGGTCTTCAAGCAAGGCAAAAACCGCCGTGAAAAAAAGGTGCTTTTTTCGGCACATATGGATGAAGTCGGTTTCATGATAAAATATATCGATGAAGACGGCTATGCATGGTTCGACGCTGTTGGAGGTGTTGACCGCCGCGTCGTTAGCGGAAGACGGATCGTTTTCTGCGAAAGCGGAGTGCACGGTGTCGTTGCTTCAAAATCCATTCATATCCAGACTCCCGAAGAACGCGGAAAATGCGAACCGATTAGTGAAATGCATATAGATATCGGTGCGTCGAGCAGGGAAGAGGCGCTTCGGCATATCGGGGTCGGCGATTGTGCCGTTTTCGTACCGAATTTTGAAGAGTTTGGCGAAGATAAAGTGCGCTCAAAAGCGCTTGATGACCGATTCGGCTGTGCGATACTCGTCAAAATGATTCAGAGTGACCTTGAATATGATACCTGGTTTGCGTTCAATACCTGCGAAGAGATCGGTTGTGACGGCGCAAAAGAGGTTGCGCATCGTTTAAGACCCGATATCGTTATTGCGCTTGAAACAACAACCGCCGGCGACATCTGCGGTGTCCCGAAATCGAAATGCGCGTGCGAAGTCGGCAACGGTGCAGTGCTTTCGATCATGGACAGAAACGCTATCTACGATAAAACGCTTCTCGAACTGGCCGTTTCGGTTGCAAACGAAAAGAAGATCAAATGGCAATATAAAAACGTTATTGCGGGCGGCAACGAAGCCGGCATCTACCAACGCGCCGCTGAGGGCGCGCGAGTGCTTGCAATAAGCGCGCCTGCGAGATATATCCATTCGGAATCAAATCTGCTGTCTGTGAGCGATATGGAAGCCGTAGCCGCTCTTTCTGCGGCACTTAACGAAAGGAGTTTCAACTGATGCTTGAACTTGTTAAAAAATATCAAAAATCGTTTTCGGTTTCCGGTTACGAGTGCGAACTCGCATCTGACATCTGCGCTGATCTTAAAGGTTATGTGGATGGTTTTGAGATCGACAATCTCGGCAACGTGATCGCCTTTAAAAAGGGCAGAGACAGTTCCAAAAAACTTATGATTGCCGCTCATATGGATGAGATCGGTTTCATGGTGACTAATATCGAGGAAAACGGAATGCTCCGTGTTGCACCGATCGGCGGAATAAATCCCGTTGCGTCTTGCTACCACGAGGTTCGTTTTATCGACGGTACGACGGGCCTGCTTGTCGTTGAAGACGGAACAAAGTTTTCCGATATCGGCAACAATAAACTTTTTGTTGATATCGGTTGCGACACCGCTTCAAAGGCAAAACGCAAAGTCGCTATCGGTGACGTTTGTGCGGTTTCGCCTTATTTCAAAAAACTTTCTTCAAAGCGTTATGCTTCGAAAGCTTTTGACGACCGTGTCTGTTGTGCAATCTCTGCGTTTGCCGCAATCAACTGCAAAACGCCTGCTTACGATACCTATTTCGTTTTCACGGTTCAGGAGGAGGTTGGCTGTCGCGGTGCAAAACCGAGTTCGTTTAACGTCATGCCCGATTATTCCATCGCGCTTGACGTAACTCCTGCACCTGCCTGCGGAAATCCCAATCATCTCACTGTGAAACTCGGCAATGGTGCAGCAATTAAGATCAAAGACAGCTCGGTTATCTGTTCGCCGAAAATGGTTGATAGATTGACGTCGCTTGCACAAGAAAAGGAAATCAAATATCAGTATGAAGTCCTTTTGGCAGGCGGCACCGATACCTCTGCGATGCAAATCGCAGGTTCGGGAAGTCATGCATGTTGCATTTCGCTTCCCACGCGTTACGTTCATACTCCCGTCGAGACAATTGATGTCGATGATTTGAAAGCCTGTGCCGAACTTCTTGTTGCGTTTGTGGAAAACGGTGCAGAATAATAAAAAGAAAGTCAAAAAGAAATGTTTAGTGAAGAATTACTTTTAAAAGCGGCAGATGCCGAAGCGGAACTTGCTCACGTGTTTGCCAAAATTGACGAAACTGCGTTTAAGAATACGCAAAAAGTGCTTTCGGTGTTCAGAGAAAACCGACTTTCCGAACGTCATTTCAACCCGACTTGCGGTTACGGATATAATGACGACGGCAGGGATATTTGCGACAAAATGTTCGCGGAAGCGTTCGGGTGCGAAGCGGGCTTTGCGCGTTCGCAAATAATTTCGGGCACACATGCTCTTGCAATCGCGCTTTACGGCGTTCTCCGTCCGAACGATACAATGCTCTCCGTGAGCGGAAAACCTTATGATACTTTGGATAACGTCATCGGATTGAACGGATGCAACAAAAACGGCGAAGGCTCGCTTGTTGAATATGGAGTCACCTATCGCGAGATCGGTCTTATTGACAACAAAACGCTTGATCTGAAAAAGATCCGCGAAACGCTTGAAAACGATAAAACGATTAAGGTTGTGTTCGTTCAGCGCTCGAAGGGTTATGCCGACCGCAGAACCCTCACGGTAAAAGAAATCAATGAACTTTATGACCTTGTGCGTGAGTTTAAAGGCGTTTTCCTTGTTGTCGATAACTGCTATGGCGAGTTCACGGAAACCGAAGAACCGAAAGGTGATTTGCTCGTCGGTTCCTTGATAAAAAACGCGGGCGGCGGAATTGCCGAAACGGGCGGTTATATCGTCGGCACAAAACGCGCCGTCGAACTTGCATCCTATCGTCTGACCGTCCCCGGAATCGGCCTTGAAGCGGGCGCTTCAATGGGGGCTACAAAGCCGATGATAAAAGGTCTTTTCTTTGCACCGCATATAACGGCTCAGGCGATCAAGACTGCTCATTTTGCCGCCGCTATGTTCGAACGTCAGGGTTTTGAATGCGATCCGCCTTCGCTTGAACCGCGCAGCGATATAATTCAGGTCATAAGACTTCATAACGCTGAAAATGTATTGAAATTCTGTCGAGGAATTCAAAAAGGCTCGCCTGTCGATAGTTTTGTAACACCCGAAGGTTGGGAAATGCCGGGTTACAACGATAGCGTCGTCATGGCGGCAGGTGCGTTCACTCAGGGAAGCTCGATCGAACTTTCCGCCGATGCGCCGCTTCGTGAACCTTATCTTGTTTATATGCAGGGCGGTTTAACATACGAGAGCGGGAAAATCGGAATTCTTACCGCATTGACAGAAATGCTTGGCGAATGATTATGGATATGAAATCAAAACTGCACACCGGCGAACTTTATCTCCCGTTTGATGATTCGGTTTTTGAGGAACAGCTCGATTGCCTTGAAAAACTTTATGATTTCAACGCAACCCGTCCGCATGAACTGGAAAAACGCGAAACTTTGCTTAAAGAAATGTTTGCTTCGCTTGGCGAGGGGTGTTATATCGAACCGCCTTTGCATTCCAATTGGGGCGGGAAACACGTTCATTTCGGTAAAAAGGTTTATGCGAATTTCAATTTAACGCTTGTTGACGACACCCATATTTATGTTGGCGATTATACTCTGATAGGTCCCAACGTTACCATTGCCACCGCAGGTCACCCGATCCTCCCCGAACTCAGAATCGAAGGTTATCAGTATAACGCTCCGGTTCATATCGGAAAAAACTGTTGGATCGGCGCAAATGTCGTTGTCGTTCCCGGTGTTACGATCGGCGATAATACCGTCATCGGCGCAGGAAGTGTCGTCACGAAAGATATCCCCTCAAATGTTGTTGCAGTGGGGAATCCGTGCAAAGTAATGCGTGAAATAAATGAGCATGACAGTGAGTTTTATTTTAAAAACAAGCGTATAGAACTTTGACTTTTTCATATTCAATGATATAATGATTAAAAGATTGTAGAAAAGAAAAGGTAGCGTTTTATGAAAATTACTAACGATATCAAATATATCGGTGTTAACGATCACAAGGTAGACCTCTTTGAAGGACAATATGTCGTGCCTAACGGCATGGCTTATAATTCATATGCTATCATCGACGAGAAAATCGCAATAATGGATACTGTTGACGCCGCATTCACTCATGAGTGGCTTGACAACATTCAGAACACTTTGGGCAACAGCAAACCTGATTATCTTGTTGTTCAGCATATGGAGCCCGATCATTCGGCAAATATCATGAACTTTGTCAAGGCTTATCCCGAGGCTAAGATCGTTTCGTCGTCAAAGGCATTTGCGATGATGAAGAACTTCTTCGGCACGGATTTTGCCGAAAAACAGATCGTCGTCGGGGAGGGAAGTCAGCTTTCGCTCGGTAAACATAACCTTACTTTTGTCACTGCGCCGATGGTTCATTGGCCCGAGGTTATCGTCACGTATGACAGCACCGATAAAGTCCTCTTTTCAGCTGACGGTTTTGGCAAATTCGGAGCCCTTGATGTGGAAGAGGATTGGGCATGCGAGGCAAGACGCTATTATATCGGCATCGTCGGTAAATACGGCGCACAGGTTCAAGCGCTTCTGAAAAAAGCATTGGGATTGGAAATCGATATAATTTGTCCCCTTCACGGTCCTGTTTTGACAGAAAACCTCGGTTATTATCTTAATTTATATAACGTATGGTCAAGCTATCAACCCGAAGAAGAGGGTATAGTTATCGCCTATACTTCGGTTTACGGCAACACAAAAAAAGCGGTTCTCAACCTTGCCGAAAAACTCAGAGCAAACGGTTGCCCCAATGTGGTCGTAAACGATCTTGCGCGTTGTGATATGGCGGAGGCAGTCGAAGACGCCTTCCGTTACAGCAAACTCGTTCTTGCTACAACCACGTATAATGCCGAGATATTCCCCTTCATGCGCGAGTTTATCAATCATCTCACCGAGCGTAATTTCAGCAACCGCACGGTTGCGTTTATCGAAAACGGCAGTTGGGCACCTCTTGCCGCTAAGGTGATGAAGGGAATGCTCGAAAAGAGTAAAAATCTTAACTTTGCCGAGAATACCGTTAAGATCATGTCTTCTCTCAACGAGGAAAGTTCAAAGCAACTCGAAGCACTTGCGGACGAGCTTTGTAAAGAATATCTTGCGTTAAAGAGTGATGCCGAGAATAAAAATGATCTTACCGCACTTTTCAAGATCGGATACGGTTTATACGTCGTAACTTCTAACGACGGAAAAAAAGATAACGGACTCATCGTCAATACCGTTACTCAGGTAACAAGCACTCCTAACCGGATCGCGGTGACGATCAATAAAGAAAATTATACTCATCACATTATAAAACAAACGGGAAAGATGAATATCAACTGCCTTACCGTCGATGCACCCTTTAAGGTGTTCGAATCGTTCGGGTTCGTTAGCGGAAGAAATGTTGATAAATTCGCCGATTGTGAGCCTCTTCGTTCGGAAAACGGGCTCGTTGTGCTTCCTCGCTATATCAACTCCTTTATGTCATTAAATGTTGAGCAATATGTCGATTTGGATACTCACGGTATGTTCATTTGCTCGGTAACCGAGGCAAGGGTTATCTCCGACAGAGAAACAATGACCTATTCCTATTACCACAGCAACGTTAAACCCAAGCCCAAGACCGAGGGAAAAAAGGGCTACGTTTGCAAGATCTGCGGCTATGTTTACGAGGGCGATCCGCTTCCCGAGGATTTCATTTGCCCGCTTTGTAAGCATGGCGCAAGTGATTTTGAACCAATAGAATAAATATATAACGGAGGAATTAATTATGAAGTATGTATGTGACGTATGCGGATGGACCTATGATGAAACCGTCGGCGATCCCGATAACGGTATCCCCGCAGGAACCAAATTCGAAGACCTTCCCGAAGATTTTGTCTGCCCCCTTTGCGGCGTTGACAAAGACAATTTTAGCCAGGAATAATCAAGGAGATTTGAGTCATGAAAGAAAACTATACAGTTTGTAACTGTAAACAGGTAAGTTATTTTGACATTGCCGATGCATTACATATCCACAAAAAGTTTGATGACGTACTTCAAGCGTTTGAAGACGTTCAAAAGGTAACCCATTGTTCAACAGGTTGCGGCGGTTGTTACAACAAAGTGCTTGATATCATTTCCGAGATTTTAATGGGTCCCGAAAAAGTATAAAAAACAAAAAGTATCGGTTGTGTGAAAGCAAACGATACTTTTTTGTTGAAAGTTCCGAACGGCGACGATGCTCCTTTGAATAAATAATTGCTTTTGTGAAAAACTATATCATAATTATTTTCGGAGGTGCAAAATGGATTTTACCGAAATTCCGCTCGGATTCGGAATGGCGCTCGCTCAGCGTCCCGAAGCAATGCAAAAATTCGCATCACTCAGCGAAGCAGAAAAACAAAAAATAATAAATGGCACGCATTCTCTCCGATCAAAAGCGGAAATGCGCAAATATGTTGATAATATTATATCTTCATATTAAAAAAGCCTGCTTGTCGTTCAAGCAGGCCTTTTGTTTAAAATTGATTCTTTATCCAACCTAAAACGGTGAAATTATCGGAGAAAGGGTAATTGAGAATACCCAAAACAAAAATAAAGACAATTATAACGGGAAGCACGTAAGTCATATATCCGCGCATCCATTTTTGAACCTTCATTCCTTTTCCCGAGTTAGCTTCGGCAATGAAGTTGTCAAATCCCCAACCTTTTTTGCTGACGCAAAACAGAACGTAACAAAGCGTACCGATCGGAAGCATACAGTTTGTAACGATAAAATCTTCAAGGTCGAGAATTGCCGAATCGGATGCAAACGGCGTGAAATCCGACCACAAATTATAACCCAAAGCGCAAGGGATCGAGAGTATAAGGAGCGCAAACCCGCAAATTGAGCAGGTTTTGATTCTGCCCCAACCCGTAAGTTCGCGTACGCAAGCGAGAATGTTTTCGAAAACTGCAATGATCGTTGACATCGCGGCAAAAAACATAAATAGGAAGAATAAAGCACCCCACCATCTTCCGCCCGCCATGTTGTTAAACACTTTTGCCATAGCAACAAAAAGCAAACTCGGACCCGAATCGGGCTCAACGTCAAAAGTAAAGCAAGCAGGGAAGATGATAAGACCTGCGACAACAGCAACAAACGTATCGAGAACGAGGATGTTCACTGATTCGCCCATCAGCGAGCGTTCTTTGCCGATATAACTTCCGAATATCGCCATTGCACCGATTCCGAGGCTTAAAGTGAAGAACGATTGGTTCATGGCAGCGACGATGACGTTGCCGTCGATTTTTGAAATGTCGGGTTTTAAATAAAATTCCAACCCCTCTTTCGCACCTTCAAGCGTGAAACTGTTGACAGCAAGTACCAACATAAGCAACAAAAGCGCAATCATCATATATTTCGTGACACGTTCTACACCCTTTTGCAAACCGAAGGAAAGAACGATGAAACCTAAAATCACGACAATCGCCATAAAACCGACAGTGATCGCAGGATTCGACAGCATATTCCCGAATAAAGCCTCGGATTGATCGTTGGTGATACCCGTCATATCGCCCGATATAAAGCTTATGAAGTAATGCAATATCCAACCTGCAACCGATGTGTAAAACATCATCAAAAGCACGTTGGCGGCCAATGCGGCATATCCATGAATATGCCATTTCTGTCCGGGCTTCTGTAACTTTTGATATAACCTGACAGGACTGCTTTGGCTCGCTCTTCCGAGCGAGAATTCCATGACCATAACAGGCAAACCTAAAACGACTAAAAATATTAAATATATAAGTACAAAAGCACCGCCGCCGTACTGACCCGCCATCCAAGGAAACTTCCAAACGTTTCCGACACCGATAGCACATCCGGCACTCAGCAGAATGAAACCAAGGCGGCTCCCCAAATGCTCTCTTTTCATAAATTTCTCCTTGTTTAAAAATACACTCGACAATTATATCAAAGAAATTCAAATTAGTCAATCACGAGTAATATCAAATAAAAAACAGTGTGAATCAAATTAAAAACGACGGACGATTCCGAACGCGCCCTTCGCCCCCCCTCGTTCAAGATTTCCAAATAAAAAAGGATGGGCAGAACCCATCCTTTTTGGTGCCGGAAGCGGGGGTCGCCCGTCTGCGGACGGAGCTGTGGCGCGGTCTGACAGTCCCCCGGACTGTCATTCAACACGCGCCCTTCGACCCCCTCGTTCAAGATTTCCAAATAAAAAAGGATGGGCAGAACCCATCC
>JAZSNS010000031.1:0-134663 GCA_045536535.1 Eubacteriales bacterium | reverse complement strand
GGATAAGAATAAAATATCCCATTCAAATATTGGAAACACTCAAAATTATGTACATAATGATAATAGCAGCAACAAAACTACGATTACAAACAAAAAGTTTTATCAAAAGGAAGGTTTCTGGGGTGGAGTACTAACTGGTGTTATCTCGAGTCTTATTTCATCTGGTATTATTTGGGGAATATCGGAGTTGATTAACTTAATTTAATTTCAAAAATAAAATCCGCCAGTTTCACACTGAAACTGGCGGATTTTTTGGTCCGAGTGACAGGGATCGAACCTGCGGCCTGATGGTCCCAAACCACCCGCGCTCCCAGCTGCGCCACACCCGGATATTTATTAAATTTTTCTCAATTGTGGGATAAACTGTGGTCAAAACGATTTTTGACCGATTTTTTGATTTTTACAAATGCCCGAAACCCGCATGAATACAGGGGTTTTGAGACTTTTTATTTTTCAGGGTAGTAAACGCCCGACACGCTCCCAAACCACCCGCTCTACCAACTGAGCCACACCCCGATAATGATATTGAATTATTAGAAAACGCAGTCGACCACCCACGATACCATTGCGCTATGTCTTGCTGCGTTGCTTAATTATACGCCAAAAGGCGAGGAATGTCAAGCGAAATGCGCAACACAAAAAGTCCCGGATCGGAGTTCGGGACTTTTTGAATAATTCACATTTCAGTGGTGTAACTCAAAGGGATATGATACTCTTCTTCATAGATGTTTTTCCAGACTTCCGAGTTCTTTTCCATCATTTCGTTGATTTTCTCACTGTATTTCTTTTCGGGGTTCGGATAAATCGGCTCGCCGACGTGAATCGTATATTCCTGCACGAAGAAACCGTCCTCACCCATAACGTCAGAATCCTTCATAGTGATGAAGCAGGGGAGTACAGGCACGTCGTTCTTGACCGCGAAGATATAAGCGCCCGTCTTTAACGGCTTGGGTTTGCGGTAGTTCCACCACATGCTTTGTTCGGGATAAACAAGCACAAAATGACCGTCTTTTAAAAGTTGGTTAGTCGCTTTCACGAACTTTGTGAGGGTCCTCGGGTTGGACGAAAGCGGAAGCGTGTTGCAATGTCTCATCAAAAATCCGTAAAAACCGGGGAACGAGGTATAATTGCCCTCGCGAATGACACGATAAAAGGTTCTTTCGGGCTGGTTTGCCGCTTCGTACGCAAGTTGGATCGCAAAACTGTCAAACGCGTTGAAATGGTTGCAGGTGATTATCGCACCGCTTTGAAGATTTTGGAAATTCTCAATTCCTTTAATCTCTTTGATGATGAGCTTTTTGTCATCAATAAGTCCGTCAACGAACTTTCTCGCGATCATATAAGCGAATTTGGTTTTGATCTTATCGCTCATGCTCTTGCGGATATATTCGATCTCGTCGGGCATAAGAACACGTCCGGGAGGATCGTCTTCGACGTCCTCGTCAAAACGACCTGCGCGTTCATATTCTTCGATTTTTTGAAGAATAGCAACCCTGTCCTGTGCGCGTTTTGCTTTGTTCATTCTGTTGAGGAAGTTGTCTTCGCGTGCGGTTTCTTCGATGGCGAGTTGTAAAAGTTTTTCGCAGGAGGCGGAATCTCTTGCGCGTTCTTCGTCTGTGTAAGAATTAAGAACGTCAAGCATTTCTTTATAAACGCCGGTTTCTTTGGCGTATTTCCAGAAAACGTCGCCGTGACGGCAATCCGAATAATGCCAAGGTTTGCTCGTCATTATGTAATGAAGAATTTTGGCTTGCTCGATAGGGTAGGGGATATCACCGAAGATTTCGGTATTCCAACGCTGATCAAGCCAATAAACGTGGTCTTTGCAGATGAGATTCAGATAATCCTCGTCCTGCGTGACAACAAAATCGTACATATGAAGATATTCGATAAATTTATCAAGCACGAATCTCAAACGGAACTGATTGCAGTTGATAAGAATAATGCCTGCGTTGAAGAAATTATATCTCGAAACACCGACCACTTTTTCGCAGTATGTGCCGTATTCGTCGACCTGAACCATGACTTGTTCGTGACATGCACCGACGTAAGCATCTTTAATGTCAATGTTAAAAAGTTCGCTGATGTCGCCTTGGACGACCGTGTCGCTGTCAATATAGATTGCCTTTTCAAGTTCGGGGAACATTTCGGCAATAAAAAGACGGTAATAAGTCGATTTGGAATAATAATCACGAATCGGAAGTTTGTCAGAAATAGAATGGAGATATTCGGTGACGTCTTCAAAGGAAATCGTGAAATTTTCGTTTTCGAGTTCTTTAACCTTGGCCATCATCGGTTCGGTAATGCCTGTGTGAAGAATACAAACGCGATAATCGTATTCTTTCGATGCGTTTTGAATCATCGAATGGATAGAAACAATTGTATATTTAACAAAATTGTCGTCGCAGGCGTAAAAAACGGGAACAACCTTTTTATTCATCTGCATTAACCTCCTCGTTGAATTTTTCTTTAAGATAGATATATTCGTACAGAATATCGTCAAACTGATAATATCCGAAAACCTTGTGCACCCTGCTGACCTGCCATTGCTTTATGTTTTCGGTGTGAGGGTAGGGAAGCCAGAAAAGGCGCTTTGAGAAGTGTCTGACAACAGTATGCTTGTGCAAAAACTTTTGGTCGTTGAAACGTTGCGGAAGCATTTTGCATTTTGTCGTCGAACGAATTATCGCGCTCTGGTCCGCGAAAACGAGTTTTTTGGTTTTTATCAGTTCGCGCGCCGTTTCAAGAAGTTTTGTTTCTTTCATTTTCTTCATGTTGAAAAGAAGCACGCCCGCGTTAACGTAGTTCGGTTTGATAAGATATTTTCCGTAATGGTCTCTGCCGGCGGCATATTCATAATCGCTCACGTCTGTGTCGTAAAGAAGATGTATGTCGCGGTTGAACATAATATCCGCATCAAGATATAAAACCTTGTCGGGCATGTTATCGACCATGTCGGCAAAAAGCCTTATGAGCGTGTATGGTGAACAATATGCGCCCTCGTTAGGACATTCGGAAAATTCTTTCATGTAAATGTCCGTGACGTCAACCTTAACGGCGGAATTGTCTTTGTTGTGCTTTTTTATTACCTTTTCAAAAAATGCAATTTGTTCATCACTGACAGGAATGTAATTACCGTTGATATGAGAAACATCCATCGTGAAAACAAAGAAACGGAACGGCTCTGTCGATTCGGTGCGCTTTAAAATTGATAAAGCACAGGTGAGCATGCCGTCAAAAACCTTGTCATTTCCACAGAATAAAATATTAACCATTTTCTTCTTCTCTTTTTATGTATTCAATGCAAATCATGTCGGAATTCTTTGCGCGTTCGCACATGCATTCATAAACCTTGTTGCGTAAATCAAAACGCTTCTGTCTTGCCGATAAAGACTCATCGGGATAAAACGGTCCGTCGATATATGTGACGATCCTCGGTTTTTTTGAATGCTTGCGTTTCTGATAAGTGTTCGTGAAGCAAAACACAGGCGCATTTTGTTTCACGGGATATTGAAAAGAAACGTCGGAGAAGGGTCTTATCTTTGTGTAATAAGGCCAGATGTGCGCTTCGGGATAGATAACGATCGCGTGTTTTTCTTCGATTCTGCGCTCTATCGCTTTGATAAAGTTCTTATAAGCAACCATATCGTCGGGCAAAGGAATCGCGCCCAGCGAGGGCGTTATGCGCCCGAGAAACGGCATCGATACATTGTTCGGGTGAACGATGCAGTAATCGGTTTTCGGAAAGTTAAGTGTGCTCGGCATGAGAGCGTCGCCGATGTCTTGCGTGTGGTTTCCGTAAATGAAATAACCGACGTTAAGATGATCTTTGAGTTTTTCTTTTCCGATGACTTTGTGCCCGAAAGCGGTTTTTGTATATAAAAACGCTATCGGTGTGGCAATGACGCGATACCAAAAAAAGTGCGTGAATTTTTTGAAAAGAGAATCGTGACAGTAAATGTAATTCCCGTCGATCTTTTTGGGTGTGATGACAGCCGTAGAAAACTCGTCGTTAAGTTCGTCGGTGTAATATATGACTTTTCTCTTATCCAAAGAACTCGCTCCTTTCTTCATGGAATTATATCATCGAAACCAACAAAACTCAACATTTAATTGCAAAAATTCCATTATACGTTTCGGAACGGGTTTCGTAGAGAAAAAACAAATTGATTTCTACTTACGGTAGAGATGCGAATAAGAACATATTATTTATTAATATATCACAGAAATGTTTACCGAATGTTAATTCCGATCAACAAAAGAAAAAGACGGTTGTTGGGCGAATCATCGTTATGGCGCGCCGCCCTTCCGTCTTTTTTTCGTTTTAAATGATTTTTTTGCCGAAGGTTTCAATTTCGTCAATCGCGGTGTACATAACCGCAAAATGGAATTCGTCGCCGTTCTTGCATTTTTCCTCAATGCGCTTCTGCAAATTCGAACCCCGGCGTATAAAGTGGCAGGAAGCATCATAAGTAGCAATGCAGGGAAGGAGATGCATGCTGTCGTTAATGTTGAGAATATTACTGCCTTCTGGCATTACCTTTCTCAGTTGCGGCGAGAAAATCCAAGAATATCCTGTTATCGCCTTTACATTATGATCGGGGTAATAGTCCTTGTAAAAATCAAGAGCTTTCTTGTATGCATCTTTAATTGCTTCGGGGGTATATGCGATTTTCGAAGGAATATGAATGTCCATCGTGTGCGTTCCGCCGCGAAGATAATCCTTCCAGACCGATTTGTCAAATTCTGTGGTGTTAATGTCAACAACACCCTCGGCTGAGATAACGTTGCCGATGTATTTGAGGTCATCTTCATAGAACGATGTCTTGCCGACCGATTTTTCCTCGCAATCAACAAGCTCGCCCTCTTTGCCGACGTAATAACTGTTTGCGGCGAGAGATACGTAACGCTTGCCGTCGGTAATAACAGCGAAATCGTTTGTGAACTCACTAGGACAGAATTTGAGAATCCCGAAAACGAACATACAACCGCCTGCGCTCAACATATTCCAATGCCATTCGCTGATGCCCCAATATCCGTTGTCGCGCAAGCAACAATGGGAATACCAGTTGAATGCGCCCGTGTTTTCTGCGTTGAGATCCTTGGGAGGATTCTTGGTTTTGAGTGTGTGCGCAAGCTGAACCGCGACCATAACCCAACCCACCTGTTCGGGCATAAGACCTTCAACGGTAAAAAGGTTCGGATCTTCAATGTAATTCAACCAAGGATCGCGTTTGTATACAAGAAGGTCTGCCATGAACGAACCGCAAAAATGTGCATCGCGCTCAGCGTTGACAGCGTTAACGCACCTCATGAGTTCTTTTTTTCCTTCGTCGGGCAATTTCGTCGCATCGCAAATCAAGTTGACGTCATCAGCCGTTAAGATCGGCTTGCTTTTATCATAATTCGCGATGAAATCCTCGAAATATTGCTCTGCGTAATCGGGAAGTTCAATATTGAATAAAGGCTTGATCTCGTTATATGTCATATTTCAACTTCTGCGTGTTCGGTCGAGGGGATAAAGTTGGTAACGATCTTATCTTCCTTAACGGGCATCCCGATCTGTTCTTTGCCGAGCGCGATGCTCTTCATAAGGAACGTCATGTTTTCGGCGAGGACTCTCATCGTTTGCAAACCTTCAAGGTCTTGAACCGCATCGCCTTTAAGATGACCGTGAACGTTGTTCCAATATTGGCTGGTTGCGATAGGCATGTTAGAGATCGCAAAATATTTGTTCAACTCATCAAAGGTTGCCGTAGCGCCGCTTCTGCGTGCAACCGCAATGCTTGCGCCGACTTTCATTGATCTGTCAAAGGTGGTGCTGTAAAAGAGTCTGTCAAGGAAAGAAATAAGCGTTCCGTTCGCGGAAGCGTAGTAAACGGGGCTTGCAATAACAAGACCGTCTGCTTTTTCAAATTTGGGTGCAACGTCGTTGACCGCGTCGTCAAAAACGCATCTGTTGCATTCTCTGCAATAATCGCAAGCGAGACAGCCGCGCATGTTCATATAACCGACTTGAATGGTTTCGGTTTGGATTCCGTTTGCGCGGAATACGCTTTCCATTTCGGCAAGTGCCAATGCGGTGTTACCGTTAACTCTCGGACTGCCGTTGATCATAATTACTTTCATTTGTTTATCTCCTTAAAACTGGTCGTTTTTGATTTCTGTAACAATTAAACGTTCAATAACATATCTTTCGCTTTCCGCGATAATCCGTTTCCGTCGGGGTATTCGCCTTACAGCTTAAACTTTTTGTAGACCGTTGCGAGTTATTTTGTGCCTGTGATCTTAATTGTCTTTATCCTCGGCTGATGATCGGGGTGGATCAAACCGTTTCCGTCAACAGGGTCGGCGGCCTTTTCACAAATTTCATCAACAACTTCAATACCGTCGGTAACCCAGCCGAATGCGGCATATTTGCCGTCGAGATGAGGTGCATCTTTGTGCATGATGAAGAACTGCGAGCTTGCACTGTTGGGCTTTTCGCTGCGAGCCATTGAAATGACGCCGCGCTTATGCAAAAGGTTGTTTTCCCAACCGTTTTCGCTGAATTCGCCGAAAATTTCTTCATCCGAACCGCCCATGCCGTTTCCGTCGGGGTCGCCACCCTGAATCATAAATCCGCTTATGATGCGGTGGAAGGTCAAGCCGTCATAAAAACCGCTGTTCGCAAGCGAAACGAAGTTTTTGACTGTTATCGGCGCAACGTTTGAGTCAAGTTCGAGTTTAATAGTACCGTATTTTTCAACTTCGATTTCGGCGGTGTAGATCGCGCCTTCTTCATATTCCTGAGGTTGGTTGTTCAAATTGTGAATAATAACACCGGTTGCGATCAGACAAACAACAAGAACGATAGACGTTATGATGATTGCAATGTTGCGTCTTCTCTTTTTATAAGGTGCGGATATTTCAGCGATGATCTTTTTGATTTCGTCATTTGCTTCTCGGGGAAGAGAAATCGCGTTTTCGCGCTTTCTGAACGTATCAGAGATATTTTCAAGAGTCATCTTCCCGTCGGAAAGACGTTCGATATTTCCGTTTTGAGCATCGATCGCGGCTTCAACGGTTTTGACGTCTGTTTTACAAATCGCGGCGATCTGTTTTTTGTCAAGTCCGCCGACGATATCAAGAACCAAAACCGTTTTCTGAACAAAAGCGAATCTGTCCAGAATACGGTCGGCGAGTTCGGTGTTATTGCAATCGGTGTCAACCGCACCCGTCAGTACGAAGTTCTTGTTGGCAGGGATTTTAAAAGCCTTCTGATCCTTTTTGGTAATGATCTTTTTACAGTTATTCGCAAGCTTTTTTATGACGAGATCGGAAAAATCCTTCTCGGTTTCGATGCCTTCGTTTTTCAAGGACTCAAATGCACTTTTAAAAGCCTGTACCGAAGCGTTGACCGCTTCCTTTTCATCGCCAAGCAAAGAACATGCTAAAAAGAAAACCTTTTTTTCAACGCTGTGGTAAAGGGTTTCCAAAGCCTTCTTCTGTCCTGCTGCGGCATTTTTAATTATGCTTGTCATCGGTTCTGAACCTTTCTGAATCTGTTTTTGAAAAAATTCAACAAAAGTTGTATTATATAATGCAGAATCGTCAAAAATTTTTATTGACTTCTTTATTAAAAACACTTGTAATAAATTATATATGTGTTATAATAAAAAAGCAATAGCAAATATTTCAAATTTTAGGAGGATTTTACTATGAACTCTGTGAAAAAGTACGTTTCGGAGTTTATCGGAACTTTCGTGTTGGTATTGTTCGCCTGCGGAACGGCATGTGCGGTCGGTTGTTCGGCTGAAAACGGCACCGGTTACCTGCTCACCGCTTTGGCATTCGGTCTCGTTATTGTCGCTATGGCTTATTCGATCGGTAACATCTCCGGCTGTCATATCAATCCCGCCGTTTCGATCGCAATGCTCATCAGCAAGAAAATGTCGGTGACCGATTTTATCGGCTACATTCTTGCTCAGTTTGCCGGTGCGATTGCAGGCGCAGGTGTTCTCCGTTATTTCTTCGGTGCGGAAAGCAATCTCGGTGCAAACGCTCTCTTTGAAGGTGATATCGCAAAATCTCTTATCATTGAAGTTATCCTTACCTTCGTGTTTGTTCTCGCAATTCTCGGTGTCACTTCAAAAATCGAAAACGGTGCCGTTTCGGGTATCGTTATCGGCTTGACTCTCACCCTCGTTCACATCTTCGGTATTTATTTCACCGGCACTTCCGTTAACCCCGCTCGTTCCTTTGGCCCCGCGCTTCTCGTTGGCGGCGAAGCATTGTCAAACGTTTGGGTGTTCATCGTCGCTCCGCTCGTCGGCGGCGCTTTGGCAGCTGTCGTTTATATGTTTCTTGCTTCCAAGAAAAATGAAGACTGATTAAGAATTGAAAAGTAAATAACAAATAAAAAACTCGGTTCACATCGAACCGAGTTTTTTTGTTTAGTTCATCAATGTTATCATCAACTGACAAGCAAGAACGATAAGCACAAGTGCAATGGGATATGTCGAAGCATAAGCCGCCGCAACGTCATCGGTTTTTGCCGTTTTGATGAGCGCGCCCAAAGCGGGGGTTGATGTCATACCGCCTGTGATCGAACCGAGCGAGTTGAGCAAGGGGAGCTTCATAAGAAGTTTTGCAAGCAAAAGTCCGACGATCATCGGTGCAATCGTCATGACCGCACCGCCGAGGAGTCCCCAAACAACGATGCTCGCGCCATATTCGCTGACCTGCTCGACCAACGCAACGCCGCCGTGAAAACCTGCGCCGAGGAGGAAGAGCATAAGACCTAACTCTCTGCAAACTTTAAGCGTCTTTTCGGGGATTTCAAGCGAAAGTTTTCCGAAATGACCGAAATGACCGAAAATCAAGCACATGATAAGAACACCGCCTGTTGTTCCCAAACTGAAACAAGGTGCGCCCTCGGCATATCCTTCGGCAGAAAGCGGAATTGTTATCGAACCGAGAATAAGTCCGGAAACAATAGCGAGTGCAAATGACATAAGTCCGAGTTCATCGCATTTGAAAAGACCGTCGGGCAGCTTTCTTTCTTCGGAAGCGCCTGCTCTAAGAAGTTCAACTTCTTTGTTCATATCCGCTTTGAGTATTTTGGGGATAAGCTGCACAAAAAGCACAACCCCGATAACGCCGAACGGATATGCAACCGCATGACCGAGAGTGATAAGCGCTTCAAGACTGTCCTGATCGGGGTGACCCAAAACCGCATCTTTTGCGGCAGAAAAACCGGGGGTAGAGGTCAAAGCACCCGAAAGAACACCCGACCAATATTCAGGCCCGAATTCGGGCGTGAGAAGCGAGCAGATGACTGCAACGGCAGTGCCCGAAAGGATGATGACGAAACCTAAAAGGATGTAGGTCTTGAAGTTTTTCGCGAGGTTCTTGAAGAAGTTAGGACCTGCGATAAATCCAACCGCACCGACGAAAAGGATAAGACCGATGTTCTGAATGGTGGATTTGAATGTGGTAACGATCGCATCGCTTTCGCCCTCAATGTGGAATGCGCCCAAAAGCGGAACGTCTCCGAAGTTAAGGGTACAAAGCCAACCGACAAGAATGGCGATAAGGAAAACGCCTGCCGTGCCGAGAGAAACGCCTTTGATTTCGATCGAACCCAAAAGATAACCGAAAGCAACAATGACAAATACAAGAGTGAAGAGCACGAAGGTCGACGAGAAGTTAAAGGTGCTTTCAACCCCGTCTGCGTTGTCCGCAAGAGCGTTGTAACAACACCAAGCGGCAACACCGGCAACTATTAACAATGCCAGAACAATGCCGATTGCCTTCTTGATATTAGTGTTTTTGTTTTTCATTTAAATCTCTTAACCCTCCGTTAACCGTTAACCTTTCTGGTGTAATCGGGGAGGAGTTTAGGAGATACGGTATCTGTAACGATGCCTGCGTCTGCAATTTCCTTCTCGAACTTTGCAACGTGGTCAAGCGTAAGTTTGCCAACGGTGATGTCCTTGCAAGCCGCGCCTGCCGATTTACCTGCGATTCTGCCGAATACGATGATGTCAAGCAGCGAATTGCCCATAAGTCTGTTCTTGCCGTGAATACCGCCGACTGCTTCGCCTGCGACAAAGAGGTTCTTAACGTTGGTGGTCATGCCGTCGGGAGTGATGTCAAGACCGCCGTTCTGATAGTGAAGCGTCGGGTAAACAAGAATCGGCTCTTTGCGGATGTCGATGCCGTATTTACCGAACATTCTCATCATCGCGGGAATTCTCTTTTCAATAGTTCCTTCGCCGCCGATCGCTTCGATCATCGGGGTATCAAGCCAAACGGCTTTGCCCTGATCGGTTTCAACGCCGTTACCGCGAGTCGAACATTCACGGATAATGGAAGCAGCGGAAACGTCGCGGGTTTCAAGCGGATGCATGAAAACTTCGCCGTTTACGTTAACGAGTTTTGCACCGAGAGAACGAACCTTTTCGGTAACAAGCGCGCCGAAGATCTGTTCGGGATAAGCCGCACCCGTCGGGTGGTATTGAAGCGTTTCGGCATAGAGAAGTTTCGCGCCTGCTCTGTAACCGAGAACAAGACCGTCAGCCGTTGCGCCGTAGTGGTTCGAGGTAGGGAATCCTTGATAATGCATTCTGCCTGCACCACCGGTGGCGATGATAACGGTTTTAGCCTTCGCAATAAGGATCTCCTTGGTTTCCATGTTAAGAAGAACCGCTCCTGCGGCATTGCCGTTTTCATCGAGAATGAGCTCGATCGCGGAAGTAAAGTCAACAACGGGAATATTTCTGTTGAGAACCTCGTCGCGGAGCGTTCTCATGATTTCCGCTCCCGAATAGTCCTTTGCGGCGTGCATACGCTTTCTCGAAGTGCCGCCGCCGTGAGTTGTGACCATCGTGCCGTCTTCGGTCTTGTCGAACTCAACGCCGAGTTCGCTTAACCATTGGATCGCCTCGGGAGCATCACAAACGAGTTTTTGAAGAAGTTCGCGTTTTGCGGCAAAGTGGCCGCCGCCAAAAGCGTCGACAAAGTGAATTGCAGGCGAGTCGTTGGGCTTATCAGCCGCCTGAATACCGCCTTCCGCCATCATTGTGTTTGCGTCACCGATACGGAGCTTTGTGACGATCATAACGTTTGCGCCTGCCTCGTGCGCTTCGATAGCGGCAGAAGAACCTGCGCCGCCGCCGCCGATAACGAGAACGTCAACGTCATAATCGGGATTTTCAAGGTCAATACATTCCGCGCAAACGCGGCTGTGTGCTTGAAGCGTTGCGGCAAGTTCTTTCGGAACCTTGTCGCCCTTGTTGGGACCTATTGCAAGAATTTCGAATTCATCTTGTTTGTAGTCGGGATGATATTCGGCAAGAAGGTCCGTTTTCTGCTGAGCGGTCATGCGTGCGGGTTCAAGAGCAATGTTTTTCTCTCTTGCGGCCTCGACAGCAGCCAAAGATTTCTGAAATTTTTCGGAATACATCTCTTTTACCCTCCTTATTTCTCAATATCGCGGTTGTTGTAAAGTTCCTTGATCTCATCGATAGGCTTTTGCATAAGTGCTTCAATGAGTTCAGCAAAGGTTCCGTCTTTGATCTCCTGAACGCGTTCATCAAGATGATCACATTTGGGTGCGAGATATTTGCCGTTGATTCTGCGTGCAAGCATCGCAACCTGCGGATGCGAAATACCTGCGGGGCAACGTGACGAGCAAACGCCGCACATTACGCAGTCGAACGATTCTTCTGCGCATTTTTCGAAATCGCCGCGCTGAGCATAAGCAATGTATTGCATAACGTTAAGCTCCTGCGTACAAGCCTTGGTGCAGGCGTTGCATCCGATGCAGGCATAGATTTCGGGGTAAAGTTGCATCATGACGGTCTCGTTGATCGAAACGGTGTTGATATCGTAAACCTGCTTAACGAGAGGGAAGAAGGGCAGGGTGGCGATATACATGTTATCTTCAACTTTGGTTTGGCAAGCGAGACAGGATTTGAGTTCCTTGTCGCCTTTGATTCTGTAAATGGTAGCGCAAGCACCGCAGAAACCGTTTCTGCATCCGCAACCTCTGACGAGTTGATAGCCTGCGTATTCCATAGCATTCATAATTGTCAGGTTGTCCGGCACCGAATACTTTTTGCCGAACAGAAAAATGTTAACCATATTTTCCATTAAATAAATCTCCTTTTTACCTTGTAGGTTTTCGAGCGAGAGCGAAGTTATCAATATTCGCTCGGAAGTTCATCAAGTTCGTCAAATCGGAAAACCGGGCCGTCTTTGCAGACGTATTTCGAGCCGACGTTGCATCTGCCGCATTTGCCGATAGCGCATTTCATTTTGAGTTCAAGCGTTGTGTAAACCTGAGTTTTCTCAAAACCGAGCGTTTGAAGTCCGTCAAGAGTGAACTTGATCATAATAGGAGGTCCGCAAAGTATTGCGGTCTTGTCGGTGTCAAAACCGAGTTCCTTAACATAGTTGGGCACAAAACCAACGTGTCCGTCCCAACCTTCCTGTTCACGGTCGATGGTGAGATGAACGTTAACACCTTCATCGGTGGCCCATTCTTCAATAATTTCTTTGTATTGAAGAAGATCGTCTTTGCTTCTCGAACCGTAAACAATGTCGATCTTGCCGTATCTGTCGCGATAATAACGGCAATAATTGATTACCGAGCGAAGCGGAGCAAGACCGACGCCTCCCGCAACGAACAGGAGGTTCTTGCCGACGAACGCATCGTCAACGGGAAACGCCTTGCCGTAAGGACCGCGAATGGTTAATTGCTGACCGACTTCTGCTTGGTGGAGCCAATCGGTAACGCAACCGCATTTTTTAATAGAAAATTCCATAAATTCGGTGTTTGTCGGGGACGATGTGATCGAAAACATCGCTTCGCCGACACCGGGGATAGAAAGCATCGCGCACTGACCGGGCATGTGGTCAAACGCCTTCTTTCCGTCGGGAGTAACAACGCGGAAGGTCTTGATGTCGGGGGTATCAATACGAACGTCGGTAATAACGCCGACAACAGGGATCAAAGGTTCTCTGCGATTGTTCATTCCTCGTTACCTCCGATCGTCTTCATAACTTTAACAATGTTCATCGAAATAGGGCATTTAGCCAGGCATCTGCCGCAACCGACACAACCGAAGATACCCTCGTTATTTTCGGGATAATAAACGAGTTTGTGCATGAAACGCTGACGGAAACGTTCGACCTGACTCAATCTGTTGTTGCCGTGCGCCATTTTTGTGAAATCGGAATACATGCAGGAGTCCCAGCAACGGAAACGGACGATACCCTTGCCGGTGTTGAAATCCTTGATGTCATAGCATTGACATGTCGGGCAGACAAAGGTACATGTACCGCAGCCGAGACAGGATTCAGAAAGCGTCTTCCATTCGGGACGGTCGAAAAGTTCCTTGGTCTTGCCTCCGCCGAAACCGTCGGTTGTGAGGTTTGCAAGCGGAAGTTTTTTCATGATCTTTTCGGTCTTTTCTTTTTGTGCGTTGACCGCATCGTCGGTGCATTCTTCAAGACCGAGCGAATTCAAAAGCTTTTCGCCTTTTTCGGTGTTTGCAGTCCAATAAAGAGCATTTTCTGTCTTCCAAACGGCGATATCGCCGCCGGGATTTGTGCAGTCAATGCCGAAGGTTTTGCAGAAACAGGTTTCAGAAGGCTTTGTGCAAGCAACCGAAACAATGATTCCGTGTTCTCTGCGATTTGCATAATAACTGTCACAGGGGTCAACAAGGAAAACTCTGTCGAGAATGTCAAAACTTTTAACGTCGCAGGCACGAACGCCGAACACAACGAAATCTTCGGATTCATTGCGAATGTCGCTGATTTCGATGGACTTGCCTTCAACTTTGAATTCCATCATGTTTTCAAACTGAGGGAAGAAGAAGTCCTTGGGGCTTCTTTCGGTGTTGAGAGCGTTGCTCCAAACGATTCCGTTTTCCCATTTTGTGAAAACTGCTTTGCCGTCGCCGTTGTCAGCGGGGAGATAAAGCGTGGCGTTGTTCGCGATCTTCGCAAAAATGCCGTCAAGGGAATCAAACGAGCATTTAAACATCAGTTGCCCCTCCCTTCAAAAACTTCGCCGGGTTCAAGATCATCGGTGGTGTAGTCAACAAGCGGAGCGCGCGAGCCGACTTCTTCACCTGCTTGATATTCGCCGTAAAAGAGATCAATATCTTTGATAAATTTTCTGTTCAACAAATGAAGCGGAATGTGCTGAGGGCAGACTCTTGAACATTCGCCGCAGTCGGTGCAACGGCCTGCAACGTGGAACGCGCGAATGATGTGGAACATTTTTTCTTCAAAACTGTTTGCCGCCGCTTTGTTTTCAACGCCCGATTTCGGGTTGTCGAAAACGCACTTTTCACATGTGCAGGCGGGACAAACGTCGCGGCATGCGTTGCAACGAATGCATTTTGAAAGTTCGTTCTGCCAGAAAGCAAATCTTTCGTCGGGAGTCATTGCTTCGATTTTTTCAACTTCGTCAAATCTGCCCGATTCGATAACATCTCCGTCTTCGCCGATAAGCTCGTCAAAGGCGACGTGCTTTTTGCTCTTGCAGTTTATGCAGCGTTCAGCAATGACGCTTTTGGCTTCCACCGCAAGAGGTTCGTCATCGTAAATGGTGTTAACAAGAATCTTGTCGCCGTCAAAATCGATCGAGGAGATGCCTTCGCCGACGACTTCTTTGACCTTGTTTATGTCCGCCATACCTTCGCAGGGGATTCCGACCGCATAAACAAGATTGCGGTCAAAACGGTGCTCGGTAAGGAGTTGGTTAAAACTGTAAGTATCGCAGGGTTTGAGGAAAACAAGAATCTTTCCTTCCGCCTTGCGGGTTTTCTGAATTAAATATTTTGAAAAGTTTGCGCCGCAAAAGTCGTTGAATACGAAATTTGATTCGATATCTTCCTTGCTTGTGAAAACGGCGGGAGTGATGTCGTAATCAAATTCGCCCTTTCTCCAACCGAGAACACAGCAAACGTCACCGCTTTCGAGCATGGAAACCGCTTTTTCGACCAAAACGTCACGGGTTATTTTTTGCATCTGAGGTCCTCCAATCTCTTGTTTTCGCCGAGGGCAGCAACCTTTTCGGCAAAATCGTTCATGGTGGCGGCAAACTTTGCGCCTTCTGCTGCGGAAACCCATTCAACGCGGGTGCGTTCTCTTTCAATGCCGAGATAATCAAGCATCGAGAAAAGCAACGTCATTCTGCGTCTTGTGAAATAGTTGCCGGATGTATAATGACAGTCACCGGGGTGGCAACCGCAAAGGATAACACCGTCCGCGCCGCGCTGGAAAGCGCGAAGAATGAACATCGGATTGACTCTGCAAGAGCAGGGAACACGAATGATCTTGACTTCTGCGGGGTAATTCAATCTGTTGTTGCCTGCAAGGTCTGCGCCTGCATAAGAACACCAGTTGCAGCAAAATGCTACGATCAAAGGTTTATATTCTTTCATTTGCATATCGCATCTACCTCCGCAATGATTTGTTCACTCGCGAATCCTTTGAGATCCATCGCGCCCGAAGGACAAGCAACGGTACAGCAACCGCAACCCTGACAAACTGCGGGGTTGACTTTTGCAATACGTCGAACCAAAGTGGTTCTGTCGGGCATACGGAATTCTTTGTCTTCGTAAGTGATAGCACCGTAAGGACAAACCTTTTCGCATGACGAGCAACCGTTGCACATCATTTCGTCTGAATGCGCAACACAGGGGTTGCCCATGAGTTTGTCTTTGGCAAGAAGTCCGATAACCTTCGCGGCGGCAGCGCCTGCCTGCGAAACGGTTTCGGGAATATCCTTAGGACCTTGGCATGCACCCGAAAGGAAAACGCCTGCCGTCGGACTTTCAACGGGACGGAGTTTCGGGTGCGCTTCGGTGAAGAAGTCGTTGGTGTCCATGCTTGCGGTAAGCATGGTTGCGAGCGAACGCGCCGATTTATCGGGCTCGATCGCGGCGGCAAGAACAACAAGGTCTGCTTCGATTTTAAGCTGTTTGTCTGCAAGCAGATCCGAAGCCTGAACGAGAAGTTTGTCGCCTTCGGGACTGACCTTGCCAACCATGCCTTTGATATAATGCACTCCGTATTCTTCGACCGCTCTGCGATAGAACTCGTCAAAATTCTTACCGGGAGTTCTGACGTCGATATAGAATACGTAAACGTCGGTATCGGGATATTTGTCTCTGGTGAGCATCGCATGTTTTGCGGTGTACATACAGCAGATCTTCGAGCAATATTCCTTGCCTTTTTCCGCACATGCGTCGCAACGCGAGCCAACGCATTGAACGAAAACGATCGTGTGCGGATGCTTTCCGTCGGAGGGACGGAGCAACTTGCCCGCAGTCGGACCTGCCGCGTTGGTAAGACGTTCGAATTCAAGCGAGGTTATAACGTCTTTTGATTGGTTGTATGCGAATTCATCGAATTTATCCATGCTGATCGGATTGAAACCGGTAGCAACGACGATCGCGCCGTATTTTTCTTCGATGATTTCGTCTTTTTGCGTGTAATCGATCGCACCTGCGGTACAGACCTTTGCGCAAACACCGCATTTGCCGTTTTTGAGCATGTTGCAGTAATCGGGGTCGATAGTAGCAACGTTCGGAACCGCCTGTGCAAAGGGAATGTATATTGCGCGCTTTGTGTCCATATTAAGGTTAAAGTCGTTGGGAACCTTCTTCATAGGACATTTTTCGGTACAAGCTCCGCAGCCTGTGCAAAGCTCTTCCTTAACGTAACGCGCCTTCTTCTTGATCTTAACGTCAAAGTTGCCAACGAATCCGCCGACTTCTGCCACTTCGCTGTAAGAGAAGATGCGGATCTTTTCATTTTGCGCAACGTCAACCATTTTCGGGGTGAGGATACAAGCCGCGCAGTCGAGCGTCGGGAAGGTCTTATCAAGTTGTGCCATCTTGCCGCCGATCGTCGGCTTCTTTTCAACGATGTCAACTTCAAAACCTGCGTCTGCGATGTCAAGCGCGGTCTGAATGCCCGCAATACCGCCACCGATAACAAGCGCACGTTTGGTAACGGGCGATTCACCGGGAGTGAGCGGAGTGTTAAGGTTGACCTTGGCGATAGCCGCTTTACCGAGGATAATTGCCTTTTCGGTACCGACAGCCATATCTTTATGTACCCAGGAGCATTGCTCGCGGATATTTGCGATTTCAAGCATATAAGGGTTGATCCCTGCGGCGGCGACGGTTTTACGGAACGTCGCTTCGTGCATACGGGGCGAACAGGAACAAACTACAACGCCGGTGAGATTATGCTCTTTAATGGCGTCCTTGATAAGTTCCTGACCTGCTTGGGAACACATGTACTGATAGTTGGTGGAAAAGACAACGCCGGGCTCGCTTTTGAGCGCTTCGGCAACGGCTTTAACGTCAACAGTACCTGCGATATTACTGCCGCACCAACATACAAAAACACCAATTCTTTGCATTTTGCCTTTTCCTCCTTACTTCGTGTATTTTCTGAATGCCGAAACGATAAGCTGTTGAGGCGTATCGTCTTCGATCAATTCGGGAACGTCGTTTGCCGTCATGTGGTTGTTGCCCTGCTTGCGGATTGCAGCAAGACGAACCGCTTCGACAAGTTTTGCGGGTTCAACACCGCGCGGACATCTGTCAACACAGGCAAAGCAGGTGAGACATCTGTAAAGCGATTTCGATTCGAGCAACGGTTCGATATCGCCGCTTTCGACCATGAAAACAAATTGGTGGGGATGATATTCCATCTCGTCATAAGCGGGACAGGTTGCCGAACATTTGCCGCAACGCATGCATTTTCTGGGGTTGACGCCGCTCATGCGGAGCAATTCTTCTTGAAGATATTTGTTTTTATTGCTCATCGTCGCCCTCCTTAACTCCCAATGCTTCCGCAAGAAGTTCGGTGATATAAACAACGGGGATCTTAGAACCGCTCTTTTCAAGGTTGTATTTGCAAAGCGGACATGCGGTAACGATCATTTCTGCTCCTGCGTTGATCGCGCTGTTGCTGACCGTGTTGCTTTTTTTAACGGCAAGTTCGGGACTCTCCATTCTGACGTAACCGCCGCAACATTCGTTTCTGAAACCGTAAATAACGGGTTCTGCGCCGATAGCACGGATAAGGTCCTCAATGATGCTGGGGTTTTCGGGATCGTCCATTCTCATGACCGAATTCGGCCTCAAAAGAAGACATCCGTAATAAGCCGCGATTTTTCTGCCTTTGAACGGGTTGACAACTTTTTCTTTAAGATTGTCAAAACCGATAACGTCGCGAAGCATTTCCAGATAATGGTAAACCTGTGTAGAACCGTCATATTCGCCTTCGTTCATATAAAGGTTCACTTTGTTTGCAAAATCAGCGTCGTTCTGCATCGCATGGTTTGTCTGCTTAACGACGTTGTGGCAAGCCGAACAAACGGTAACCAACGCTTGATCTTTCTCCTTCGCGGCTTTAAGAACGCGAACCGAGGAAAGTTTTGTGGCAACTTCGTTCCTTGCGGTGGTAAAAACGCCGCCGCAACATTGCCAGTTTTCTATTTCTTCCAAAGTAACACCCAAAACTTCGGCGCATTTTCTTGCGTAAATGTCAAGATCTTTCGCTTTGTTTTTGAGAGTGCACCCGGGGAAGTAACTGAACTTCATTTATAATACCTCCGGTAAAAATTGCATAGGAAATAATTATTTTCTGAAAAACACCCGTTTTTAAACCATCTGTTCGGGATGGAAAACTTCGTCAAATCTTTCTGCGGTAAGGAAACCGAGTTCAACGCAGGCTTCTTTGAGCGAGATATTGTCTTTGAACGCCTTTTTGGCGGTTTTTGCCGCGTTTTCATAACCGATGTAGGGATTGAGCGCGGTAACGAGCATCAACGAGTTGTGAAGATTGTGATGCATTTTTTCTTTGTTTGCGGTAATACCGACAGCGCAGTTCTTGTTGAATGAAACGATTGCTTCTGCAAGAAGTCTGGCGGATTGAAGGAAATTGTAAATGCAAACAGGCATAAATACGTTGAGTTCAAAGTTCCCCTGCGATGCCGCCATACCGACAGCAACGTCGTTACCCATAACCTGAACGGCAACCATAGTGACCGCTTCGCACTGAGTCGGGTTTACCTTGCCGGGCATAATCGAGGAGCCGGGCTCGTTTTCGGGGATGAAAATTTCTCCGAGCCCGTCTCGCGGACCGGAAGCGAGCCAACGGATATCGTTTGCGATCTTCATCATATCGCAAGCGAGAGCTTTGATAGCGCCGTGCGCGAAAACGAGTTCATCTTTTGAGGTAAGTGCGTGGAACTTGTTTTCTGCGGTGATGAAGGTCTTGCCCGTGATGTTGCTGACTTCTTCGGCAACTCTTTCGGCAAATCCTTTGGGAGCGTTCAGCCCCGTGCCGACGGCAGTGCCGCCGAGCGCAAGTTCGCGCAAAGGTTCGACAGAACGTTTGATAAGTTCAACGTCTTTTTGAAGGCTGGATCTCCAACCGCTGATTTCCTGACTGAACTTAATGGGGGTTGCATCTTGGAGATGCGTTCTGCCGCTCTTGACGATACCTTCGTTTTCGACTTCAAGACGGAGAAAAGTAGCAATAAGTTCGTCAACTGCGGGAATGAGCTTGTCTTCCAAAGCGATAACCGCCGCGATGTGCATTGCGGTCGGGAAGGTGTCGTTCGAGGATTGGCTCATGTTAACGTCATCGTTGGGGTGGCAAAGTTTTTTGCCGAGAATTTCATTTGCGCGGTTCGCAATGACCTCATTGGAGTTCATGTTCGACTGAGTGCCCGAACCCGTCTGCCATACGACAAGAGGGAAGTGACCGTTAAGTTTGCCTTCGATAACTTCATCGCAAGCCTGTTTGATGGCGGTGAGTTTTTCATCGGTCATCTTTTCGGGTTTGAGCGCGTTGTTGGTAACAGCGGCGGCCTGTTTGAGAACGCCGAACGCGCGGATTATTTCTGCGGGCATCGTTTCAATGCCAACGCCGATTTCGAAATTTTCGCGGCTTCTCTGAGTTTGCGCAGCCCAAAGACGGTCTGCGGGGACCTTCATTTCGCCCATAGAATCGTGTTCAATACGGTATTCCATTTTTTATAACCTCACTATATCACTAAATTAATTACCATTGAAGGTTGTTGATAACGTTCTTCAACTCATCTGCGCTGTGATTAAGGGCCTTGATTTCTTCATCGTTAAGAGGAAGAAGGATCTTGCCGTTTGCAGCCTTGTTGCCGATGATAGTGAGAAGACTCAAACAAACGTCATTGATTCCGTATTCGCCTTCAAGCATGGTCGAAACGGTAAGTGTTGTATCAATGCCCGAAAGAAGCGCTTTGACGATACGGCAAACCGATATCGAAACCGCATAGAAGGTCGCGCCTTTGCGCTGGATGACCGATGCGCCTGACTTGCGGACATATTCTTCGACTTCTGCCTTGTCGAGTTTGGGATAAACGCCGTTGTTGTGAAGAAGTGCATCACTATAGTTTTCAACGGGAACGTTGGAGATGTTTGCGAGCGACCAAGGAATGAAACTGCTGTCGCCGTGTTCGCCGAGAACGTATGCATGAACGTTCTGCTGGTTGACCTGGTAATATTCGGAGATTCTCGAACGAAGTCTTGAAGTATCGAGGATAGTACCCGAACCGATGATACGGTTGTGCGGAAGCCCGGAATATTTACAGAAAGTATATGTGAGAATATCAACGGGGTTGCTGACGATAACGTAGGTTGCATCGGGAGCATATTTGGTGATTTCGGGAATTATGCTCTTTGTGATGTTAACGTTGGTCTGAGCGAGGTCAAGTCTGGACTGACCGGGCTTTCTTGCAACACCTGATGTGAGGATAACGACGTCAGAACCTGCCGCATCGGGATAACTGCCTGCATAAATGGTGCAGGGATGGCAAAAAGGTGTACCTTGACGGATGTCAAGTGCTTCGCCGATCGCTTTTTCGCCGTTGATGTCAATCATTACGATTTCGGACGCAATACCCTGAACTGTGAGAGTGTAGGCTATGGTGGAACCAACACTGCCGGTTCCGATGATAGTGATCTTAGTCATGATAAACTCCTTTTTTATATAGAAACTGTTTTTTTACACATTTTTATTTTATGTTCAAAACGCCGACTGCGTCTTTGATCGTTTTGTCTGTGGCTTCTTTTCCGTATTTGTCAACCTGTAACTTGTTTTTTTCGCCGTGTGTCAAACAACCCGCACCGCCGATGCAGCCGCCGACACATGCCATTCCTTCAATAAAGTTCACGTCAAGCGCGTTTTTGTTCTTTTTGAGCAAAGCCGCTCGGCATTCTTCGATACCGTCGCATGAAAATGCTTTCAGAACAAAGTCCTCAATGCCTTGTTCTTTGATGGCCTGCCCGACCGCATCGGAAAGACCGCCGCATCTCGCGAAAATCCGTCCGAAGTATGAGGCGTTGTCAAGCAAACCCTCTTCGAGTGTGGTGATATCGATGTCACGGCTGTCAAACAACGCTTGAAGTTCTTCAAAGGTTATGACCGAATCGACGAAAGGACTGACGCTTTCTTGTTTTGCCTCGGCCTTTTTTGCCGTGCAGGGACCGATGAAAACGACCTTGCAATCCTTGTCAAGCCCCTTGATGTGTTTTGAAATCGCTGTCATGGGCGAGGGGTTGTGCGATATAAAAGGAACGAGATTCGGGAAATTCTGTCTGATGTATGTCACAAAAGCAGGACAACAGGAACTTGTAAGGAAACCCTTTTCAACAAGTTCCTTCGATTCTTCGAGCGCGATCATATCTGCGCCGAGCGCGGCTTCAACAACCGTGTGGAAACCGAGTTCCTTCAATCCGGTGACGATCTGACCGAGTTTTGCATAGGTGAATTGACTCGAAATTGAGGGCGCAACGACCGCATAAACTTTGTAGTTCTTGTTGTTGTCGCTCTTCTTGATAAAGTCGATGACGTCAAGAATATATGATTTTTCCGAAATAGCGCCGAACGGACATTGATAAACACATGCACCGCAGGCGATACACTTTTTGCTGTCGATCGAAGCGGCATTGTTTTGGTTTATCGAGATCGCCTTGACTTTACATGCGTTCTGACACGGGCGCTTTCGGTTTACGATCGCGGTAAAGGGGCAGACCTTCGCGCATTGCCCGCACTCGACGCATTTCGATTTATCGATATGTGCAACGTGATTATGGTCAAAAGCGATCGCACCTTTTTTGCAAACGTCTTCGCAACGGTGTGCAAGGCAACCTCGGCAGGAGTCGGTAACGACGTAACCTGCGGAAGGGCATTCGTCACACGCAATGTCGATAACTTCAATGACGTTGCTGTTTTCGGTGTTGCCGCCCATTGCAAGTTTGATGCGTTTTGTAAGTATTGCGCGTTCTTTGTAAACACAGCAACGCATTGTGGGCGTCTTGCCGGGGACGATCATTGTAGGAATATCCAACAACTTTTCGAGCAAAGTGCCTTCCCAAGCCTGCCTTGCAACTTCGCGCAACACCTTGTATTTAAGATATTGTACTTTTGTATCAAATTTTCTCATTCGATTTACTCCTCAGCCGCCAACCGTTTTTTTCGATTGGATCCCTTGCTATATATTCATCATGTGCAATTTGAGATGAGCCAACGAAAGTGCGAGATTTTCCTGTTGAAGCGTGACGCTCTCGGGTACGTGAAGTTGACAGGGAGCAAAATTCCAAATGCCGTTCACGCCGCAATTTATAAGTCTGTCGCAAATTTCCTGAGCGGATGCAACGGGTACGGATATGATTCCGATGCAGATTCCTTCCTGTTTGCAATATTCTTCAAGTTTGTCAAGAGGGAGAACAAGTTTGTTTGAAACGGAATTTCTGATTCTCTCTTCATCAATGTCAAACGCGGCGGAGATTTCCAAACCGTAATTTGAAAACCCGTTGTATTCCAACAAAGCGTTGCCCAACTTGCCAGCGCCGACGATTATCGCTTTGGTGACGGAATGTCGTCCGAGCACTTCCTCGATTTTTTTGATCAACGCTTCGGTCTTATATCCCAACTTGGGTCTGCCCGCACCGCTGACGGAACTCAGATCTTTTCTGACCTGAACCTCTCCGAGCCCGAGCGCTTTGGCGATAACGGTAGCAGAGATATTTTCGCTTTTAGCAGTGTCGAGCTTTTTCAAGTAGTCGAGATACAAAGGGAGCCTTCCGAGCGTTGCCTTCATTACCGATACCTGTTTCATCGGTTTCATGCCATCCTTCCGTCAAAAGTGTCTTTTCGCGCGTGAACGTCGCGCGTGTTTTAGGTATATTTATATATAACATATAAAACATAATTTGTCGACATAATTCTATCAAAAAAAACAGCGATTGGGAATTATGAGAATGGCATATCGATAATATATATATTGATATACCCCGTAGCGAACAAAAAAGCCTTGCATTTGCAAGGCTTTTTGGGTAATACAAACGTTGTGAAAAATCGAATTTCGGGGTTTGGTATGTTTTAAAGGTTTTTTTCTTTGGATTTTTGAAGTTCTTCAATAAAAAAAGCATCAAGTTTGGTCAGTTTGTAATCTCTGCGGTAGATAAGAACGTCTTTGTAAACCTTGTTGTTGTCGGTGCAGTCTTTTTGAACCAAACCGTATCTGTCAAGAAGTTTTTGAGGAACGGGAGAAACCCACATAAATGTGTCTTTGTTTTCGGAAAGCAATTCAAGTTGCGCCGCAGTATCGAATACAAAAATACATCTGTTGGCACTTTCGCGGCGCTCGTTTTTGCGGTCGTTCGAAGCGGTGATAGAAGCCTCGTAAGGATCGCTGTGGGTGATCTGTATATAACCTTGAAGGTCGGATTCGCTGATTTCTTCAAGATCGTTCAAACGACTTTCCTTGCTCATGATAACCAAATGCTTGAAATCGGCGATGGTTTTATGTGCCAATTCGTGCTTGTCAAGCATTTCTTTGAAATGACGGTCTGCGGCCTCTTCATAACGGATAATGCCGATTTTGCATTCCGAAGAGACGACTTTTTTGATAGTGTTGAACGTACTTGTTTCGTCAAGAACGATTTCGGCGGAATTGCTGTCGATCAATTTGGAAAAATCGGCAAACGCTTCGGCGATATATCCTGCTCTCGGTGCGGAAATCGAAAACTTTTGAACCTCCGCTTCACCGCTTTTGAACATGGTTTCAAGATCGTTGAGTTGATTTAAGATTTTTTGTGACTGAGCAATGAATTCTCGTCCCTCTGCCGTTAGATTCATACCTTTTGCCGAACGGTCAAAAATTGTGATGCCGAGATCGGCTTCAAGGTCTTTGATCGCGCGGCTGATGTTAGGTTGAGCCATTGAAAGGTTTTCGCTCGCTTTGTTTATAGAACCGACTTTTGCAACCTCAACGGCATATTTCATGTGAATGATATTCATAAAACGTTCTCCTTGAACGCGAAAAGTATGTTCGAATTATTTTACCATAAGATCAACGAAAAAGTCAATAAAAAAGGAACGTTTTGGCGTTCCTTTTGTTGAAATTCATTCGCTTTTTGTTTCCGGCAAAATCATCGAAAATGCGAGCACGCATTGAGCAGGGACGTAGGTCATAAGACAAACCGTGTTTGCGATCTCCGATGCCCCTGCGAAAACATAGAAAACCAACGCGATGTCGGAAATAAAAAACAGCAAACTTCCGACCGCCAAAATAACGCTTTGCAGGTTCTTGATGCTTTGCAGATTTGCGATCGCTTTGCCCACCATGAAGGAGATAATAAGTGCATAAAAAAGACAGACGAATTTCATCGAATTGCTCCCGAACTCAAAAACGGGACAGAGCAAAAGTACCGCCGCCGAAACGATAAAAATCAAAGCGCAGTGGATAATGTCGGTTCTCTTGAATCGCAACAACCTGCAATATGCCGCAAGATATGCCAAATGACCGAGCGCGAAAACGATTGCTCCGAGAATAAAGTTGTAATTCAGAATAACGTCGCCGAGGAATGAAAAAACAAGGCCGCTCATCATAAAAAACGCAAAAAATCGGTTGCCGTTTTTCGCTTTTAAAGTGTAAAAAAGGTTTATTGCACCGATGATAACAAATCCGAAACTCGTCAGGGCTTTGAGTTCGATTCCGCCGTGCAAACGGTAATAAAAAGCGCTTAAAAACGTTGTGAGAATAAATATTGCGTTTAAAACGGAAAAAGTCTTTTTCATCAGAATGCCTCGGTTTTATGTTCTCGTTTTTTGCTCTTTTATTATATTATACCGACGGATAATTGTCAACGAAAGCTTTGATGAACCAAAACCGATAATTAATCCTGTGCCGGGAATAATAAGTAAAAAAATCAATCGGAGGAAGATAAATAATTATGATTTTCAACACGACACCCGATGTTTTGATCGTTGGAGCGGGACTTGCAGGTCTTTCTTGCGCCTATGAACTTTCTTCCCGCGGAAAAAGAGTAACTGTTCTCGAATCGAATTCTTATGTCGGCGGCAGAACTTCTTCGTTTAACGATAACGGAATGAAGGTCGAATCGGGCTTGCACCGTTATATCGGTTATTACAGCGCCTTGCCTCGTCTTATTAAAAAATGCGGTTCCGATATCGACAAAATCGTCACATGGGAAGATAAAGTCGATATTTTGGTGAAAGGAAAAAACAAAAAACTCGTTTTGGGACTTGCACCTCTGCTTGCGCCTATAAAAACGTTAAGAGGTATCTTGGAAAATAACGATGTTCTCTCGGTCGAAGACAAACTGTCGCTTCTGCCGTTTTTTGCATGTGGATTTTTGAATTATATGTTTTCTTATGAACTTGATCGCTATTCCGTGACAGAATATGCAAATAAATTAAAAGTCACTCCGCGTTCGCAGCGTTTGGTGCTCGAACCATTGACAAGCGGAATCTTCTTTCTGCCGCCGGAGGAATATTCAGCCTATGCATTTTTCGGACTTTTCGCACCTGCGATTCCGAAGTTTTACAAAATGCGTGTCGGGGCGTATCTCGGCGGAATGTCCGAAGTTATGTGTCGACCGATCGTGAGGAAGATACGCTCGAACGGAGGAGTTGTCTGCCTTTCCGAAAAGGTCGAATCGGTAATAACCGAGCATGGAGCGGTGGTCGGAGCGAGAACCTCATCGGGTGCCGAATATCGAGCAAAGTCGGTGGTCATCGCAACCGATTTGCCAAGCGCGAAACGAATCCTTTCGCGGTTTAAAGAAAGGGAGGAATTGAAAAAACTCTTCGCGCTTCCCGAAATGTCGGCTTGCAGCATTCAACTTGAACTGTCTCGCCCTGCGCTTGAAAAGGATATCACGACCTTCGGCCCATCTACAGATATCGTTAGTTTTGCCGAGCAATCAAGAACAACGTTCAGAGAGTCAAAAGGCAGACTTTCAATAATTTTAGGGCGTCCCGACCAATATGAGGATAAAACGGCAGATGAAATATTACCGTCTGTTCTCCGTCAACTTGCTTCGCTTGGTATTCACATCGAAGATTCGGTTATCGAGGCTCGAAAGGTTTCTGAGAAAAACAAATTTTATGCGCTCGCAAAAGGCAGTCAGCGCTTACGCCCGAGCCAGTCGACTGGCATAAAAGGTCTTTTTCTCGCCGGGGATTATACCTTGACAAAAACGTTTGCAACGATGGAGGGCGCGGTAATTTCAGGAAAAAAAGCAGCAAAACTGATCTTGAACGAAAAAATAAAAAGCGGTTCGTTTTGAACCGCTTTTTTATTTATCTTTGTTTGAGCTGCACGTAATCTCTGTCGTTCTTAACGGCTATGTATGCAGGACGAATGATCTTGCCCGCGTTCTGAATTTCCTCGATTCTGTGTGCGCTCCAACCCGCAATTCTCGAAACGGCGAAAATCGGAGTGTAAAGTTCGTTGGGGATGTTGAGCATCTTGTAGATAAGACCCGAATAAAAGTCAACGTTTGCGCTGACGCCTTTGTACATTCTGCGCTTTTCGGCGATTATCTCAGGTGCGAGTTTTGCAACCTTTTCATAGAGAGCGTATTCTTCGGCGCGACCTTTTTCGGTAGAGAGCATCTTCGCACATTCCTTCAAAATGTCCGATCTGGGGTCGGAGAGGGAATATACCGCATGTCCCATGCCGTAAATGAGACCGGCGTTGTCAAACGCCTGCTTGTCGAGAAGCTTAACGAGATAATCTTCGATTTCGCCCGTTTTCTTAACGTTGACGTGCTTTTTCATGTCCTCAAACATCTTAACGACCTTTATGTTCGCGCCGCCGTGACGCGGACCTTTGAGCGAACCGAGTGCCGCCGCGATTGCGGAATAGGTGTCGGTGCCCGAAGAGGTGACGACGTGTGTTGTGAATGTCGAGTTGTTACCGCCGCCGTGTTCGGCATGGAGAACCATGGCAAGGTCAAGTATTTTTGCTTCAAGATCGGAAAATTCGCCATCTTTGCGAAGCAGATGCAAAAGGTTCTCTGCTGTCGAAAACTCGGGTTTGGGAAGTCGAATGTGCAGGTCTTTGCCTCTGTGATAATGAATGTATGACTGATAACCGTAAACCGCAAGAAGAGGGAACATTGCGATCATCTGCATGCTCTGTCTTAAAACGTTCGGGATAGAAATATCGTCGGGATTGTCGTCATAAGCATAAAGCGCAAGAACCGATCGCGAAAGAATATTCATCATATCCTTTCCGGGCGCTTTGAGAATCATATCGCGAACGAAGGATTTCGGCAAACTGCGATAATCCGAAAGTTCTTTCGAGAATCGTTTGAGTTGCTGAGTGTTCGGAAGTTCGGAGAAAAGCAAAAGATAAACCGTTTCTTCAAACCCGAATCTGTCGTCTGATCTGAATCCGTTGACGAGATCGCGAACGTCGATTCCGCGATAACAAAGCTGTCCCTCGCAAGGAACTGCGTTTCCGTTTTCGTCAACTTCTTTTGCCTTGATTTTAGAAACTTCGGTCAGGCCGGTAACAACACCGTTGCCGTTCATATCGCGCAAACCTCTGTTAACGCGGTGCTCTGCATACATCGCAGGTTCTATTCTGTTGTTGTTGCACGAAAGTTCAGCCATTTCGGCAATGTAAGGTGTAATAGCGGAATAGGACTTTTTCAATCTTTTGCCTCTCTTTCTTTAAAGTGAAAATTTATACAAAACGATTATATACCAAAGTGAGATAAAAATCAAGTGTCATGTGTTTAAAGACGTCGAAATATCCACCCGAGCGTGAAAAAGAAGGTTGGGAAATGGAATTTTCCTCTTGACAAATCGTGGAAATTGTACTATTATGTGTGCATAAAATGATTGATTTGTGAAAGGAGTAAACGAGATGTTCTTTAATTCATACCGCTATTTTTATTATTTTAAAAAGGACTGCTCGTCTGCTCTGAACGCTTGATTTTTGTTCATACCAAACGGCAGTCCGCATCCGCTATGCTTTCTTTGCATAATGGTGGCGGATTTTTTGTTTTAAATAAACCCATTTGAAGGAGATGTTTTCAAATGACCGAACTTGATAAAGCGAGGAATATCATCAACGCGACCGATAAAGAGATCGCGCATCTGTTCGAACAGCGTATGGATGCGGTCAGAATGGTTGCAGACTATAAAAAGGAACACGGAATTCCCGTTGATGATCCCGGTAGGGAAGCCGAGGTAATCAAACGTAACTCCGAAATGATATCGTCTGACGATTACCGCTCCTATTACATTGATTTTCTGAAAAGTACGATAGATGTTTCCAAAAAGTTTCAGCACCGTATTCTCGATGGAATGCGCGTTGCTTACAGCGGTGTTGAAGGCGCGTTTGCAAATATTGCGGCCGAAAGGATCTTTCCCGATGCGACCTGTGTCGGTTACCCCTCTTTCGACGCCGCTTATAACGCCGCTCTCTCGGGCGAATGCGATTGTGCTCTTTTGCCTGTTGAAAACAGTTTCAACGGCGATGTCGGAAAGGTGCTTGATCTTGCGTTTTTCGGAGACCTTTATATCAACGGTGTTTATGAAGCCGAGGTCGTTCAGAACCTGCTTGCGATAAAGGGAACAACGATTGATGAAGTAAAACGGGTTATAAGCCATCCGCAAGCGCTCGGGCAATGTGCTTCTTATATCGAAAAACACGGTTTTGAAACCGTCGAGGCTGTCAATACCGCCGTTGCGGCAAAAACAGTTGCCGAAATGGGAAGTCATGATATCGCGGCGATCGCAAGCGAAGAAGCGGCTTTGAAGTTCGGCCTTGAAAAACTCGAAGGGAGAATTAACGAAAGCGGCACAAATACAACACGTTTTGCCGTCTTTTCGAAAAACCACCGTGAATATGCCGCGAACGATAAGCATTTCATAATGCTCTTCACCGTAAAAAACGTTGCAGGCTCGCTCGGCAAAGCGGTGTCGGTTATCGGCGAACACGGATTTAATCTCCGCGCTTTGAAGAGCCGTCCTACAAAAGACCTCGTTTGGGACTATTATTTCTATGCCGAAGGCGAGGGCAATTTGGGGACGTTCGAGGGTAAAGCGATGCTTGCCGATCTGGAAGGTTGCTGCAATAACGTTAAAATCATTGCAAGCTACGAAAAGGAAATTAAAATCTAAACATTTTGGAGTGTATATATGCTTATACCCGTAAAAACATTATCGGGCGGTTACGATATCGTTCTTGAACGTGGTGCGATTTTAAAAGTTGAGAAATATCTTTCGCTTTCGCGCAAGGTTTTGGTCGTTACCGATGACGGAGTACCTTCTGAATATGCCGAAACCGTTGCCAAACAATGCAAATCTGCAGTGACGGTTGTGATCGAGCAGGGCGAAGCTTCAAAGAACCTTTCCAACTTTGAACTTTTGCTCAAAAAAATGGTCGAAAACGACTTCACAAGAAGCGATTGCGTCGTTGCTGTCGGCGGCGGAGTTGTCGGCGACCTTGCGGGCTTTGCGGCAAGTGCATATATGCGCGGTATTGATTTTTACAATATCCCCACGACTCTTCTTTCTCAGGTCGATTCTTCTGTCGGCGGAAAGACCGCGGTCGACTTTATGGGGATCAAAAATATCGTTGGTGCGTTTTATCCGCCGAAAAGGGTCGTTATCGACCCCGAAACGCTTAAAACCCTCCCCGAACGCCAACTGTCGAACGGTATCGCAGAATCTGTCAAGATGTCACTCACAAGCGATTCTGTTTTATTTGATATCTTTGAAAACGGGGATATTGATAAAGAAATCGACACAATCATCGAACGCTCGCTTCTTGTGAAAAAGAGAATTGTCGAAGCGGATGAGAGGGAATCGGGCTTGCGCCGTGTTCTTAACTTCGGTCACACTCTTGCTCATGCGATCGAAAGCGCAAACGGTATGGGAAATCTTTATCACGGCGAATGTGTGGCGATCGGAATGGTCCCTATGTGTTCGCCCCGTGTCAGGGAAAAACTGGTCGCCGTTTTGAAAAAACTTTCGCTTCCTTATGAATTCTCGGGCGAGGATATCGAAACGGTAATCAACGCCTGCAAACATGATAAAAAACTCACAGGAACGGATATCACAGCGGTTTATGTCCCCGAAATAGGCGAATTTGAATTCAAAAAAATGCCGTTTAGCGAATTTGAAATGATGATAAGGCAGGTTCTCGCAAAATGAAAAATACGTTTGGAACAAATATAACGCTTACGATTTTCGGAGAAAGCCACGGCCCGTCCGTCGGCTTTGTGCTTGACGGTGTTGCCGCAGGCATTCCCGTTGATGATGCTAAGATCCGCGCGCTTCTTGCGCTGCGCCGTCCTTCGGGCTCGGTTTCAACCGCACGACGCGAAGAAGATGAGTTTGTTATTCAAAGCGGCGTGTTCAACGGCTTTACGAACGGCGCTCCGATCTGTATCACTATCCCGAACAACGATAAAAACTCAAATGATTATAACACCGTGTCCTGCCTTGCGCGTCCGTCGCATGCCGATTATACCGCTCATGTAAAGTATCGCGGCTTTGAAGATTATCGCGGCGGCGGCCATTTCAGCGGACGTGTCACTGCGGCGCTCGTTGCCGCCGGCGGGATTTTGATTCCCGCGCTTAATAAAAAAGGAATATATATCGGCACGCATATTAAGAACATCGGCGGCGTTCAAGACCGCGATTTCGGCGATTTCAAATCGGATATCGAAAAACTGTCGAAACTTTCGTTTGCCGTTCTTGATGAAACTTCGGCTGAACAGATGCAATCGAAAATCATCGAAGCAAAAAACAACGGCGATAGCCTCGGCGGATCGCTTGAAACCGCCGTTATCGGCGTCGAAGCAGGAGTTGGCGAACCTTGGTTTGACACCGTCGAAGGCTTGCTTTCTCACGCGTTGTTCTCGATCCCTGCGGTCAAAGCGGTAGAGTTTGGTGCAGGTTTCGGTTTCGCCGAAATGTACGGCTCGAACGCGAACGACGAGTTTTACGCCGAAAAAGGGAACGTGTTTACAAAAACCAACAATTCCGGTGGCATAAACGGCGGTATCACGAACGGAATGCCGATCATTTTCCGTTGCGCTCTTCGCCCGACACCGACAATTTCCAAAGAACAAAATACGGTTAATTATGTAAACTCAGAAAACGCAACTCTCGCGGCGGGCGGCAGACACGATCCCTGTGTCGTTCACCGTGCAAGAATCGTTGTGGATTGCGTCACCGCGCTTGTCATTGCCGATGCGCTTTCGGTGAAGCACGGAACGGATTGGTTGGCGCTATGAAATACGGTTTGATTGCCGAAAAGATAAGTCACAGCTTTTCTGCGGAAATACACAAATCGCTTTTCGGTTATGATTATGAGCTGAAATCGCTCGCGCCCGAAGAACTTGAAACTTTTATGACAGAACGCGATTTTTCTGCGATAAACGTAACGATCCCCTATAAAGAGTCTGTCATTCCATACCTTGATTCCGTCGATGAAACCGCGAAGATCATAGGAGCGGTGAACACGGTCGTCAACCGCCAAGGAAAACTTTTCGGATTTAATACCGATGTTTTTGGAATGCTGGCGCTTATCGAAAAAAGCGGAATTCAATTAAAAAATAAGAAGGTTATCGTTTTGGGTAGCGGCGGCACTTCAAAAACCGCATGCTACGTCGCGGAAAAACTCAAATGCAGTGAGGTCCGCCGTGTTTCCCGCAGCGGCAGAGACGGTTGCCTTACCTACGACGAAACTCTCGGGAAACATCGTGATGCCGATGTGATAATAAACACAACGCCTTGCGGAATGTATCCCGAACTCGGCGTCGGCGCGGTCGATATCAACGCGTTTCCGAAACTTTCAAGCGTCATTGACGTTGTCTATAACCCGCTTCGCACAAAACTTGTTAACGATGCTTTGAAAAAGGGCATAAATGCTGTCGGCGGGCTTTATATGCTCGTTGCTCAAGCTGCTTTTGCGGCCGAGTTGTTTGTCGGAAGATCTGTCGAAAACGAAAAACTCGAAAAGATTTTCAATGAACTTTTTGCCGCAAAACAAAATATCGTTTTAATAGGAATGCCGGGTTGCGGAAAGACTGCAACGGGCAGATATCTTGCAGAAAAAACAGGCAGGGAATTCGTCGATACCGATGAAGAAATTTTAAAGACCGTCGGAAAAACCGCCGATGAATTGATCAGAATTCATGGCGAAAAAGCCTTTCGCGATATCGAAAGCGAGGTCATCAGGCGCGTTTCCGCGCTTCAAGGTAAGATCATCTCAACCGGCGGCGGCGCGATTTTAAGAGAAGAGAATGTTGAACTCCTGCGTGAAAACGGTCGTCTGTATTTCCTTGACCGCGCGCTTGATGATATCAAACCGTCGGACGACCGACCTCTTTCTTCCAACCGTGATGAACTCGAAAAACGTTTTAACGAACGCTATGAAATATATCTTTCATGTTGCGATAAACAGATCTGCTGTGTCGATGGTGCAGACCGTAACGCAGACATGATTTTGGAGGATTTTCAAAAATGAAATTGCTTGTGATCAACGGCCCGAATCTTAATATGCTCGGTATCCGCGAGCCCTCTGTATACGGAAATAAAACCTATAACGACCTTTGTGAGTTGATAAATGCCAACGCTAACGAAAAGGGAATCGAGATTGAAATTTTTCAATCAAACCATGAGGGCGAGATTGTTGAAAAAATTCAAAACGCTTATGGCTGTGTTGACGGTATCATCATCAACCCCGCCGCATATACACATACGAGCATCGCGATCTTGGACGCATTGAAATGCGTTTCGATCCCTGCGGTTGAGGTTCATATCTCCGATGTTTCAAAGCGTGAATCATACCGTCAGATAAGTTATGTTCGCGAGTATTGTCAGAAGACGGTCGTCGGAAAAGGCATTGACGGTTATTTGGAGGCAATTGATTATCTTATCGGAATTCACGGAGAATAAAATGAAGGTTAAAATTATCCCCTCAAAGGCATCCGGAAAAGTTTTTGCACCGCCGTCAAAAAGTTTAGCACATCGCGCGCTCATCTGCGGCGCACTTGCGGGTGGAAGCGTTGTGAAAAACGTGTCGCAGTCAAAAGATATCGCGGCAACTCTTTCCTGCCTTGAATCGCTTGGAACAAATTTTTCATCGAACGGCAACGAAATCGAATTATGTAAACTTGATTTTTCTGCGATCAATGATAATACCGAATTGTTTTGTGATGAAAGCGGAAGCACTCTGCGTTTTTTGATACCGCTTTGTCTGCTAACAGGAAAAAGAGTGGTTTTAAAAGGCAGCAAACGTCTTTTTGAACGCCCGTTGGGGATCTATGAAGATATATGCCGCGAACAAGGAATTCTTTTTGAAAAGGGCGAAGATTCACTCACCGTCTGCGGAAAACTCAAAAGCGGCAACTTTAAGATTCGCGGCGATATATCGAGTCAGTTTATCTCGGGTTTGCTTTTCGCGCTTCCTCTGCTTGACGGGCTGAGCATTATCGAAATCATCGGGGAATTGGAGAGCGCGTCTTATATTGAACTGACGTTAAACGTGCTTTCTTATTTCGGCATAAAAATCACGCACGCAGGCAACCGTTTTATCATTTTCGGCAACCAAAGTTATCAAAATCGTGAATATTTTGTCGAGGGCGATTGCTCGAACGCCGCGTTTTTGGACGCGCTTAACTTTGTTGGCGGAGATGTTGAGGTTTGCGGTGTTTCACCCGAAACTCTCCAAGGCGATCGTGTTTATGCCGATATTTTCAAAGGCATGAAAGAGGGAATAAATGAATTTGATCTTTCGGATTGCCCCGATCTGGCCCCGATCCTGTTTGCGATGGCATCGCTTGTCGGAAACGTGAGGTTCAACGGAACTTCGCGCTTGCGCATCAAGGAAAGCGATCGCGGAGTTGCAATGCAAACCGAACTTTTGAAATTCGGGATTCCCGTTGAGGTCGGCGAAAACCATGTTTTGATCGGATCGGCAACGCTTGTCCCTCCGTCCGAACCGCTTTTCGGACATAATGACCACCGAATCGTTATGGCGCTTTCTGTTCTGTTAACGCTGACGGGTGGTGTTATCGAGGGTGCTGAGGCGGTCTCAAAAAGTTATCCCGATTTCTTTGATGTCCTAAAAAACCTTAACGTAGGAATAGAGATTAATGAAAATTGATAAATCCAAAAAAATACTTATCGTAGGATTGGGTCTTCTCGGCGGCAGTTATGCCCAGAGCCTTACCCGACAGGGTTATTACGTAACCGCGATAACGCGCAAACAGTCGACGATTGATTACGCGCTTGAACATAACCTTATAACAAAAGGTTCCGCTTTTGTTGATCCCGAACTTATTGCCGAAGCCGACATAATCGTGTTCGCTCTTTATCCTCACGTTTTTGTCGAGTGGATAAAAGAAAACGCTCATTTGATAACCCCAAAAACCGTTATAACCGACGTAACGGGTGTTAAACAGTGCATCGTTTATGAGATCCAATCGCTCCTGCCTGAGGGTGTCGAGTTCATTTCCGCCCATCCGATGGCGGGCAAAGAAACCGCCGGTGTTGAATATGCCGATGAATCCATATTCAAAAACGCGAATTATATAATAGTTCCTACCGAAAAAAATTCGCTTGATACGGTCGAACTTTGCGGCGATCTGGGCGAAACTCTCGGCTTTCGCGAAATATCGGTGCTGAGTCCCGAGATGCACGACCGAATGATCGCGTTTCTTTCGCAACTTACCCATTGCATTGCGGTTTCTCTCATGTGCGCTTGCGATGCCCCCGACCTCGAACGCTATACGGGCGACTCTTTTCGCGACCTGACACGTATTGCAAATATCAACGATGAAATGTGGAGCGAACTGTTTTTGTCAAACCGCGAGACGCTTTTGGCAGAAATGGATAACTATCGAAACACGTTTGATAAACTTTATGACACAATAAAAGACGGCGACCGTGAAACAATGCGCGAAATGATGCGCCTTTCGACTGAGCGCCGACGCAAATTCGATAAAAAGAAAAAACTGTGAGATCTTTTTTAAATATATACAGAGGCAATAATTATGAATATGCAATTCTTCCGCAAACTCCCCATCCCTCAACAGGTAAAACAAGATTATCCCGTGACCCCGGAAATGGAAGCTGTAAAGATTCAGCGTGATAAAGAGATCCGAAGCATTTTTTCGGGCGAATCTGATAAATTCCTGCTTATAATCGGGCCTTGTTCTGCCGATCACCGCGAGCCCGTTCTTGAATATATTTCGCGTCTTCGTAAAGTTCAGGACAAAGTTAACGATAAAATACTCATAATCCCGCGCATTTATACAAATAAACCGCGCACGACGGGCGAGGGCTATAAAGGCATGCTTCATCAGCCCGAACCCGAGGAAAAACCCGATATGTATAAAGGCATCGTCGCTATCCGCGAACTTCACATGAGCGCCCTTAAAGATTATGGCTTTACTTGTGCCGATGAGATGCTTTATCCCGAAAACCACCGTTATCTTTCCGATCTGCTTGCTTATGTCGCCGTCGGCGCACGTTCGGTTGAAAATCAACAGCATCGTCTTACCGCGAGCGGACTTGATGTTCCTGTCGGTATGAAAAATCCGACGGGCGGCGATATGTCGGTCATGATGAATGCGATCCATGCAGCGCAGGGAAGTCATACCTTCATCTATCGCGGCTGGGAAGTCAAGAGCAACGGCAACCCTTATGCTCACGCAATTCTCAGAGGTTATCTTGATTTTTCGGGGAAGAGCGTTTCTAACTATCATTATGAAGATCTGCTTAAACTTCATGATCTTTACAGCACCTCAGGGCTAGAAAATCCCTCGGTTATCGTCGATACAAACCATAACAACTCCGGCAAACGTTATCTTGAACAGATACGTATTGCAAACGAGATCGTTTCGAGCCGTAACCAAAACTCCGATATCAGATCGCTGGTCAAAGGCCTGATGATAGAAAGCTATCTCGAAGACGGTTCGCAGAAAATCGGGGAACACGTTTTCGGCAGATCGATCACAGACCCCTGCCTTGGTTGGGAAAAGACCGAAACACTTATCTATGATATTGCAGATAAACTCTAACGCTAAATGATAAAAATTATCAATAAATTTTCTAAAACCTATTGCAATCTGTCATTTTGTATGATATAATGATCTCGTAATAAGAAAAATTACTGTTAAGGAGTTTAGATTATGAAGAAATTTTACATCTGTGAACATTGCGGCAATATCATCGAAAAACATGTTGATTCCAAAGTTCCCGTTGTCTGCTGCGGAACCAAAATGCAGGAACTTGTTGCCAACACCGTTGAAGCGAGCGTTGAAAAACATATCCCTGTCGCAACCATCAACGGCAACGTTGTAAATGTGTCCGTCGGTTCTGTTGCGCACCCCATGACTGCAGAACATCTTATTCAGTGGATTTATCTTGAAACAAACCTCGGCGGCGCTGTGAAATATCTTTCTCCCGAATCCGCTCCCGTTGTTGAATTTTCGCTTGCGGAAGGAGAAAAAGCCGTTGCGGTATATGCATATTGCAATCTTCACGGCCTCTGGAAATCGGAGTTTTAAAAAAGCGTAACAAAAAAGACGGCTCTTGCCGTCTTTTTGATTTTAATCAAAATGAAATTAATGATAAACCGTGTCTTCGAAAATCGTTGAACTTTTTGAGCGGTGTTATCTGTCCGCAGTACCCTCTCCGTAGATAAAACCGGGCATAACGCGAAGTTTGAAAACGTTTGCTCTGTGTTTGCGGTCGATAAGTTCTTTTTCGGCTTGGTCGTCAATTTCACCCGTGCGGATATATCTGTCGAGCGTGGCATATTTGAACCCGAGGTTATCCTCGTCGGTCTTGCCGCAAAGTCCGTCAGACGGCACTTTTTCAACCAGATCAACAGGAAGTCCGATAACTTTGCCGATCTCCTTGACTTCACTGACCGTCAAACAGCACAAAGGGCTGAAATCACCCGCAGCATCGCCGTAACGTGTTGAGTAGCCAACCCAGTCTTCGCTCAAATTACAGGTGTTGGCAACGCGCCCGTTAACGCTTTGCGAAACTGCATAAAGCGCGGCCATGCGAATTCTCGGTGCAATGTTTATTTTTGTCTGAAGGCTCATTTCAAGCTCTTCGGGGAAAGCGGTCTTTAATCCGTTGAACGCGTCGGCGATGTTCACAACGTAATACTTAATGCCCAAATGGCTGACAACGCGAAAAGAATCATCAATGTCCGGCTGTTCTCCGTTGGGCATCAAAACGCCTATAACTCTGTCTTTTCCAAGTGCTTCAACGCAGAGTGCGGCAACAACGGTGCTGTCTTTGCCGCCCGAAATTCCGACAACGGCGTTGCAGCCTTTGCCGTTTTCCTCGAAAAAGTCGCGAATCCATTTAACGCAGTCGTTTTTGACTTTCAATGCATCGAACATTTTTTACCCTCTCGGTCATTTAATAATTATCTGACAACTTCTCATTGTTTCGATCGCAGAATTGTGTTTTTCCGGGGTTACGCCTGCGCAGCAGTTCTCGACAACCGAAATTTCGCTTTCGGGGAAGTTGGCTTTTAAAATAAGTGCGTTTGAAATAACGCAAATGTCGGTACAAATGCCGATGAGTTCGATCTTAACGTCGTTTCCGAATCTTTCTTTTATCATTTCGGGAAGTTCGACCGAGCCGAACGACGGCTTTTCAACGCAGATAAAATCCTTGCCGTCAAGCGCATGAAGAATCTCGCTGTTTAGATCATGTCCGTCAGTGCCTTTGATGCAATGCGGCACGGGGAGGTTTTTACCCTCGTAAGAATCCATATAATAATCTCCGTGAGTGTCAAACGTCACGAAAATCGCTCCCTGATGCGCTTTGATTCGCTCAACCGCATTCGGGATAATAGCAACCGCCTCTTTTGTTCCGAGTGCGCCGTCGACAAAATCATTTTGTATATCAACAACAATAAGAATGTTTTCCATAACATAACTCTCCCTTCTTTCGGAATTATACCAAATTTGATTCGATTTTGCAATGCCGAATTTTATGCATCATAAAGTTGACAATGGATTTGGATAATGGTATAATTCATTGAAAAAATTTTTGTTGAGGATTTGTAAAATGGAATATAAAGCAACCGTAAATGAATTTGTAACCGATTCAAACACCGCGCTTTCGGTAGGAAGCGGCAGCCTGAAAGTTTATGCGACACCTGCTATGATAGCGCTCATGGAAAAAGCCGCGTGTGAAGCTGTCAAACCGCTCCTTAATGAAGGCGAAACAACCGTCGGCACAGGATTGAACGTCAGCCACGTTTCGGCAACGCCCGTCGGAATGCAGGTCTCCGCAACCGCCGAGGTTTTGTCCCACGAGGGCAGAAAGTTCGTTTTAAAAGTGGAAGCATTTGACGAAAGCGGTCTTATCGGCGAGGGAACGCATGAACGCTTTACGGTTCTTTCCGAGCGCTTCACCGAAAAGACCTATTCAAAACTGCAGAAATAAACAGAAAAAGAGAACCTTAGGGCAGCTTCTCGTAAGGATGATAAAACCCCGACAGATTTTTTGAAGGTCTGTCGGGGTTCGTTTTATTCTCAAATTGGAATTTGTTAGTTGGATAAATAATCATTAAAATACAAATCTACAATGTGCTTAGACCATTTATTCGCTTCTATTTCCAAACTTCTGTGGGTTCGTTTATCTTCTTCCAAGAAATACCATTGATAATAGTGTGTAATTTCGTGGGTTAATACACAAAGTATATCTTCCAAAGATTTGCTTGGTGTAATTTTGGAGGCGATTGATATTCTGGGGTAAATCCTTTTTTTCTCATCTTCCATGCTATAAAATGCGCCATAATAAATATGACCATCCATATGATGCCGAAAGCCTTGCGTATTACAAAATAAAATGTTTAACCTGATGGGAAAGAAATAATACTTTCTTAAAAAAACAACGAATTTCTTTATTTCTTCTATCACATTCTCATCGAAGTTGTTTCCATAATCATAAAACTTATATCTTATTCCCGATGCAGGTGCAGAATCTTTATAATAAGTTTTATGCTCTTTATCAATCCACGAAATCATATGCACCTCTTAATCAAATTCTTATTTATCGAACAGAGTGAAAAAGAACCAGCATCGCATTTGTCTGCACGAGTGTGCCATGGACTAAGCCCAAACCCTCATCATTTTATCATACAAGTCGATTTATTTCAAGTTTTATTCCAACTAACGTCGGAGTGATATTCTTTTGGAATACCTCGTCGCAGACGAGATACTTCCAAAAGAGTGTTATTGAAACCTTGCGGTTTCAGTGGTATTTTATTCGTCAAACTCGGCTTAGCCGAATATCACTATGCGAAGCATAATATAACTGCGAAGCAATATAACTCGCCGTTTGAGCAAAACGGCGAATAAAACTGCGAGACTTCCTTATGGGAAGCCTCGCTAAAGGTTCTCTTTTTTTGCCGTAACTTCGCAAAACGCCGTTTTTTCTTCGACTGTCAAAGGATTGTTTTCGCCGGTTAAAGGATCGTAAAAAGAAGAATAAGTAAAAATACAATATCCCTTGACCTTTTCGGATTCGTTGATAACCTTTAAAGACCTTGCTAAAATGTCTTTGTTGTCACGCCACTCAAATTTGCCTTTTTCGCCTGCGTATGTGTCGGCTTGCCCTTCGCTTCCCAAAGCGCATTTTGCCGCCGAAAGTCCGATGAACAATTTTGTTTTTTCGTTTTTGACTGCGTCGCACCAATCCTTCAACACCGTTTCAAAAGGACAGGTTGCGTTTTCAAACCCAAAGTAAAGTTGCGGCATGACGTAATCAACAAATCCGTCTTCTTCGCACCATCTGTAAATGTCGGCATACCAACCGTTTTCGAGCGAATATATATTTCCCGCAGGCGAAATGCCGAAAACCCTGTTGTCAAATTTGTGAACCGCTTCGTAGATCGCTTTCACCGTTCGGTTGATGTTGGCTCTGCGAAAATCACCCTTGTCGGCATATCCGCTTGCGTTGAATTCGCTTTCGTCATCAAACTCAAATTCTGTGGGATAGAAGTAATCGTCGATATGAATGCCGTCGAAACTGTATTTCTTCAAAATTTCGTTAACGCCCGAAACGATCAGATCGGTTGCCTCTTGATATGAAGGGTCGAGATATAAAATCCCGTCACTTCCGCGCTCAATGCGCTTTCCGTAGCCTTCATTCGCCCATTCATAAAGCTTTCCTGTTGCATGATCGTTAAGTTCACTTTCATGACAGAGCCTGAACGGGTTTATCCACGCGTGAACCGAAATACCGTGACGTTTTGCTGAAGAAAGATAGATATCGATCGCGTCATATTCGATCCGGCCGCCGTAAACACCGGCGATGTATTTCGACAAAGGGTAGATTTCGCTTTCATACATACTGTCGCCGTTTGGGCGTATCTGCAAGAAAACGGTGTCAAATCCGTCGCGTTTGAGGTTTGACATCATAACTTCGATCTTTTCCCTGAAGTCCTCTTTGTCCCTTTGCTTTCCGCCGTCGCGGAAGATCGGATGCATGTCGAATTGCGAGACCCAGATTCCGTTCATGGTGTTTTCGCTGTTGAAAACGTCGTTTTGATGACCGATATAAGAAACTCGATAGACCTTGTCCTCCTTGAAAACGTCGTTTTCTATATAGCCGTAAGAACGCGCACCGCAACCTGTCAACGTAAAAAGCGATAATAATAATGCCGCCAGTTTTTTCAAAATTCTCACCCGAGAAGAGTCTATTGCGTTTTCGGTGAAAAAATGCAATGTTGCATAAATTATTTTTCTGTGATATCATAACCGAAACGGAGGTGAAAAGATGCATATATCCCTTGATAAAAACACCGAATATATCATAAAAATGCTTGAAGATGCGGGCTTTGAGGCGTTTGCGGTCGGGGGCTGTGTGCGTGACTGCGTTTTGGGCAGAGAAGTCACCGATTACGATATCACGACTTCTGCTTTGCCTGATGAAACAAAATCGGTTTTTTCATCTGAATCGGTTCTTGAAACAGGTATCCGACACGGGACGGTAACCGTTTTGATTGACAGAAAGCCTTATGAGGTGACGACCTATCGTGTTGAAAAGGGCTATGCCGATCAACGCCACCCCGATGAGGTTATGTTTGTCCGCGATATCAATGAAGATCTGGCGCGCCGTGATTTCACGATGAATGCTGTCGCCTTTTCACCGAAAAGAGGCATCGTTGATCCTTTTTTCGGTATCGAGGACATAAAGTCGGGAACGATTCGTGCGGTGGGCGATCCGGTCAAACGCTTTTCGGAGGATTCGCTTCGTATCCTTCGTGCGCTTCGTTTCTCGGCAACGCTCGGCTTCAAGTTGGAAGAAAACACTTCAAAGGCGGTTTTCTTGCTTTCGGAAACGCTTTTGAAGGTTTCGGCAGAAAGAATATATACCGAACTGAAAAGGCTCTTGACGGGCGATGATGCGGCTCGTGTGCTGTCGGAATATCGCGAAGCGCTTTTTCGGGTTTTGCCTTTGAAAACCGATGTTTCAATGCTCTCGCAACTTCCGAAAAATCATGCAATGCGCTTGGCTTATGTTTGTGGAGAAGATGCTTTAAAAACGCTTGAAAACCTTCATGCGGATAACGAAACAAAACGTGTTGCCGAAATTCTCTTGAATTCTTCTCCGATTCCTTCGAAACGTTATGAACTGAAAAAATACATTTCTTCGTTGGGCAGGGAAGATTCGTTGCTCGTTTCTGCTTACCGCCGCGCGGTTTACGGCGAGGATCCTGAAATGGAAACAGAAAAAATGATATCAAGCGGATGTTGCCTTTTTGTGAAAGATCTTGCCGTCAACGGAAACGACCTTTCATCAATCGGAATCAACGGTATAAAGGTAGGAAAAGCGCTCTTGGTTCTGCTTGACCTCGTTTTGAAAGATGCGATCGAGAACGATCAAGAAGTTTTGATCGCAAAGGCAAAAGATATTGACATTTAAAGAATTTAATGTTATAATTCACTTCGCGCCTGCTTATGTGGGTGCTATGCTGGTGTGGCGCAGGGGTAGCGCAATTGATTCGTAATCAATAGGCCGAGGGTTCAAATCCCTCCACCAGCTCCAACGAGTGTTTGTGAGGCAAATCCTTGCAAATGCTCGTTTTTCTTTTGCTTGCAACGGTTTTCGGCTGTTTTCATTTGCGATTTTCAAGCGTTTTTATTAAAGAGGTTTAATGAAAATTAAGCATGTTTTAACAAAAAGTTTCCACGTTTTTTTCACGAAAGTGATCATGAAGATGCGCTTTTGGCAGCTCGTAAACTCAAAGGATTACCGACGCCTGTATTTTTGAAGTATAACTGCTTTGACAATGTGAATAATTTAGTTTTCAAACCAATTGAAAATTCATAAAACTTCACGATTGTAATATTGTTTTTTCGGTGATATAATTGCCTCCGTAATAAAAATTCAAGGAGGGGGAGAGAATATGCACGCCGTAAAGTCTTTCGTGAAAAAGAACACCGTCATGGTGATCGCGTTTGTTGCGGCTTTGTTGACGGTGTTTTTCGTGCCGATTGATGCCGAATATATCAATTATTTTGATTTCAAAACTCTTTCCTGCCTTTTTTGCGTTCTTGCCGTTGTTTGTGCGTTGCGGAATATAAATTTCTTTTATATACTTGCGGGAAAACTCGTCTCTCGCTTCAAAACGATCCGATCTGCCGTTCTCGCGCTTGTTTATATCACGTTTATCGGCTCGATGCTCATCGCGAACGATATGGCGCTTCTCACCTTCTTACCTCTCGGTTATCTCGTTTTGAAAACAACGGGTAAAGAAAAATATATGGCATTTACGTTTATCATGCAAAACATTGCCGCGAACCTGGGTGGTATGCTCACGCCGTTCGGCAATCCTCAAAACCTTTTTCTTTATTCGAAGTTTTCGATTCCCGACGCTGAATTTGTGAAAATAATGTTCCTGCCTTTTGTCGTTTCAGTGGTGTTGATAACCGTTTGTTGCCTTTTTATCCGCCCGGAACAGATCGTTCAGGAGGACGAGCCGATTTTCATACCGCGTGCCAGAACGATTTTACTTCTTTTGCTTTTCGCGCTTTCCATAGCCGTTGTTTTTCGCGGCATCCATTATTCGATCGGGCTCATTGTTATTCCCGCCGTTTTGTTTTTCGTTGACAGAAAGGCTCTGCGCGATGTTGATTATCCGTTGCTGTTGACGTTCGTATTTTTCTTCATTTTCGCAGGAAATATGGCGCGTATCGAACCCGTCAAAGAACTTCTTTCGGGATTGCTCGAAAAGAACACTCTGATTTTCAGCGTTCTTTCCTGTCAATTCATCAGCAACGTTCCCTCTGCGGTTCTGCTTTCACAGTTTACGAATGATTATCCGTCGCTTCTCATAGGTGTCAATATCGGCGGCGTCGGAACGCTTATCGCTTCGCTTGCGAGCCTTATTACCTTCCGTGAATACTGCAAAGACCAACCGGGCAGAACGGCAGGTTATATCGCGAGGTTCTCTCTGCTTAATTTTGGCTTTCTCGCCGTGTTGACCGCGTTTGAAATGTTGATAAGATAGAAAAAAGAGCGCAAACGCGCTCTTTTTATTTTCCTTTGTAATAAGCAACTGCGAGGTCAACGACCAAACCGTAACTTTTCGTTCCTGCCGATTGTCCTTGCGATTGCAGGAAGGTGTTGTTGACAGCGCCCGTGACTTCGCTTGCGGTGCTGTCGCGGTATTCATCGAAGAACAGCGAGTAAGCCGCGAACTCTTTTCTTAATTCGATCGGCGTTTTTTGGTAATAAAGTTCAACGCTCTTTTCTGTGTTTGCGGTAGAGAGCGCACCGTTGATGTAATGAAGCATGTTGGCATATCCGCAATATCTGATATATGCATCATCACTGCCGATGCAAACCAAAAAGGCAACGAAATTGGCTTCGTCTTCGCGTGCGATACCGCGCTGATGTGCCATCTCATGCGCCATCGTAAACGGAACAAGAAAATCGGGATAATTTGTGTTGATGTTGGATTCGCCTGTCATGAATGTGTAAACACCTGAAATATGCGTGTAAGTCATCGGCTTTGATAACGCAATCGCTTTCGGATTTGAACGGAAATGCGAGATGTAATCGGCATCCTTCGCATATTTTCCGAACGCTTCATTGACTTTTTCTTTCAAAGTGTCGTAATCATAAGGCATGATAGAAGCGCCCGAGGGATCAAATTCGACTTTTTTGATATCCTCTGAGACCTCTTCAATCAAAATAACGCCTGTGTTGTAAAGTTGCTTTGCGGAAACCGGTTCTTGTTCGAGCCCGAGATTGTCCGATAAATGCTTTCTGCCGTATGCGGGGCCGAACCCCGAAAAGAAAATGGTTGAGATGACCAAAATGGTCGAGATCAACGGGCGTAGCCAGCGGCAGAAGTTTTCATCGCTTTCGTCGCGCTTGGTAGAAATGGTTGAAGCGATGATATATGTGATCGCAAGGATCGGCAACAACAAAAGCAGACATTCGGCGAGCGAAAAGGGAACCCAACCGCTGAGTTTGGCGAGAATGAAACGCAACGCCTGCGCGGGATAAACGGTCCAAAATTCTGCGAAATCCGAATTGAACCTTGATAAAATGTATATAAATGCCGAACAACAGAAAAAGATAATCAAGCACCAAAAACCTTTTGTAAACAAAGGCGATTTGAACGGATTTTTGGATCTTTTTGGTTGCGGTTTTGAAATTTCCTGTTCTTCGAAAGAAGCGGAGTTTGACTCCGCTTCTTCAAAAATATTTTCTTGGTCGATTATCTCTTGATTTCGTGACTCCATCCGAATTCATCTTCCTTGTTACCGAACTGAATGCCGGTGATTTCATCGTAAAGCATCTGCGAAACGGTTCCGATTTCGCCGTTATTGATTTCGAGCTTTTTGCCGTTCCAATCAAGCAAACCTACGGGCGAAATTACTGCGGCGGTTCCTGTGCCGAACATTTCCTTCAATTCGCCGCTCATGCCTGCTTCATAAACTTCGTCGATGGAAATTCTGCGTTCTTCAACGGTGTAACCTTTTGCTTTGAGATAGCAGATTACGGAATCTCTGGTAACGCCGGGAAGAATGTTGCCTTCAAGTTTCGGCGTGATGACCTTGTCGCCGATAACGAAGAAAACGTTCATCGCTCCGACTTCGTCGATGTATTTGTGTTCGATACCGTCAAGCCAAAGCACCTGAGCGTATCCGAGCTGTTCTGCCTTTTCCTGGCCTTTGAGCGAAGCTGCATAGTTGCCGCCGACCTTTGCGTAACCTGTGCCGCCCTTGACCGCGCGAACATATTCGTCCTCAACGCAGATTTTGACGGGCGCAAGACCGCCGGCGTAATAAGAACCCGAGGGCGAGAGAATGATCATGAATTTGTAGGTGTGCGAGGGGTGAACACCAAGGAAGGGATCGGTCGCGATGATGAACGGACGGATGTAGAGCGAGGTTCCGGGATCGGAAGGGATCCAATCCTTGTCAACCATAACAAGTTCTTCGATCGCTTGAAGCACATCGTCAACATTGACCTGCGGAATGCACATGCGAAGGTTGGTGTTGTTCATTCTTTCGATATTCTTTTCGGGACGGAAAAGCAAAACTCTGCCGTCTTTTGCGCGATAGGCTTTCATGCCTTCGAACATTTCCTGACCGTAATGGAAAACCATGCATGCGGGCGAAAGAGAAATATCTGCAAAAGGAACGATTCTTGCATCATGCCAACCGTTTTCGGTGTTGTAATCCATGATGAACATATGATCGGTGAATATCTTGCCGAATCCGAGCGCGCCTGTGGGCTTGTCTTTCGGTGTGGTGGTGAGTGTTTTTGTGATCTGCATTTTGATTAGTCCTTTCAATGCGTTTGAAACTACAATAAATTATACAACCGCATTTCTTCTTTTTCAATAGTTTTCATTAAATAAATGCACTATAACGACAAAACACCATGAAAAATTGTGCCCAACGGACATCGTTTAAAAAGACAAATGAAAAAAATTTAAGATTACGTAACATTGCGTTAACATTTATGGTATACAATCTATCTCGGAATGATATTATGGAGGAGAATTTTTGAGTTACATTTCAAAGTTATTCGAATCACTTAAAAAATACAGATTTACTGTCATAGCCATTTTGGCGGTTGTTGTCACTATTTCTTGTATCTTCGTGTTTGCAGGTAATAATTCCGATGATAACTCGAGCTCTTCTGCTGAGGTTTCCGAAAAAACCGAGGTTTCCGAAAAGCGTTCCGGCGAAGGCATTTATGTTGACGGCAACTTTATCGCCGCTTTGAGTTCTGCCGAATCGGCAAATAAAGCGGTCGATGCCGCTCTCGCGGAACGTGTTGCCGCGCTCGGTATTGATACATCTTTGGAAAACAGTTTCAACAATGATGTTAAGATCGTTTCGGGCAAGTATCCTGTGGCATCTTTTGTCGGTTCCGATAAAGCCGCATCGCTTCTTTCGGGCGATGTAAAGACTTATAAAGGCGAAACCCTTTCTGTTGAACTTTCGGTCAAATCGGTTCAGACTTTGAGCGATACGGTCGTTATCGAGTATCAGTCAAAGAAAATCTTCACTGACGGTCTTCGTGACGGCGTTGAAAAGGTTGTTTCCAAAGGATACAACGGTGAAGGCACAGAAACCTATCAGATCGTTTCTATCAACGGTGTTGTCACCGAACGCAACGTTGTTTCGTTTGAAGTAATTAGCGATGCATCTGATGAAATCGTTCGTGTCGGCACTTGTTCCGACGGCATCAAAACCGCCACACTCGGAACTTTCACAAAACCTTATGACGGAATCATCACTTCCTATATGGGACCGAGATGGGGAAGAACCCACAAAGGTATAGATATCGCTCAGCACGGAAGTTGCTACGGCGATCCTGCTGTTGCGGCTGCTGACGGCGTTGTCGTTCTTTCTGAATGGCACGGCGGTTACGGCAACTGTGTTGTTATTGATCATGGCGACGGTGTTCATACTCTTTATGCACATTTCAGTGAACGCTCGGTTGAGGTCGGTGATGTTGTTTCCGCAGGTGACGAAGTCGGTAAGATCGGATCTACCGGTAATTCAACCGGTCCCCACCTTCATTTCGAGGTTTATGTTGACGGTGAAGCCGTGAATCCTCTTATCTTCGTTGATTATCAATAATTGTCATAAAAAAATCCACCCGTGTCGGGTGGATTTTTATTATGGTCGTTTTTAAACTTCTGACGTTTCGCCGGTCGAGACATCCTCGATTACGGTATCGGGGCTTTCTTCGATCGGTGCTTTGCAGTTTCCTACAACAAGGAGAATAAGCAACAATGCCAATTCTATACCGAGGATAAGAACCGAACGCTTGATACCGGGGCGTTTGATCTTGATGTTAAGAACAAAGCCGACACTCAAAGCAAGTAAGAATATCCTCGCGAACCAAACGGTAACTACAGCGGGAATAAACGTTGTGAGCAAGAAGAGGAACGTGAGAACATAAACCGTTGTGCTGAGCGGAATGCCGCGATTTCTCTTGTATTTCTTTTTGGGGTTGAGGTTTGAAAGTTCCAAAGTCTTTTGTGTTGAGACTCTTATTGCCGCACATGCGATATAAATGCAGTAGATAGCCGTGTCAAACCAACCGTCGAAACCAAACGAAAAGAGAATAAAGCAAGGTGCGATTCCGAAAACCGCCATTTTGCATAAATCAATGAGTTGATTTGCGAAAACGGTATGACTCGGAGTCTTTTTTTCGGTTCTCTTTACGATATTTTCGTTGATCACGTCGCAAATGCATGCGAGAAACATCATGTAAATGCCAAATTTGACGTTACCGTTTCCGGCAAGAAAACATGCCGTTAAAGCTGATATCAAACCTAAAACGGTGGGTAGATTTGATATCGTAAAAAATCCCATGAACATAAATATCCTCCGAATCATTTATACCTGTCGATGTTTTTGAGTTCATCATATAATTTTTTGTAACTTTCGTGGCGCGAACCCGAAATACGACCGTCTTCGACAGCGTATGCAATTCCGCATTCTTTTTCCTTTGTGTGTGTGCAGTCGGCATAGCGGCAGTCGGCTTTGAAGTCATTGAATTCGAGGAACAAACCTTCGAGTTCCTTGTGGTCGATTTGACAATATAATTCGGTGTTCACCGCTGTGAAACCCGGTGTATCGGCGAGATATGTGTCGTTGCCCAGCGAAAAAATCTCCGTTGTGCGCGTGGTGTTTTTCCCGCGAGCGATTTTTTCCGAAAGTTCACCGGTTTGTAAATTCAGAAAAGGATAAAGAGAATTGATCAACGTTGATTTTCCAACGCCCGATGCGCCGCAAAGGACGCATATTTTTCCCTTTAAAAATGATTTAACTTCGTCGATACCTTCGCCTTTTCGGGAACTTGTTTCAAAAACCTTAAAAGGCGTTTTTTCATATGTAGCCTTGATATCGTTGCAATCGTCAAGGTCGCTTTTAGAAACAACGATTGCACATTCAATATCGTTTTTTGCGGCAATGACGGTTAAGAGGTCGATATTGTAAAGATAGGGTTCGGGGTCCTTAGGCGCAACAACCATGACAAGTGTGTCAATGTTTGCGACTGCGGGACGAATGAGGTGGTTCTTTCGGGGAAGCAGGGAAGTGATAAATCCGTTTCCGTCGCCGTTGTCACGAAAAATAACTTTGTCTCCTGCAAGGATCTTGCCCTCGAATTTTCTGACCTTCGTTCCCGAACGGCAGATGATTCTTTCGCCTTCGCATTCAACGGTGTATTGTCCGTTTTTCCCTGAAAGGATCAACCCTTCTTTTTCTATAATCTTCAAGAAACAACCTCCGAAACCGCTCCGGAAGGATCCGATACATCAGGCTCGGGCTCGGGCTCAGGCTCGGGTTCGGGCTCGGGTTCAGGCTCGGGTCCGGGTCCGGGTCCGGGTCCGGGTTCAGAACTTGTATAGGTGATGATTATAACTTGAATTTCGTATGTAAGCGGCGGCAGCGGTGTGTTTGCCGGAACGCTTTGGAAAACGATCAGATTGTTTCCGGGGTCAACACCGACGGGCAACGCTTCACAATCCAACGAAACGAGCATCGCGATATATTCGTCGATATTGGTGTAATTGAGCGCATTAATGCTGTTTCTCATTGACTCATCTGCGGCGAAATAGTGATAAGTGAGCGTGATTTGGGTGTCAGCGAACGCAGGTGAAGAATCAATGATGTGTTGAGCCACACCGAGGGTTGTGCCTTTGAGATCGGGAACGGTAGGACTGTCGGCAGGAACCGAGATTATGATTCTGATTGCGTCTCCTCTTGTTGCGGTCGTGCCGGGTGCAGGATACATTTCAACGACTTTGTTGCTTCCGATCGAATCACTGCGTGCTTCTTTAACGCAAATAAATCCCCAATAAATAGCCTCTTTTTCGGCTTGTTCGGCAGTCATGCCCAAAAGATCGGGAACTGTAACGTCTTTGGTTTGCGCCTTTTTGCAGACATAAACCGTTACGGTTGTACCGATGTCGATTTGTGTGCCGCTTTTGATCGAGGCACCAACGACTTGGTCGTCAAAATAATAAGGGTTGTCGAGATTGATTTCGATTTCAAATTTCACTTTGAGATCGAGGTCTTCGAGCATTTTCTTTACGTTTGTTTTCGGAAGTCCGATCACGTCGGGCATAGTAACCTTTTCGGACCAGTTGACAACGATCTTGTCAAAATGGAGAACGCCGTTGTTGGGCTTGCTCTTGTGGCCCGCAGGCGGCTCGGTTCTGAGAATTTTGTTATGGTCGTAGTCTTCGTCGAAGTCGTAAATAATTTCGGTTTTATCATCAATGACAAATTCCGCACCGTGAACCGATGAGTTCTTCAAATCATCTTTGAGCTCATCGTTGAAGGTTTTGCCGATAATGTCGGGATATTCAACTTCGGCAACATCGTTGTCGTTGGAGGTGAATTCTCTGATGACCTCGCATCCGACAAAGCCGATAAGGCAAACGATGACGATGATTGCTGAGATTGAAATCCCTGCGACGATAGGAAACATGCTTTTATTAAATTTCGAGGGTTTCTTCTTTTTCTTGGTTTTGTCGCCGTTTTTCGCACCTTTTGCACCGCCGACAACCGCAACCTTTTTTTCGGGAAGCGTATCTTCAATATCGTCTTCGCCGAAAGGCACGATCTCTGCGGTATCGATCATATCGATAGAAACAACGCTCGTTTTGCCGAATTGACTTTCTTCTGCAACGGCAGCATCCATAGCAAAAATAACGTCGGGGTTTCTGAGAACCCATTCGATCGCTTTTGCCATCGTGTGAGCCGATTGGAATCTGTCAGAAGGCGATTTTTCCATCGCTTTTAAAATGATCTGCGAAACGCCGACAGGGACGTCAAGCACAATGTCGCGAGGATGCACAGGCTCATCGTTGACCTGCATAAGCGCAACTTCCATCGGGGTTTCCGCGGTGAAAGGAAGCGTGCCTGTAACCGCTTCGTAGAGCATAATGCCGACAGAATAGATATCGGAATAATAATCGGTTTCCTGTCCGCATGCCTGCTCGGGTGAGATGTAATAAACGGTTCCGACTGCCTTTTCGTTGTTCTGCTCCGAAACAGAGTTAGGCAGCTTTGCAATGCCGAAGTCGGTGACTTTTATATCACCGTTCTTCATAAGAATCACATTTTGAGGTTTGATATCACGGTGAATAATGCCTTTGCTGTGAGCATGTTCGAGCGCACGGAGGATTTTAAGAATGTAAATACACGCTTCTTTCCAACCGATTACACCCTTGTTGTCAAGATATTCACGCAAAGTGATACCGTCGAGAAACTCCATGACGATATATTTGATATCGGGATAAATAGCAACGTCATAAACACTGACGATGTTTTTGTTTGAAAGCATAGCAACGGCTTTGGATTCGTCGATGAATCTGGCCTCTGCTTGCTCGTTTCCGTTGTATTCATCATTAAGTATTTTAATAGCAACGATGCGGTTCATAACAAGGTCCTGCGCTTTAAGAACGCAAGCCATGCCGCCCATGCCGACAAGTTCAAGTATTTTATATCTGCCGTCGAGGACTTTACCGACCAAGCCTTCGTATTTGTTCATTTCAAATTTCCTTTCGTTCGGAAAAAGTAATTTGCGAAAAGATTATTGCTCGCCGCCGATCAATACGGCAGTAATGTTGTCACTGCCGCCGTTGTCATTTGCTTCGGCAATGAGTTTTTCAACTCTTTCTTTGTAAGATGGCGGTTTGGTAAGATACGAACCTGAAATTATATCTCCGATTCGATTGTCATTGACGTGGTTTGTAAGTCCGTCAGTGCAAAGAAGAAGTCTGTCATATCTGTCGATTCTGAAATAATCCGCTTCAACTCTGTCATTAACACCCAATGCACGCAAAATGATATTTTTGTTGGGGTGCATGGCAGCTTCGTTAGGCTTGATTTCGCCTTTTTCGATCAGGTATTGCACAAAAGAATGGTCTATCGAAACCTGATATAAATTTCCGTCTGTCTGACGGTAAAGCCTGCTGTCGCCGACATTGACGCAAAACGTACCGCAAAGACAGATCAAAACTGCAACGAGCGTCGTGCCCATGCCTTCGAGTTCGTCGTCAATGAGGGATTTTTCGCGAATAACATAGTTCGCTTCATCAATTGCGGTTTTGAGCAGACGTTTGATTTCTGTCTCGTTGTAATTGTCTGCGTTGTGAAGAGAAAAAGCCTTTTTGATAACAGTCACAAATGTTTTTACTGCAAGCCCGCTTGCAACGTTACCGCCTTTTGCGCCGCCCATACCGTCACAGACGACAGCACAAAAATAACTGTCTTTGGAAAAAACAGCATAACTGTCCTGATTGGATTTGCGTTTTTTGCCAACATCGGTCTTTCCGCCGTATTTCAAAGCTGTTCCTCCTTTTTGCCTGAATCATCGGCGCGAAGCTGACCGCACGACGCGTTGATATCTGCGCCGAGTCTTCTTCTCACCGTTACGTTTATTTTATATGTTTCGACCGTTTCTGTAAATACTTTTATGGCATTTTTTTCACTTCTTACGAAGTTTTTTTCTTTGATCGGGTTAACCGGGATCAGATTGAGGTGACAAAGCATTCCCGAAAGCAGACGTCCGAGTTCGTGCGCATCTTCTTTCGAATCGTTAACGCCCGATATGAGTGCGTATTCAAAGGAAATGCGTCTTCCCGTTTTATCCGTGAAACGTTTGCACGCTTCTAAAAGTTCCTTGATGCTGTATTTGTTTGCGATCGGCATCGTCAGCCTGCGCTTTTCGTCGTTCGGCGCATGGAGCGAAATGGAGAGCGTGACCGGCAACCCCTCGTCGGCAAGCCGGTCGATCTTGTCAACAAGCCCGCAGGTTGAAAGCGAAACATGCCTTAAACCGATGTTAAGACCGCTTTCATGATTCACAAGCCTCAAAAACTTCATAACGTTGTCATAGTTATCGAGCGGCTCGCCCATGCCCATAAGAACGACGTTTGAAACGCGCTCTCCGAGGTCGCGTTCCGCTTCCAAAATCTGCAAAAGCATTTCCGAAGGCGCGAGCGAACGCACAAGTCCTGCTTTGGTGGAAGCGCAGAAAGCACAGCCCATTCGGCATCCGACCTGAGTCGAAATGCACATCGTGTTGCCATGACGGTAACGCATAAAAACGCTCTCGACGGTTTCGCCGTCGTGGAGAGAGTAAAGATATTTCACTGTTCCGTCGATAGCGGAAACCAGTTTTCTTTTTATACTTGCATTAGGTATAAATGCGTGTGAATCAAGCGTTTCGCGAAAGCCTTTCGGAAGAGAAGTGAACTCCGAAAAATCGCGGTTGCCTTTATATAAGCCTTCAAAAATCTGTTTTCCTCTGTATTTGGGTTGTCCGAGCGAAACTGCGAACTCACCCAACTCTTCGGGAAACATCGAAAGCAAATCAGCCTTCATATCATTTCTCCCGTATGATTTTTGCCATGTAAAAGCCTTCGTTTTCTTCTTCAAACGGCAGATAGGTTTTTTCGCCGACAAGTCGGAACCGTTTGTTTTGCTCCAAAAAATCGTGAACGATGTCTTCGTTCTCTTTTTTGTTTATGGAACATGTGGAATAAACCATTGTGCCACCGATTTTGAGATATTCGGAAGCCGCTCTGATTATCGCCCTTTGAGTCGGGTATAACCCCTTGAATCCATCGGGCGATTTGTGCTTTATTTCGGGTTTTGTGCCCATAACACCGGTGCCGCTGCACGGAACGTCGCAAATGACCTTATCGGCTTTTTCGATAAGTTCGTCTTTCGGCATTCGCGCATCGTGTTTTGAGGTTGAAATAATCGAAACACCGAGCTTTTTTGCACTTTTTTCGATAAGAGGAAGTTTCTTTTCGTGCAGATCAAAAGAGAAGATGCTTCCGATGTTGTTCATATCAATGGCGGCGCCGAGGCTTTTGCCGCCGGGGCAGGCGCAAACGTCGATCACAATGTCGCCCGGAGCCGCGCCCAAAAATTCAACCGCCTTTTGCGATGCGGCGCCTTGGATATAGAATTCGCCGTTACCGAGCAAAGAAATGGCTTTTTGCGCGTCGTTGCAAACGACCGTTTTTTTGCTCAGAACACGTCCGTCGGTTTTTATCGCAACCGTTTCCGCATCGGCTTTTAATGTGTTGATTCTTAAAAATGTCGGAGATTTGCCGAAAAAAGCGGAGAAGATCCGTTCGTAATCGTTAGGGTATTGCGATTTGATCAGCTCAAAAAGAGCTTCGTTGACGGAAAATTTGATATAACCTTTTGAATTTTCTATCTTCTTTTCAATTTCATTCTTGTTTCGGCAAACGGTACGCATCACCGCGTTGACGAATCCTGCCGTTGATTTGCCAAACAGTTCTTTTGCAATGCCGACGGTCTCGTCGCAGGCCGCGTTGTCGGGAACTCTGTCCATGTAAAGAATCTGATATACACCCGTCATAAGCAGATAAACGACATCAGCTCCGGTCTCTTTTTGCAAAAGTTCGCTTATAACGCTTTCGAGCGTGATTTTGCGTTCAAGCGTGCCCAAAGCGATGCTTTCGGCGAACGCCCTGTCCAAACCCGTCAAATCGTCGCCGAAGGATATAAGGTTGGAATATGCTCCGCCGAAAATGCGTTTAACGGCATTATATGCGGCAAGTCTGGCTCTGTCACTCATTTACTTTTGTTCCGATCTCAATTCTGTTTCCGCGCAGATAACTTTCCGCGTCACAAACCCCTTTGCCCTCCGGACAAAGTTTTGTGATAATAACACTGCCGTCGGCACATGCGATTTCAATTCCGCCTTTATCGGTAGAAATAACGGTACCGATTTCGCCTTTGCCGTCGGAAACCACCGCATTTCTGACTTTGAAACGCTTTCCGTTGAGGAAAAAGAACGAACCGGGGAAAGGTGAGAGCCCTCTGATACGGTTTTTCGTCGCTTCTGCCGTTTCGGAAAAACTGAGAAATGCGTCTTCGTTACCGACTTTCGCAGCATAGGTCGCAAGACTTCCGTCCTGTGCGATGCGCGGAATCTCTCCGTTTGAAGCGATTTGAAGGAAATCTTTAAGCGCATCCTTGCTGACGTCTGCCAAAGCGTCGTGGTAATCTTCGGCGGTCCAATCATCGTTGATTTCGATCTCCTTGATCAAAATCATGTCTCCCGTGTCAAGACCTTCGTCCATGAACATGACCGTGACACCGCCCTTTTTGTCACCGTTCATAACAGCTCTGTTGATCGGTGCGGCACCGCGCCAGGAGGGCAGAAGCGATGCATGAACGTTGATGCAACCCAATTTCGGGATGTCCAAAACACGTTTCGGGAGAATTTTTCCAAAAGCGGTTACGATGAAAAGATCGGCGTTTGCGTCTTCGAGCGTCTTGATGACGTTTTCGTCTTTGAGCGTCGAGGGGGAAATGACGTCGATCCCTTTTTCGATCGCATATTGCTTGACGGGCGAGGGAGTGAGATTATATCCGCGCCCTTTCGGCCTGTCGGGTTGAGTTACAACCAAAATTATTTCGTGTCCCGATTCACAAAGTGCTTCCAATGAAGCGACCGCAAAATCGGGAGTGCCCATAAAAACAATTCTCATTCAGCATCCTCAATATCGTCAGCATCATACATTTCAATAGCTTTGTCAATGTAAAGCGTGCCGTCAAGATGGTCGAGCTCGTGGCAGAAACATCTTGCCATAAGACCTTCGCCCTCAACCTCATAAACCTTTCCGTTTCTGTCGGTTGCGCGAACCTTGACCCATGCGGGGCGTTTTACAAGTCCGAATTTTTCGGGAACCGAAAGACATGCTTCGATTTCTTCCTGCTTGCCTTTGGTTTCGATGATCTCCGGATTTATCATTTCGTATTTTTTGTCGTCAATTTCCACGATTACGATTCTTCTGAGAATCCCGACCTGCGGAGCGGCAAGACCGACGCCTTGCGCCTTTTCGAGAGTGTCGTGCATGTCGTCGAGAAGGGTGTGGATTCTGGGAGTGATTTCGTCAACCCTCCTGCATTTTTTGCGGAGAGTTTCGTCGCCTTCTTTAAGTATGTTCAAAATTGCCATGATATCCTCCTAAATAACGGTTGGGTTCGCATCAAGGTCGACCTTGACACCTTTCGGTGCGGCGGCAAGCCCTTCAGAAAGAAGTTGCGAAAGGAATTCGCGCGACCTTGCGTTGTCTTTGTATTTTATGATGATGCGTTGGCGAAACTTGCCCATTATTTTGTAAATCCCGTTTTTAAACGGACCGAATTTGATGATTTTTATGTCTTTATAGTTTTTATCGTAAAGCGAAAGCAGAATCGTGTCGAACCTCCTTGCGAAATTTTCACATTCGGTTTCGGAAGCCGATGAAAAACCAAAAACAGCCATCGAGCAAAACGGTGGAAAAACAACCGCTTGACGAAGTTTGATTTCGCTCTCGAAAAAACTTTGATAATCCTGCGAAGCCGCAAGATTAAGGGTTTCGTTGTCAGGGTTGTAGGTTTGCAAAATCGCTTTGCCTCGCGCTCCTGCACGACCTGCTCGTCCGACAAGTTGGGTTACGAGCGAAAAGGTTCGTTCGCCCGCTCTGAAATCGTCGGCATAAAGCGAATTGTCAATTGAGACCGCGCCTGCCAAAACGACTTCTGGGAAATCCAATCCCTTTGATATCATCTGAGTTCCGATCAAAACGTCGCTTTCGCCGCTCGCGAATTCGTTAATAAGCTTGTCGTGCGAAAATTTTCCGCCGGTTGTGTCGGAATCCATTCTTGTTATTTTAAGTTCGGGAAAATCGTTTTCAAGTTCGTCTTGAAGTTTTTGAGTTCCGTATCCTGTGTAACCGATACGGCTGCCGCCGCAAGCAGTGCAGGTTTCGGGTAATGAGGTCGTATATCCGCAATAATGGCAGGAAAGACGTCTTGTGCCTTTGCGACTGCCTTCGTATGCATGGTGAGTAAGCGAGACCGAACAGTTCGGGCAGGAGAAGACATAACCGCATTCGCGGCAGGAAATATGTGAGTTAAAACCTCTGCGGTTCACGAAAAGCAACGACTGTTTCCCGTTGGCTTTTGCCGATTTGATTTCTTGCGAAAGTCGTTCACCGATGAGTTTTTCGGTGACGACTGTCGGGTCTTCGCGCAGGTCCTGGATGATAACTTCCGGCAACTCCGTGCCGCTGAAACGGCTTTCAAGAGTGAAAAGCGAATAAATGCCTTTTTTTGCTTTGTAAAAACTCTCAACAGAAGGTGTTGCCGATGCAAGCAACATTAACGCTTTTGATTCACTGCATCTGAAACGAGCAATGTCAACGGCGTTGTATTTCGGTTGCATCTCGCTTTTGTAGGTGTGTGCCTGCTCTTCGTCGACGGCGATCATTCCGAGTTTCGGAAAAGGTGCAAAAACCGCGCTTCTCGTGCCGATGACAATGTCGATATCACCCGAAAGTATTTTTCGATAGGTGTCGGTTCTTTCTCCGACGGAAAGCATTGAGTGTATTACCGCAAGCCGTTTTCCGAACGCGGCGGCATATGCCTTGACCGCTTGCGATGCAAGTCCGATTTCGGGGACGAGAACGATAACCTGCCGCCCGCTCGAAATCACATGTTTCGCGGTTTCAATAATAACTCGCGTTTTTCCGCTGCCAGTTATACCGAAAAGCAAAGCGCCTTTCGCCTCGTTGCTGTCAACAAGCTCATTCAAACCGTCGGAAACTTTTTTCTGCTCGCAATTAAGTGAATAGGGCGCCTCGGGTTCGATATCGTCAAAACTGTACGCCTCTCTGAAAAACGACGTCTCGCGCTTTTCGACAATGCCTTTTTTGATAAGCGCATTTACAATGGCAGAAGAAAAACCGCCGAGTTCCTCGATCTCCCGCATTGTAGCGGCAGGGTAGTGGATGAGCAACGAAATAAGACCTTTTTGTTTGTCTGTAAGACGGTTGTCGCCCTCCGAGATCTCGCTTGCTTCTTCGGGAGAAACGGTAAGGCTGTATGTGAAAAGGTTCTTTTCGTTAAGTCTTTCGGGAACTCTGCTTCCTTTTGTGAGAATGCCGCTTTTGCAAAGCGCGGCAAGCAGTTTTTTGCATTCTTCGCCAAATTCCTCAATGAGCGTTCGTTCGCTGCAAATGCCTTTTTCGGATATTGTCCTCAAAAGAACTTCGGCGGCGCTGTTTAGATTGCTTGTGTCACACCCTTCGGTGAGGGAATATGTCGTTTCGCTTCCGAGATTCACTCCCGGAGGAATGACCGCTCTGAACGCGCTTCCGAAAGTACAGAAAAAGCGCTCCTTCATGAATGCACATGTGTTGATAAGGTCGTTGGGCACCTCAAACGGATAGTTCATGATACTGTCGATGGATTTAACTCTCGGATATTCACATTCGTCTGAAAATCCGACAACGACAGCGCTCATTCTCTTGTTCGAGTTGCCGAAAGGCACGACGACAACAGAACCGACCTTTATATCGGCGCGCAAAGGCGCAGGCACGAAATAACTGTATTTCCTGTCAATACCGTATGAAATGTCGGTTATGTGCACGAAGGCATACGCTTTGTTCATTGTTATTCTGTGACGATGGTATATTCGCCGTCGTAAAGTTTCTGAACGGCGATAGAAACCGGCTTTTCGGAAAGAAGAATATCGTTTTCGTTCTTGGTTTCTTTGCTGAAACGGTCGGTTTCGAGTCTGCGAAGTTCTTCGAGTTCGCGTTCGTCGTTTGCTTTGTCGATAAGATGACGTGCACACTTAGCGGTCGCGATGACCAATCTGTAACGGTTCACCTTTTCGTTTGTGAGATCTTGAACGTTGGGATAGAGCATCATAATGTGATTACCTCTTTATTTTCGTAAATTATCAACGGTTTTATTCGGAAATGGATTTAACAATGGTCTCGGGTTCTTCGGCGGAACAGATAATATGGTCGCTGTCGGTGATAAGCACCGATTTCGTTTTCTTGCCGCAACTGACGTCGATCAATCTGCCTGCGTTCTTTGCATCTTGTATCAATCGGCGAACGGGAAGCGAATCGGGCGATACGACCGAGATAACTCTGTCGCAATTTATAAAGTTGCCGAATCCTGCATCAATAAGTTTCATATTGGGGACTCCTTATTCAATGTTCTGGATCTGTTCGCGGATCTTTTCGACATAACTCTTTGCTTCGATGACCTGCTTTGCGATCTCGCTGTCGTTGCATTTCGAGCCGATCGTGTTAACCTCGCGATTCATCTCCTGAACGAGGAAGTCGAGCTTTCTGCCAACAGGAACGTTTTCTTGGAGGATCTTTTTGAACTGAGTGAAATGAGAATCGAGCCTTGCGAGTTCTTCGCTGATGTCAGCCTTGTCCGCAAAAACGGCACATTCGGTAAGAAGTCTTGCTTCGTCATAGTTTGCGCCGTCAAGTAACTCGCGGATTCTCGACTTCATCTTTTCGTTGTTTTCTCTGACCGATTCGGGAGCTCTTTCAACGATGTTTGCACGAATGTTTTCAAGAACCGAAAGGTGTGAAAGCAGGTCTGCTTCAAGTTTTTCGCCTTCGGCTTCTCTCATCGCCGTGAAACTGTCAAACGCTTTTTCCATAACGGTCAAAAGCGCTCTTCCCGCGGCCTCTGTATCCTCTTCGGGACGCGTCTGAACAAAAACCTCGTTTCTGCCTGCGACCGTCTGAATCGTAACGTCGCCGCCGAGCGAATATCTGTCTTTTATGTCACGCAGAAGCGCAACGTAACTTTCGAGAAACTTTTCATTTACCGAAAGACCGTTGTCGTCGCCCTGAATGTTGTCGATCGAAATGTAAATGTCCATTTTTCCGCGAGAAACACGGCTTGAAGCATATTGCTTGACCTTGTCTTCGAGCGCGGCATAAAGACGACCTAACTTAATATTTGTGTCGAGATAACGGCTGTTGACCGATTTTACCTCGCATAAAATATCGCGTCCGTCGATCACCTCGCGGTGACGTCCGTAACCCGTCATGCTTTTTATCATGGAGAACCTCCGAAAAAAATATCATATAATTATATCACGCGCAGGAATGTTTGTCAACTATCGCTTGCGGAAAATCAAGCGTTTCAAGCGCGAAACGTATGTCACGGCGATGCGTTCGAGCGCAAAATCGTAAACAATGAACGTAACGTTTGCAACAAAATAAATCAAAAAATTAAAACCGATGAGATCCTCGGTAAGACCAAACACTTTGACCGAAAGAAAGATCAAAAGCGAAAGTGCGAGGTTGCAAAAAACAACTCTGATGATGTATGAAAGAAAAATCGGTTTGATTTTGTTCAAAAAAACCTTGATAATGGGATAAAAACCCGTAAATAAAGCAAAGATGACCGCCGCTGATTTATTGGGTAATAAAATCAACGAAAGCAATGAACTCGCAATATAAACACCTAACGCCCAACCTTTGCCGAGTTCGATAACGGCAATGAGCACAACGATGCTTCCGAATGCCGCCGCGCTGAGATCAAGGCTTTGAAAAAGCGAACCGATGAGCATCAAAACGGTGCATAGCGCGGTGAATACCCCCGAGAAAGCAACTTTTTTTGCCTTTTTCATGTCAACAGCACCTGATAATATCTCCGCCCATGCATTCGCAACAGCAATCGGCGCACAAAAGTGCTTGGCAGATGTCGCAACCGGTGCATTCCCTTGAATTTGTGTTCATGCCTGCATAAGGGCTTTGGTAAGAACCGCTGCTCATTCGTTGCTGAAAAGCGCGGTATTCCTGATTATAAGGATCCATTGAACAAGCCGTGTTGATTTCGTTTCTCGCATCTTGAAGCCAACCTTTGCGATAAAAAACAAGACTCATTAAAAAATGCCATTCTGCGTTGCGATCGGCGGCATTCATACCGTTTAAGAGCGTTTCGGCTTCGTTGATCCTATTCGAGTTAATTAGCCTGCGAATGCGAGTGAAGCCCGTGTCGCCATAGGCGTTGGAACCGCCTTGTCCGTAACCGTAAGAACCGCCGCGATTTCCTCCTGATGCGCGTTGCTTTTGTATCGTGTCGTAAGCTTCGTTGATAGCCTTCATCTTTTCTGACGCAAGGTCCTTCAACGGGTTGTCAACGTAATTGTCGGGGTGGTATTGTTTTGCAAGTTTTCGGTAGGCCTTTTTGATTTCCTCGTCAGATGCGTTTTCCGAGACCCCGAGAACTTCATAAGGATTGGTCATTATTTGTTTTTCCTTTCGGTAATTCGCTCAACGGCGTTTCTTCCGCCGAGTTCGGTTATGTTGAAAATAAGCCTGTCAATACCGTTTAACGGCTCGGAAAGACTTAATGCATAATGGTTAGAAAAGGCATTTAGACTGTCAAACAGAGTTTCTTTGATGCTTTCGGAGTTTTCGATGGCCTTTTGAGCACATCCGTATTTTAAAATCAAAGGGTTATAATTTCCGCTTTTCTCATCTGCTTCGAGATCGTCAAAAGCGTCTGCTATATAGATAAATCTGCCGATGTGATATCCGCAGTTTTCCGCAATGAGCGCTTTGTCGCCGTTAAGCCCGTAGGACGCGATTTCCTTCATCATTGTGGCAAAACCGTCAGCGGCTTTGTCGATAGAATCGCATTTTTCGGCCTCGACTTTGTCGGTGGCATCGAGACCTCGCTTAACAATGTCTTTCAAACCGTCAAAATTGTCTGACTTCTTGCTGATATGAGAAAAAATGGGTTTCGCGAGTTTTTTGCCGAAACGTTTCAAACCTTTTTCGTCTTTTATATCGTCAAGAAGTTTGCCGTAAGTCAGCAATCCGAACGCTGAGCAGACAAAAGAATAACTTTCGTCCGCACAGGCACAGTTTTTCTTTTTGAGTTTATATGGGCAACGTTTCTTTTCAACGCAAACTTCTTCGCCGGAAAGCGACATTCGAAGCAACGCCAATAAAACGAAGTCGTAATTCAAAAGCCAACGTGTCAGATGCGAAATGTTCTTTCCCCCGTATCGGCAGAGTCCGCAATAAACGGCAGAATAAAATTCGCTGTCTTTAACGTAAAGTTCGCCCTTGACAGGCCTTATATATCCGAACATTTATCCTCCCGTTTGTTATATTTATAAATTAAAATCAAATTATATTATATCACGTTAAATCTGAAAAGACAAGGATATACCTCAAAAAGAAATAGACAAACGATAAAATTTTTAAAAAATTTTGAAAGAAAAAAGTAAATCGAGTTGATTGAGCGTATATATTCGTGTATAGAAATAAAATTCTGTGTCGACGCTCATCGAAAACCCATTATTACGGAGGAAACAAAATGATCAAAGACGGAACGCTTGACTTTGAACAGACCATTCTTTGCGAAGCTGCTTTTCATGTGAAAGATACTCGCGGCAGACTTCGTCCTGTCGAGAAATGTCCTGTCAGAAGCGAATTTCAGCGCGATCGCGACCGTATTACCCATAGCAAGAGTTTTCGCCGTTTGATGAATAAAATGCAGGTGTTTTTGGCGCCCGAGGGCGATCATTATCGAACCAGATTGACCCATACTCTCGAAGTCGCTCAGATCGCGCGAACGATCGCTCGCGCTCTGCATCTTAATGAAGATCTGACCGAAGCCGCCGCGTTGGGACATGATCTCGGCCATACCCCCTTTGGCCATTCGGGCGAGAGGGCGCTCGACCGTCTTCTTCCCGAGGGGTTTCGTCATAATGAACAGAGCCTTCGTGTTGTGGATTATCTCGAAAATGAGGGCGAGGGACTTAACTTAACTTTTGAAGTCCGCGAGGCAATTCTTTGTCACACCGGTGCCGTTTCGGCTTCAACTCTTGAGGGCAGGATAATTAAGATCGCCGACCGTATCGCTTATATTAATCACGATATCGACGATGCCGCCCGTGCGGGAATACTTAACATCAACGATATTCCCAAAGAAATCAGTGAACTTTTGGGAACTACACATAGCCAAAGAATAACAACGCTGGTTCAGGCTACGATAAACCACGGTGTGGAAAACGGCATCGGGCTGGTTGCGCCGTATGCAGAAGCAATGGATAATCTCCGTGAGTTTATGTTTGAATCGGTTTATCGCAACGAAATCACAATGAGCGAGGATAACAAAGTTATCAGCATGCTCACGTTTCTTTATGAATATTTCCTGTCGCATTCCGAATCAATTCCGAAAGAATATATGAAATATGCCGAACGCGACGGGATCGAAATTGTCACCGCCGATTTTATTGCAGGTATGACCGACCGTTATGCTTTGGGTTGTTTCAACGAACTTTTCGTGCCAAAGGTTTGGCAGTATAAATAATTATCATTTCATCATCAGGGAAGGAGGGCAACAATGGCGTTTACCCGTGAATTTTTGGAAGAACTGAAAATGCGTAATAATATCGAAGAAGTCATCGGGCGCACCGTAACGCTCAAACGTGCGGGCGGAAACCTTGTCGGCCGTTGCCCGTTTCACAGCGAACGCACCCCTTCTTTCACTGTGTTTCCCGCAACTTCAAGTTATTATTGTTTCGGCTGCGGTGCGGGCGGTGATGTTGTCACCTTTGTCATGCAGACCGAAAATCTCGACTACCGTGAGGCTATCGAATTTCTTGCGAAACGCGCGGGAATCAAGGTCGAGGAGAATTATGAACGACGCTCTGCCGAACCGACGGTGAAACGTGACAGGATGCTTGAACTCAACCGTGAAGCGGCTCGTTTCTTTTATAAATCGCTGTTGACGCCTGACGGCGCTCATGCACGCGCCTATCTCGAAAAACGTCAGTTTTCCTCGGTTACCGTCAAGCGTTTCGGCATCGGTTATGCACCGGATTCGCCTTACGGACAAGCTCCTCTTTGCGAATATCTTGTTTCAAAAGGGTTTACCCCGTTTGAAATCCGCACCGCGTTTTTGGGCGGTGAAGGCAAAAACGGCAGACTTTTCGATATGTTTCGCAACCGTTTGATGTTCCCTGTTTTCGACACAAATGGCGAGGTCGTTGCTTTCAGCGGAAGACGGCTCAATGAGGCAGACGAAAGGAAATATATCAATACGTCAGATACCCCCGTCTTTAAAAAGAGTCGCATCCTTTTCGGTTTGAATATAGCAAAGAATACCGAATCGGGAACATTGATTTTGTGCGAAGGCGCGCCCGATGCGATTGCGATGCATCAGGCGGGTTTTGATAACGCGATCGCAACGCTCGGCACGGCGATCACACCCGAACACGCTCGCATTATTGCAAGATATTGCCGGACCGTTTATCTCGCATACGATATAGACAAAGCAGGCAGAAAAGCAACGCTTAAAGGTATCGATCTTTTGAATCAGGTCGGCGTTGACACAAAAATCATCAATTTGGGGACAGAGGCAAAAGACCCCGACGAATTTATCAAAAAATTCGGCGCAAACGCCTTCCGTGCAAAACTCACCGGTTCTTCGGGACAGATCGATTATCGGATCAATGAGATCATTTCGCGTTTTGACGTTTCGGTTGCCGAGGAAAAACTTCGTGCCGTTTCCGAGGTCACTGCTTTCATCGCAACGCTTGCGTCGCGACCCGAAAGAGAAGTTTATGCGTCTCGCGCCGCAGAACAGCTTGGCTTGACGGCGGAATCTATCCGCACCGAGGTAGAACAGCTTTATAAAAAGCAGGACGGCAAGGCAAGGCGCGAACAGGCTCGTGTTGCTCTGCGTGAACAAAGCGGTTTCGGCGGAAGCGCCAATTCCGATAAACTCCGTTTTTCGTCGGAAGCATCTCATGAAGAAGCAATTCTCGGTATCATGCTGTTGAGGAGCGATTTCGGCCCCGAGGCGGTCAAAAAGCTTGACGAAAACGATTTTGCAACTGCGCTGAATAAGAAGATATTCAACCTCTTCCGCGAAGATTTTGAGGCGGGCAGGGAAATCGTTCTTTCAAAAGATGGTGCGCTCAGCGCGCGAGAGATCGGCGCGCTTGAAAATTGCCGAGCATCGCGGCTTGAACTCGGCGATATCACCCTTTCGGCGCTTAATTCTCATATTGAAGCACTTAAATCACTCCGAGAGCGTAACGACTATGACAAAAAGATCGAATCTGATCCTGCCGCAGCGCTTAACGAGTATTTAAATAAAATCAAAAATAAAAAGTCTAACATACAGGAGGACACAAATGGATAGAGATTTGTCCGCTTTTACCCCCGAACAGATCGAAGAAGCAAAGCAGAACGGAACGATTAAAGTTGCCGATATTCTGAAAGCACTTTCGGATACCGATGTTTCGATCGAAAAACTTGAAAAGGCTTGTGAAGCGCTCGAACGCAACGGTATTGAGATCGCAACCGAGCTCTCGAACGTTGTCTTTGATATGCCCGATGAGGATATCGAAAACGAAGAGTTTGAAGAGGCTCCCGAAGACGTTGATACTCTCCTGACCCAAGAGGGCGTTTCTATTGATGACCCTGTGAGAATGTATCTCAAAGAGATCGGTAAAGTTCCGCTTCTTTCGGCTGAAAAAGAGCTCGAACTTGCAAACCGTATGTCTCATGGTGACCTTGCTGCAAAACAGCAACTTGTCGAAGCGAACCTTCGTCTTGTTGTTAGTATCGCAAAACGTTATGTAAACCGTGGCATGTTCTTCCTTGACCTTATTCAGGAGGGAAATCTCGGTCTTATGAAGGCCGCAGAAAAGTTTGATTACGGCAAAGGATTCAAATTCTCAACCTATGCAACTTGGTGGATCAGACAGGCCATCACCCGTGCCATTGCCGATCAGGCAAGAACCATCAGAATTCCCGTTCACATGGTTGAAACCATCAATAAAGTTCTCCGCGTTTCGCGTCAGCTTCTTCAAGAAAAGGGAAGAGATCCGCTTGATGAGGAAATCGCAAAAGAAATGGATATGCCCGTTGATAAGGTTCGCGATATCTTGAAGATAGCGCAGGAACCGGTTTCGCTCGAAATGCCTATCGGTGAGGAAGAGGATTCTCATCTCGGCGACTTTATCGCTGACGATAACACTCCCGCGCCTGCCGATGCCGCATCTTATCAGATGCTTCGCGAGCATCTTCTCGAAGTGCTTCATACCCTCACTCCGCGTGAAGAAGCGGTCCTCAAACTCCGTTTCGGCCTCGAAGACGGCAGACCCCGCACTCTTGAAGAAGTCGGCAAAGTGTTTGACATCACCCGTGAGCGTATCCGCCAGATCGAGGCAAAGGCTTTGCGTAAACTCCGTCATCCGAGCCGTTCCAAGAAACTTAAAGATTATCTTGAATAAGCAGTGTCAGAAAGGCATTTATAAATGAAACAACAATTAGAACTGATCAGATTGAACGCAGTTGCGGAAATCGAGGCTGCGGATACCTCTTTGGAGGAAATAAGAATTAAATATCTCGGAAAGAAAGGTGCTCTCACCGCGATTTTGCGCGGCATGGGCTCGCTTTCTCCCGAAGAAAGACCTATCATCGGCGCGGTTGCGAATGATGTCAGAAACTGCATTGAAAATGCGCTTGAAGTTCGCGGTGCGGAACTCAAAAAGCTGGAATTGGCGCGCAGTCTCGCTGCCGAAAAACTTGATGTTACTTATGATGCGATCGCTCCCAACGCAGGACATATTCATCCTATAACGCGTGCGCTTGAACGCATGACCGAGATCTTTATCGACATGGGCTTTACCGTTGCAGAAGGCCCCGAAGTTGAAACCGTAACCAATAACTTCGATGCGCTTAACGCACCTGCCGATCACCCTTCGCGTGATTTTCAGGACACGTTTTATATCACCGAATCCACGCTTTTGCGCACCCAAACTTCTCCCGTTCAGATCCGTGCGATGCGTGGCATGACACCGCCTATCCGTATCATCTCTCCGGGCAGAGTTTACAGAAGTGACGTTGCCGATGCTTCTCATTCTCCCATGTTCCATCAGCTTGAAGGGCTTGTGGTTGATAAAGGCATAACTATGGGCGACCTCAAAGGCATACTTTCCACCTTTGCGAAAACAATGTTCGGCCCCGAAACAAAAACCCGTTTCCGTCCCCACAATTTCCCGTTCACCGAGCCGTCGGCGGAAGTTGACGTTTCATGCTTTGTTTGCGGCGGCAAAGGCTGTCGTCTTTGCAAAGGCGAAGGCTGGATGGAAATTCTCGGTTCGGGTATGGTTCACCCCGAGGTTTTGCGTGCCGGCGGTATCGATCCCGATGTTTATACAGGTTTTGCATTCGGCATGGGTGTTGAACGTGTTGCAATGGTCATGTCGGGTATCGACGACCTTCGTTTGATGTTTGAAAACGATGCTCGTTTCCTCAAACAATTCTAAATCAATTTGAATTTTATCCAACGGAAGGAACTGTAAATGGAAGTATCACTTAATTGGCTTAAAGACTATGTTAAATTACCCGACGATATAAAAACTTTCTGCGACGCTATGACCATGACGGGTACAAAGGTCGAGGGTTATAAAGTTCTCGGAAGCGATATCGAAAAGGTTGTCGTTGGCAAAATTATGTCAACCGAACCGCACCCCGATTCCGATCATCTTATCATCTGTCAGATCGACGTCGGAAGCGAAGAAAAATTGCAGATCGTTACCGGTGCGCAAAACGTTAAAGCGGGCGATGTCGTTCCCGTTTGTCTCGACGGTGCGAAACTCCCCGGCGGCAAAACCATCAAAAACGGCAAACTTCGCGGTGTTCTTTCGCAGGGAATGCTCTGTTCGCTTGGTGAACTCGGTTTGTCGGTCAACGATTTTCCTTATGCTATCGAAGACGGCATTTTCATTCTTGAAGAGGAATGCAACCTCGGCGACGATATCCGCGACGTATGTAAGATCAACGATACCGTTGTTGAATTCGAACTCACGTTTAACCGTCCCGATTGCCTTTCTTACATCGGAATAGCTCGTGAGTGTGCCGCGACTTTCGGTGTTGAAACCAATCTTCCCGAACCGATTGTGCCTGAGGTCTCGGGAGAAAAGGCTTCGGATTATATCAAGGTCAACATCCTTAATAAAGAACTTTGTCCGCGCTATACCGCAAGAGTTGTAAAGAACGTCAAGATCGGTCCCTCGCCTCTCTGGCTTCGAGCAAAACTCCGTGCGGCAGGCGTAAGACCTATCAATAATATCGTTGATATCACTAACTTCGTAATGCTTGAATACGGTCAGCCGATGCATGCGTTCGACTATGAATATATCAAGAGCCGTGAAATCAACGTTCGCAACGCGAACGCGGGCGAAGAGATCGTGACCCTTGACGGAGTTACCCGAAAACTCACTCCCGAAATGCTCGTTATCGCTGACGGAAGCCGTGCCGTTGCTCTTGCAGGTGTCATGGGCGGTGAAAACAGCGAGATCACCGACGATACCGTTACCGTTGTTTTCGAAAGTGCGAATTTTGCTCGCGAAAGCATTCGAAAGACCTCAAAAGCGGTTGGTCTCCGTACCGAAAGTTCGGCAAAATTTGAAAAGGGCTTGCCTGCGTGTAACACATTGCCTGCGGTCGACCGTGCGGCTGAACTTGTTGCACTTCTCGGTTGCGGTGAAGTTGTCGAGGGAATTATTGATATTAATAACACCGATATCGGTGAACGTACCGTCACATATGACCGCGCTAAGATAAATGCGCTTCTCGGCACAAATATCTCCGATGATGAAATGGATAAGATTCTTGCGTCTGTTGAACTTATTTCCGACGGAAACGGCGGTCTTGTTGTTCCTCCTTACCGCAGCGATATCATCAACACTGCTGATATTGCCGAAGAAGTTGTTCGCCTTTACGGTTTTGATAATATCGAACCGACAATGTTCAAGGGCGCGGCTGACCTCGGCGGCAGAACACCTCAGGAAGCGTTCCGTTATCGTATCAATGATGCAATGGCAGGTTTGGGTTATTGCGAATCCTGCACCTATTCTTTCGTATCTCCCCGCTCGCTCGATAAGATAAACGTTCCCGAAGACAGTGAACTCCGCGATTTCATTCGCCTTATCAATCCGCTCGGTGAAGATACGTCGGTAATGCGCACGCATCCGCTTCCTTCGATGCTCGAGGTTCTTTCGAGAAACGTTAACCGAAAAGTTGAAAAGTGCCGCATGTCCGAAATCATGACACTTTATTTCCGCGATGGCGACCTTTCGAACGAGAAAAAATCGCTTTGTTTCGCGTTCACGCCCGATTGCGGCGGATTTTATGAGCTGAAAGCCGATGCCGAAGCACTCTTCACAAGGTTGAATATCTCTCCGCGTGAATATGTTGCCGTGACTGATGACCCCTCTTTCCACCCCGGAAGATGTGCAGGCGTTAACGTCGGCGGCAAAAATGTCGGCATTATCGGTGAGGTCCATCCGCTTGTTTGTGAAAACTATGATCTTCCCAAGGGCGTTTGCGCGGCAATCATTTCCGTTGAATCGCTCTTTGAGGCAGTAAAGAACGAACGCGGATATGTTCCGCTTCCCGTTTATCCTGCAATGGAAAGAGATATCGCGCTCATCTGTGATAAAGCTCATGAAGCCGGAAAACTTCTTTCTGATATCCGCTCTTATGCCGGCAAATCTCTTGAAGATGCGTTTGTGTTTGACGTTTATTGCGGCAAAGGCGTTGAAGAGGGCAAGAAGAGCGTTGCCGTAAGGTTGGTGTTCCGTCTTTCGGATAGAACGCTCACCGACGAAGAGGCTGATTCGGGCGTTAAGAAGATACTCAAAAAACTCAGTAATGAACAGGGTATCGTACTTCGTTCGTAAAATACCAAAAAACTATTGCAAAGAACAAAAGTTTGTTGTATAATATTTAAAAGTGCTTTCTGACAATCGGTCAAGGAGGGTTGAAAATGAAGGATAAGAACCAAAAGTCGGTCGATAATAAGCAGAAAACCTTGATGTTCTCCGTTCAGGAGCAACATAAAGAAGTTATGCGCGAAAAACTTCAGAGCGTTTATGATGCTCTTGTTGAAAAGGGATATAACCCTATCAACCAGATCGTCGGCTATATCATTTCCGAGGATCCTACCTATATCACTAACTATAACAACTCCCGTGCGATCATCTCAAAGATTGACCGCGATGAACTTCTGCGCACTCTCGTGGAGGACTTCATCAACACAGATGGCAAGAAAGGTTGATTTTTCCAATGAAAACGCTTATGTATAAAGGCAAGCCTCTTGTAAGGCAAGGTCGCTTCGTCTTTTATGGCTTTCCGGATGATAAGTACATTCTTTTCATGAACATTCTTGATGCCAAAAAGGTCGGAAATGTTGAGATTGCCACAAAGGTGCTTGTTCAGATTCAGGATACCGACGATGAGATTTCTTTCAACGAAAAGGTCATTAAACAATGTGAAAAAAGCAATTTCTATGATGCTTTTGAAATCGGAACGATCTGGCTTGAAAGAGCTTTGAAGCAAAAGTAATCAAACGTTCAAAAACGCCCTGCACGAGGGCGGCACATAATACTGCATTAAGGATCCGCGATTTACGTTTTGCGTTATCGCGGATCTTTTCTTTGTCCTGTGACAAAATATCTCGTTATAGTGTGCTTTGCGATTGCGCAAAAACGATTTCTCGCTGCGACGCACCGCCGATCGCGCGTTATGCATTTTTTGTCGGTGGAATGATGCAAAAAATATTTGATAATCGTGTCAATTCTCAATCGAAAACTGTTGAAAAAACTCCCTTAATATGGTAGGATATATATTATTGAGGAGTAAATATGAAGTACGATTTTATTTTTTGGGATTGGAACGGTACGTTGCTTGACGATGCACAGGCGACTTGCGATGCGGTAAACGCAATGCTCGATAAAAGGGGATTGCCTAATATCACTTTGAAACAATACCGTGACCTTATCGAGGTACCGATCATCGGCTTTTATGAAAAGGTGATGGATGTTTCCGAGGAAACAATGGAAAGCCTTTCTGTTGAATTTCATTCTCGCTGGGCCGAGAATTTGCAGCAGAGTCCTCTTGCGTTTGATGCCGCTGAAATTTTGTTTAAACTCAGAGATATGGGAATCAGGCAGTATATTTTTTCTTCAAGTCAGAATAAACTTATCGAACCGTTTCTTGAACGCTATTCGATTGATTACTGTTTTGAACGCGTTCTCGGCGCGCCCGATTGTTACGTCGGCAGTAAAGTTGAACGAACCCGTGCCTTTCTTCAAGAAAACGGTATTCCGAAAAATAAAGCTCTTTTTATCGGCGATATGGTCCATGATAACGAGGTCGCGACTGCAATCGGCTCTGATTGTATTCTCGTTTCACATGGGCATCAGTGCGAAGAAGCATTGCGTGCAACGGGCAGAGAAGTCGTTCCGACTCTTTCCGCTTTGTTTGAACTTTTGATAAAAGATAAAATCCTTTTGTGAGGTAAGTAATGAAAAAACTCGGTTTTGATTGTGAAAAATACGTTGAACTTCAAACGCGTCATATCAGGGAAAGAATTGAACAGTTCGGCGGGAAACTTTATCTCGAATTCGGCGGAAAACTTTTCGACGATTATCATGCCTCTCGCGTTCTTCCGGGCTTCAAACCCGGCATAAAGATAGATATGCTTACCGAACTCAAAGACGAAGCGGAAATTGTTATCGTAATCAGCAGCAACGATATCGAAAAGAACAAGGTTCGCGGCGATTTGGGCATCACGTACGATCAGGACGTTTTGCGTCTTATTGATGCTTTCCGCGCTTGCGGACTGTATGTCGGGAGCGTTGTGCTTACCCAGTACAACGGTCAGCCTGCGGCTGTCGCTTTTCAAAAAAGGCTTGAAAATCTCGGCTTGACAACATATAAACATTACCGTATTGAGGGTTATCCTTCTAACATCAAACATATTGTAAGCGAAGAGGGCTACGGCAAGAACGATTTTGTTGAAACCTCACGAAGACTTGTTGTAGTTACCGCCCCCGGACCCGGAAGCGGAAAAATGGCGGTCTGCCTTTCTCAGCTTTATCATGAACACATGCGCGGTGTGAAATCGGGTTATGCCAAATTTGAAACCTTCCCGATTTGGAATCTTCCGCTTAAACATCCCGTTAATATTGCCTATGAAGCCGCAACGGCGGATCTGGACGATCTTAACTGTATCGACCCGTTCCATCTCGAAGCCTATGGTGTTCAAACGGTAAATTACAACCGCGATGTTGAGATTTTCCCTGTTTTAAATGCTATTTTTGAACGCATTTACGGCAAATCGCCTTATAAATCCCCGACGGACATGGGTGTTAATATGGCGGGCAACGCGATCAGTGATGATAACGCTTGCCGCGTTGCAGCAAAACAGGAAATCATAAGGCGTTATTATGATGCGCTTTGCCAGCAACGCAAAGGTTTGGGCGAAGACGGTGCGGTTTATAAGATCGAGATTCTTATGAATCAATGCGGTATCTCAAAAGATGACAGAACGGTTGCTACTGCGGCAAACCGTCGCGCAGAGGAAACTAACGGCCCTGCGGCGGCGATCGAGTTGCCCGACGGAACGATCGTGACCGGCAAGACAAGTTCGCTCCTCGGAGCATCGAGCGCGATGCTTTTGAATGCTTTGAAAGCGCTTGCCGGAATTAATAAAGAAACGCTTCTTATATCGCCTGCGTTGATCGAACCTATTCAGGAATTGAAGACCAATCACCTTGGGAACCGCAATCCTCTTTTGCATACAGATGAGATTTTGATTGCGCTTTCGGTTTGTGCGGTTACGGATAAAAATGCGCGTCTTGCGCTTGACCAACTTAAAAATCTTTTCGGTTGCGAAATGCATTCGTCTGTGTTGCTTTCGCAGGTTGATGAAAAACTCTTGAAAAAACTGGGCATAAATCTCACTTGTGAGCCGAGATATCAAACCAAAAAACTTTATCATAAATAATTAATTCAGATCAGTTAAAAATGGCATTGACAAATCTTTTTTCAGTAAAAGGTATGTCGCGCAAGCTAAAACTTCACGGCGAATTACCGACAACAAAAAATTTATATAAAGACTTTATGAAAATGGCTTGGCCTGCTATGATCGAGTCGGTGCTCATGAGTCTTGTTAACCTTATCGATACGATGATGGTGTCAAATTGCGGCACAAACGCAGTTGCCGCCGTCGGCATTACGACCCAACCCCGAATGATTTTTTATGCGGTTTTCTTCGCTTTGAGCGTCGCTGTAACTGCGATCGTATCACGTCGAAAGGGAGAGGATGACCGCGAAGGCGCTAACGCCTGCCTTTCTCAGTCGCTCGGCTTGGTCACCGTTTTGGCGATCGTTTTGTGCGGCACAGCCGTTGTCATCGCCGAGCCTTTGCTTTATTTTGCAGGTGCAAACGAAGATACGATTGCAGGTTCGACCGAGTATTACCGTATCACGATGGTTGGTTTGATGTTTACTGCGTTTGGTATGATAATAAATGCAGCTCAACGCGGAAGCGGCAACACCAAAATTTCAATGCGAACCAACGTGGTCGCAAACGTAACAAATATCTGCTTCAACGCGCTTTTGATCAACGGCATTTGGGTTTTCCCCGAATTGGGTGTCAAAGGTGCGGCAATAGCAACCCTTATCGGCAACATCGCCTCGTTCGGAATGAGTCTTTTTTCACTTTTTGAAAAGGGGAAATACCTACATTTCGACATAAAAGGCATGGTGCGTTGGAGGGTTAAACAGCTGAAAACCATCGGCCGGGTTGCGCTTGGCGCAAGTACCGAACAGATCGTCATGCGTGTCGGTTTTTTCGTTTTTGCAAAGGTCGTTGCCGAATTGGGTACAGCTTCCGTTGCGACCCATACTATCTGTATGAATATAATGTTGCTTTCGTTTGCGAGCGGTGACGGACTGAGTGTTGCGGCGAGCGCATTGATGGGCCAAAGCCTCGGAAAAAGGCGCTCTGATCTCGCTTCGCTTTATGCAAAAGCGGGGCAGAGAATCGGTTTGGTAGTTTCCGGAATGCTCATTCTGTTTTTTGTTTTCGGCGGTGGCTTTGTTCTTCGTCTTTTTGCAGATCCCACCGATGTCAATTATAAATACGTAATGCAAACGGGCAGAATACTGACTTATTTCATTGCAGTCATCTCACCGGGACAGATTTCACAGGTTATTTTTAACGGTTCGCTTCGCGGTGCGGGCGACACAAAATATGTTGCCGTAACGTCAATGATATCAATCGGTGTATTCAGAACCTTGCTTGCGTATTACCTTTGCAAATACACGCCGCTCGGTATCTTTGGTGCATGGTTCGGTTTGGTTGCCGATCAATATACAAGGTTCTTTTTTTCGGCATATAGATTTATCAGCGGAAAATGGGCAAAAATACAATTATAGTTTGGAGAGTGAACAGTGAGTTATCTTGTTGGTGAATGCGTTCTTGACTCGGGCGATAAAGTTTTTATCCGTTGGACCGACGGAACAGAAACCCATGCCGTTTATAAAGACACTTACGGCTATAATCACTTTTTTCAGGCTATCCCTGACGACGGTAAAGAAATCAGACTTTCAAACCACTTCATGCGTTTGAAGGGCATATATATAAGAAAAGACGAGGAATAATGAATTATATAGATCTTCATACCCATTCAAACTGCTCCGACGGCTCAATGACACCTTCGGAACTTGTTGCTCACGCGGCTGAAAAGGGAATAAAAGCAATCGCGCTTTCCGATCACGATACCGTTGCGGGTATTGATGAAGCGTTGAAAGCGGGAAAGCGTTATGGTGTTGAGGTTGTCCCTGCGATCGAGTTTTCTGTCAAATCCTCTACCGAAGTTCATATTTTGGGATTTTATATTGACCATAAAAGTCCCGCCCTTAAAGAAGCCCTAGAAAACATTTATAAAGCGCGACATCAACGCACGGTAAATACCTGTGAAAAACTTCGCACGCTCGGTTTTGACGTCACGGTCGAAGAGGCACTTGCAATCGCGCCTGCGGGTATTATCGGCAGAGCGCATTTCGCAAAACTGCTTGTTGAAAAAGGTTATGTTGAAAGCGTGCGAGAGGGATTTGATAAATACCTCGCGAACGGCAGACCTGCTTATGACGGTACGCAATATCTTGATGCCGCGTCTGCCGTGAAACTTATCGACCGTATCGGCGGCGTTAGTTTTGTTGCGCATCCGCATCTTATTCGTCTTAATGATGCGGATTTGAGAAGTTTTCTTTTGTCGTTGAAATCGTTGGGGTTGTGCGGTATCGAGGGATATTATAACGAATACACTCCCGAAATGCAGTCATATTTCCAAAACCTCGCGCTTGAACTCGGGCTTGAAATTTCGGGCGGCACCGATTATCACGCCAAAATGAAACCTCATATTGAAATCGGTATCGGTCAGAAAGATATGAAGATTCCTTACAGTGTGCTTGAAAATATCAAAAAAATTGTTGCGTTAAGGCGTGAAAAAAATGGTTTTATCGTCGATTGAAGCACTTGAAATTATAAAAAAGAGCATTGATGATTTTGTTTTTAAGACAAAACCGCTTGTTATCGCGATCGACGGCCGCTCCGCATCAGGGAAGACGACCTTCGCGTCGCTTTTGAATAAAGAACTTAATGCACAGGTTATCCATACCGATGATTTTTTTCGTCCGCGCAACAAAAACGGTGAATTGGAGATTTCGGAGTTTGACGGTAATTTCGATATAAAACGCTTTAAAGATGAAGCCGTGAACGGCATTTTGTCGAACGAAGCGTTTGAATGCGGTATATTGGACTGCTCAAAAGGCGTGATTTATAAAACGGTCAGATATGTCGCTTCTCAATGTTTTGTTGTCGAGGGCGCATATTCTCTGAATCCAAAGCTCGGAGATTATGCCGATATCAAAGTATTTTTTGATGTTGAGCGAGATGTGCAGGAATCGCGGATATCATCCCGTAACGGAAAAGAAATGTATGACATTTTCAAAAAAATTTGGATTCCTGCCGAGGAACGTTATTTATCGCATTATAACATAATTTCAACCTGCGATCTGATCGTAAATACAACTACTTCAAGGTAGGATTTTAATGAATAAATTCAAAATGTGTCTGGCCTTGTTCGGCACCTTTTTCAAAATTGGTGCGTTCACGATCGGCGGCGGATATGCAATGCTTCCGCTTGTTCAACGCGAAGTTGCCGAAAAGCGAAAGTGGATAGAAGAAAACGACATGCTTGATATCATTGCTATTGCCGAATCAACTCCGGGCCCGATAGCGATCAACACTGCAACCTTTGTCGGAACGCGTGCGGCCGGTTTTTGGGGTGCTTTTTCCGCAACATTGGGAAGTGTTCTTCCTTCCTTCATTATCATTACGGCGCTTTCCGTTGTTCTTGAAAAATTGATGAAATATGAGCCTGTTGCGTTCGCATTCAACGGTATTCGCGCAGGTGTTATTGCACTTATCGTTAAGGCTTTGTGGGGCATGGCAAAACAATGCCCTCGTAACCTTTTTTCTGTGATTCTCGCGCTTGTTGCGTTCGCATTGGTGCTGTTTCTGGACGTCAACGTGCTTTATGTCATTATCGGCGCCGCACTTATCGGTCTTTCTGTTGCCCTTATTTCAAAGAAGAAGGAGGGACAGAAATGATCTATCTTGAACTTTTTCTTACTTTTTTGCAGATAGGTGCATTCACTTTCGGCGGGGGATATGCGATGTTGCCCATGATGCAACAGCAGGTTCTTGAACACAACTGGATGAGCGAAGAAGAACTTCTCAACTTCATCGCGGTTGCCGAATCAACGCCCGGACCTGTTGCAATCAACATGGCAACATATATCGGCATGGAAACTGCGGAGATAGGGCTTCTCGGTGCATTTTTTGCAACGCTTGGAGTTGTGCTTCCTTCATTCGTGATAATATTGCTGGTTGCGAGGTTTTATACGAAATACAAGAACAGTTTCGTTGTAAAAAGTTGCATGAAGGGCATTCGTCCTGTTGTTATCGGTTTGATGGCTTCGGCAGTAATATCGCTTGGCTTTAAAGCATTCCTTCCCGCAGGATTTATCACGGGAGCATTTGATTTTACCTTTTTCTGTTCGCTTGTTGTTTTTGCGATCGTGGCTGTTCTTGCGTTTAAAAAAGTCAACCCGATTTATCTTATACTTCTTTCGGCAGTGCTCGGTATCGGCACAGGATATGCCGAAAAACTGTTATTCTGATTTGGAGTAAAAAATGGAATTGGTTGCAACCTGCCTCTTCGGTCTTGAAGGACTGTTGGGCGAGGAAATCGACAATCTCGGGTATAAACGAGTCGAAACGATCGACGGCAGAGTGACTTTCGAAGCACCGCCCGAAGCAATTGCAAAATGTAACATCAGATTGCGAACGGCAGAGCGTGTGTTGATCAAAATCGGATCGTTCCGAGCCTTGACTTTCGATTCGCTTTTTGAAAGCGTAAAATCGCTTCCTTGGTCGAATTTCATCGGCAAAAACGATGCTTTTCCGGTTAAAGGTCATTCAATAAGGTCAAAACTGTTTTCGATCCCGGATTGTCAGCGTATAATAAAAAAAGCTGTTGTCAATTCGCTTTCTGCGAAATATAACATCAGCATTTTTCCGGAAACGGGAGTTAAATATCAAATTGAATTTTTCATTTTGAACGATATCGCAACTTTGATGATAGATACGACAGGTGTCGGACTTCATAAACGCGGATATCGCGCTCTTTCGGGTGTTGCTCCGATGCGCGAAACGCTTGCGGCGGCAATGGTCAAATTGTCACGTATGCGTGATAACGTTATCATTTGCGATCCTCTTTGCGGAAGCGGAACGATTGCGATCGAGGCGGCTCAAACCGCGTGCAACATAGCCCCCGGATTGAACCGTTCGTTTGCCGCTGAATCATTTGCGTTTCTTGATAAGAAGGTTTTCAAAAACGAAAGGGAACTTGCTTTTTCGGAAATTCGCGAACCTATGACCGAAATTTTCGGTTCCGACATTGATCCTCAAATGGTTGAACTTGCGCGCGATAATGCGAGAAAAGCGGGTGTTTCTCATGCTGTTAAGTTTAAAATTGCAGATGCAAAAAGCTTTTCTTCTCCGATTGAAAACGCCCGAGGCACGATTATAACAAATCCGCCCTACGGTGAACGGCTGGGTGAACTTTCCGAAGCGCGTGAACTTTATAAAGCGCTCGGAAAATGCTTCGAGTCGAATATCCCTTCGTGGCAGTTGTATATAATCACATCGGATGAACTTTTCGAACGCTATTTTGCAAGACGCGCCGACAAAAAACGAGTACTTTATAACGGAATGATAAAATGTAACCTTTATCAATATTTCAAGCCGCGCAGATAATCAAAGGAAAAACTTGCATTTTCAAAAAGTTTAATATATAATACACAAAGTGTGTTTGATACATTTTTGTTAAAAATTTTATAATATATCGGAGGAACACAATGAAACTCAAACCCTTGGCTGACCGCGTTGTTGTAAAAATGGTTGAAGCCGAAGAAACCACCAAGAGCGGCATCATTCTTACCGGCGCCGCAAAAGAAAAACCCCAAATTGCCGAAGTCGTCGAAGTCGGCCCCGGCGGAAATGTTGACGGTAAAGAAGTCGTTATGACCGTTAAGGTCGGCGATAAAGTTATCACAAGCAAATATTCCGGCACCGAGATCAAACTTGACGGTGAGGAATATATCATCGTTCGTCAGGGCGATATTCTTGCAATTGTAGAGTAATTCAGGAGGCATTAAGTCATGGCAAAAGAAATCAGAAACGGCATTGAAGCACGCGAAGCACTTATGCGCGGCATTGACAAACTTGCCGATACAGTAAAAATCACGCTCGGTCCGAAGGGCAGAAACGTTGTTCTCGATAAGAAATTCGGTTCGCCCCTCATCACTAACGACGGTGTAACCATCGCAAAAGAAATCGAACTTGACGATGCATTTGAAAATATGGGCGCTTCGCTCGTCAGAGAAGTTTCGACCAAAACCAACGATGCCGCAGGCGACGGAACTACCACCGCAACTCTGTTGGCTCAGGCGATCATTCGCGAAGGTATGAAGAACGTTGCGGCAGGCGCAAACCCCATGATCATCAAAAAGGGTATTGCAAAGGCTGTTGACGCCGCTGTTGCCGAACTCAAAGCATCTTCCAAGAAAGTCAACGGAAGCGCTGATATCGCTCGCGTCGGCACCGTTTCCGCCGCTGACGAAGTTATCGGTAACCTCATTGCGGACGCTATGGAAAAAGTCACTGCTGACGGCGTTATCACCGTTGAAGAAAGCAAGACTGCCGAAACCTCTTGCGAAGTTGTCGAAGGTATGCAGTTCGATCGCGGTTATATCACTCCTTATATGGTAACCGATACAGATAAAATGGAAGCCGTTATCGACGACGCTTCGATCCTTATCACGGATAAAAAGATCTCAAACGTTCAGGAAATCCTTCCTGTTCTTGAACAGGTTGTTCAGAACGGCATGAAACTTGTTATCATCGCCGAAGACGTTGAAGGCGAAGCGCTTTCGACCCTTATTGTCAACAAACTTCGCGGCACCTTCACCTGCGTTGCTGTCAAGGCTCCCGGTTTCGGCGACAGACGTAAGGATATGCTCAAAGATATCGCCATCCTCACCGGCGGCGAGGTTATCTCATCCGAGCTCGGTTTTGAACTTAAAGAAGCAACGCTCATGCAGCTCGGTCGCGCTCGTCAGGTCAAGATCAATAAAGAAAACACGATTATCGTCGGCGGTGCGGGCGATGTAAACGAAATCAAAGGCAGAATCGCTCAGATCAAGGCATCTATCGAAGTTTCGACAAGCGAATTTGATAAAGAAAAACTCCACGAACGTCTTGCAAAACTTTCGGGCGGCGTTGCCGTTATCAAAGTCGGTGCTGCTACCGAAACCGAAATGAAAGAAAAGAAACTCCGCATCGAAGATGCTCTTAACGCTACCAAAGCGGCTGTTGAAGAAGGTATCGTTGCCGGCGGCGGTGTTGCTCTTTGCGATTGTATTCCCGCAGTCTCCGCTCTTGTTGATACCGTTGAAGGCGATGAAAAGACGGGTGTCAAGATCGTTCTCCGCGCTCTTGAAGAACCGGTTCGTCAGATCGCTGAAAATGCCGGTTTTGAAGGCTCTGTTATCGTTCAGCAGGTCAAGAACGAAGCAAAAGGTATTGGCTTTGATGCTTATAACGAAACCTTCGTTGATATGATTGAAAACGGTATCGTTGACCCGACAAAGGTTACGAGAAGCGCGCTTCAAAACGCTGCAAGCGTTGCATCGATGGTTCTCACCACCGAGGCGCTTGTTGCCGATAAGAAAGAAGATCCTGCTGTTGCGGCAGCCAATGCGGCTATGGCAGGCGGCATGGGCGGCGGAATGTATTAAGCCACTGAACGCGCTCGATCAAATTATAAAAAGCCTCTGCGAAAGCAGAGGCTTTTTCATGCTTATTCAGGCAAAACATCGGAGAACATAAATAGGTTCGCTGTAACCTTTTCGTTTTCGGTTAAAGGCTTGAAATATCCACGTTCGTAAAGAATATCCATCGTCATTAGCGCAACCGTGTTTCCGATGAATGAGTGGACGGTTTCCTGAATGATACGGTCCTGCATTTGTGGAGGCTGTTTCTTTGCGGCAAGGGTTGCAAATTCCAAGGCTTTTCCGGAAAATTTATCGATGATCTTCTGAGGAATTGCTGGGATTCTGTTAAGAAAATTCCACATGTTATCTTTAACAACTATAATATTGACCTTGTTGTCTTCGGTTAGAAACTCTCTTTTGCGCAATCGGTTGAATTTATCAGCATTTGCTTCGTTGTCTTCTATCGCGCCGGTGATGTATTCATAAATATATTCATAATCCGATGTGAGATTGTTTGCCCACGCGTTTTTTCGTGAACAGTATCTCGAATCGTGTGAAGATGAAGCAACGTTTTCGTATTTTTCCGACCATCTCGTCATCTGTCCGCATGCCCAATAAATGTGATTTGATAAGGTGGGAACGTATTCGGGATCGGAACAATTTTGTTCAAGATGTACGTATGCGTAAAACGAACCGCCCGCCGTGGTTTTTATGATATGATTTGATACATCCTTCTCTATAGGAATACAACTCTTCGAAATTCCGTGGAAAATACATGCTGCCTCGAATACTTCACGGTTGCCGTCGGGAATATAAACCTCTTTGATGTCAGATATAGCCTCTTTTACAATCATCGGATAACTGTCTGCGATTGTTTGTGCTATCTCAAGCTGTATCTTTAGCTCGCTTTCCAACTCTTCGATTGAATGTGTTTCAGGAGAAAATTCAACGTATGTTGTGTATTTATCGTTGTTGAGTTTTGTTAAAAAAGCGTTCTCTTCGAGATAATTGATACGCTCTTCGATAAATACGGGCGTAATACCAAGCTCTTCGGCGATTTCGTTCATTGTTCTCGGTGTGTGATAAACGCTGTATACAATATTTAGATTGAGATTATCTCCGAGATATGTTTCGGGTCCCAAGTCATTTCCGGTATTACCGCTGTGTCCGAAACTGACCGCCTTAACGGGATTTAAGCCCAATTTACCTATCTTTCTTTCCATTGTGTAACCTTCCTTTAAGTCATTTCTTGCTTTGTTAAGATGCCATTTCACTGTACCCTCGGGTATGCCCATTTCCGCGGAAATACTACGAATGGATCTGCTCCCATAATAATGCTTGTAGACAATTTCGCGTCGTGTTTTGTTCAAAAACGCTATCGCTAACCGAAGTTTGTCTATCTCTTCCTGCCCTTCTAAGCGATTGTAATCGTCGTAATATGGTAGAACGACATTGTCAATCGAAACACCCTTATGCTTTTTCTTCGAAGAAACGTGTTTTGAATATACATGCTTGCTTATTCGCCATATGAACCCTTCAATGTTTGCGATATTATCGGTCCGCAAAAGGGAAGTGTAGACCTCTGCTACGATGTCAGCGCTTAATTCCTCCGCCTCGTCATATGTAAAGGATTTCTTTACCGCAAACCCGTATATTTTTTGAAGATATTCGGTTATTATCTTGTCTGCTTCTCGTTTTTCCATTATTATTTCCTCGGCGCCGTTTGACTATATAGTGCAAGAAAAATTGAAAAGGTTGGTGATATGAAAATATTTTAGCATAACTTTTTTAATATTAAAAGTCATTAGCCTAAATTGCTTGACAATCCAACAAAATGATGATATAATCTCTGTAATTAAACCGTTGAAGCGGAGATAAAGGCGAAAAATGCCCACACAGAGAACCCGTGTTGCTGAGAGTCGGGTTGGAAACAGTTCGTCAAATGGACCGCGGAGGGTGCAAGGAAATGCGTATTTTACGCAAAGTATTCTGCAACGTTCGGGCATACGTCAGTTGCCTTGGGTATGATTGTACTCATCAAGCGCACGGTTTTCCCGTGAATCAAGGTGGCACCGCGGATAATGTTAATTATTCGTCCTTGGCAGATAGATAAATTCTGTCAAGGGCTTTTTATTTTAAAAACGGAGGCTTTACCAATGATTCTTTTAACAAAACGATGGCGTTGTGAAGTTTGAAAAGTTGTTTCTATCAAATATATAATTCTGAGGTAATAAATAATGATTTATAACGGTATTGATTTCGATACATATTTTAAGAACTATCCCGACGAAAACGGCTATTTCGGCAGATTTGGCGGAGCATATATCGCACCCGAACTTAAAAAGGCGATGGAAGAGATAACCGAAGCATATTTTACAATTTGCAAATCACGCAAATTCATCGCCGAACTTCGCCGCATCAGAAAAGAGTTTCAGGGTCGTCCGACCCCTATTTCACACCTCGAACGTCTTTCCAACAAACTCGGTGACGTTCAGCTTTATGTAAAGAGGGAAGACCTTAACCACACAGGCGCGCATAAACTCAACCATTGCATGGGCGAAGTGCTTCTTGCGAAATATATGGGCAAGAAGAAGGTGATCGCCGAAACCGGCGCCGGTCAGCACGGTGTGGCAATGGCGACCGCCGCCGCTTATTTCGGCATGGAATGCGATATTTATATGGGCTCTGTCGATATCAAGAAACAAGCCCCTAACGTCGCCAGAATGAAAATTTTGGGCGCAAATGTCGTTGAGGTAACTCACGGTCTTGCAACGCTTAAAGAGGCGGTCGATGCCGCTTTCGAGGCATACAGTAAGGAATATAAAGATGCGGTTTATTGCATCGGTTCGGTTGTCGGTCCTCATCCGTTCCCGATGATGGTTCGTGATTTCCAGAGCGTCGTCGGTATCGAAGCACGTGAGCAGTTCGTTGAAATGACCGGCGAACTTCCCGATGCCATCGTTGCATGCGTCGGCGGCGGCTCCAACGCGGCCGGCTTCTTCTCGGGATTCCTTAACGATCCTGTTGATATTTATGGTGTCGAACCGCTCGGCAGAGGAACCACTCTCGGGGACCATGCTGCGAGCCTCCAATACGGCTCGGAAGGTGTTATGCACGGTTTCAACAGTATTATGCTCAAAGATGAAAACGGCGATCCTGCGCCCGTTTATTCGGTTGCAAGCGGTCTTGATTATCCGTCCTCGGGTCCTGAACATGCTTTCCTTCACACTCTCGGAAGAGTCAAATATGACGTTGTTAACGATGATGAAACAATTGACGCGTTCTATACTCTTTCGCGCCTTGAAGGTATCATTCCTGCGATTGAAAGCGCTCACGCCGTTGCTTATGGTATCAAACTTGCGCAAAAAATGGGCAAAGGCTCGGTTCTTATCAACCTCTCGGGCAGAGGCGACAAAGATATGGATTATATCATCGAAAAATACGGAATCAGATAAAAAATCAAAGGGCGGTCGTAAGACCGCTCTTTTATTCGGCTCTGTTCACCTGCAAGAGACACATGAAAAACACGCCAATAAACGCGCCCGCGATAACGCCGATGAAAAACATCATAAATAAAGACCTCCTTTTGCACTTATTATTCCGCAAAAGGAGGTTTTTATCAAAAAATGTAATTATTAGTTTTTGTTCAACGAGAATTTGCCGTCATACAAAGTCTCTTCAAGCCATTTTATCGACCAATCAACCCATCTCGCAATATAAGGAATAATGTATTCGTCGGTAGCCCAATCGGGCGCGGTTTCGGCGTTTGCGCGCGAAAGCCCGTGTTTCCCGTTGGGGAAAATGTGAAGTTCACAACCGATTCCTTTGTCGGTCAAGGCACGTGCGAAAGCAAGCGAATTTGCAACGGGAACGGCATCGTCTGTTGCGGTGTGCCAAATAAAACAAGGGCAGGTGCGTTCATCAACGTTTTCGTCGAGGTTGAGCATTTTCATAAGTTCATCGTTTCTTTCGTTGCCCAAAAGCGTTTCAAAAGAGCCCAAATGAGTGGATACGTTGGTCGTAACAACAGGATATGAAAGTATTGCCGCATTTGGTTTGCAAAGTTCGTTGTCGATCGAGAGTTTTTCGGTAATTTCTTTCCTGTGCCATTGTGTTGCAATAAATCCCGCAAGATGGCCGCCTGCCGAAAAACCGATGATGGCAATTCGATTGGCATCGACGTTATATTTATCAGCATTCTCGCGTACGTGCGCTATCGCCGCGGCGGCATCATAAAGAGGATTGGCATTTTTTGCATTTTCACCGCAGATATATCTGAGAACAAAGCAGTTATATCCTTCTGCAAAATATGCGCTTGCAATAGGTTCTGCCTCGCGATCGGAGGTGAATTGATAACCGCCTCCGGGGAATACGATCATCGCGGGTCTTTTTCCTTTTGTTAATTCCTCTGAATGACGGTGAATCATTATTTCCAATTCGACCGACAGAGCTCCGTTGTAAATTTCATTTTTGTGAAGTTGAATCTTTTCCATTGGACCTCCTAAAAACATTATGAATGATAAAAACTGAAATCAAAGCAAAACAAAGATAAACAACAATGTCGCCGATTGATGTATAAAGCGTTTTGTTGTTAATGGCATATGAGTGACATTCGACAGTGTCTTCAACCAAAGGCTCGCTCTGTGAAATAATTTTGCCCTGTTCGTCGATCAATGCGGAAATTCCGGTGTTTGCGGCTCTTAAAACAAATCTGCCGTTTTCGATAGCGCGAATCTGAGAATGTCTCAAATGGGTGTAAACACCAACGCTGTCATAAAACCAACTGTCGTTTGTAACTACCGCGATCATCGAAGCACCGTTGTTGACGCCTTCTCTTGAAAAGTTCGGGAATATCGAATCAAAACAAACCAAAGGTGCAATATCTCCGAATTCGGTCTTGATGACAACGGGTTCTTTTCCCTCGGTGAATTCACTTGATGATTCGTTGAATTCGCCCACAAACGGCAACAACCTTCCCAAAGTGTCGGCGAACGGAATAAATTCACCGAAAGGAACCAAATGCCGTTTGTCGTATCTTTCGGAAATTGTACCGTCAGGAAGAATCGCAAGACAGGAGTTGTATTCGTCGATTTCGTCGTAATATCTCGCGCCAAGCACAATTGTGCATTGATATTCTTTTGTAATACCTGCCAAAGCATTGTGAATACCGCCGTTTTCGATGAAAATTTGCGGCATGGCACTTTCAGGCAATATGATGAGTTTAGCACCGCCTTTTGCGGCTTCTTCCGACATCGAAACGTATCTTTCGAAAATCAGTTGGGTGTTTCCGTCAACCCACTTTTCGTTTGAAAGCACATTTCCTTGCAAAATAACTGTATCGATCGGTTCGGATGTCGGTCCGGGGATAAACCACATAACCGTACCGACCAAAGCATTCGCTGTGATAGTAATTGCGCCGATAAGAGCAAAAATTTTCACTTTTTCGTATAACGCAAAAGCAAACGCGCAGCAGGATGCGGCAGTAATGAAGGTTATGAAGTATTTACCAAATAGTGATGCGGTTTGTAAAAAGGGAAGAAACCCTGTCATTGAAACCGCAATGCCGCCCCAAGGGAATGCAAGCGTGCCGAGCGTCAGGATCCATTCGCCGATAACCGTCAACGCCGCATATCCGATGATCGACCATGCGTTTTGCGGCAACAACTTTGAAAAAAGCATAATCAGAGCCCCGACAGATGCGTGAGCAAGAGGTATCAGCAAACATGAACAGATCAGCACAAAGATTGCCTGTTCTCCGCTGAAACCGAACCGGTCATAAGGATAAAGTTCCGCGAGAAAGCTGTAAAGCGGAATATAAAATCCGATATAATAACAAAGAAAAGGCATAAAAACGTTCTTGTGCGCTTTTCGCTGTATGATCGCAACATAAAATAACAAAAACAGCGATATAAATGTGCATATGAATAATTGTTCTATAAAATAGGGAAGCGCCCCCACTGCACCCGCGAGGATGCAAATCAAAAGCGAGGTGCGCTTGCCGTTAATTGCTTTGGCGAGAAAATCGCCGAATCTTTTGATTTTGTCTTTCAAACTGTTTCCGCCCTTTCGGTGGAGAAAATCATATCTTATTCTTTATTAAGCGCAATGGCTTGGTTATTTTCAAAATACCCGTAATATTCTCTGCCGGTTGTGAAAGTATAACTGCCTTTTTCGCCGTGAACGTATTCGCCGTTTGAGTCAACGATGAAGTTTCCGTTATCGTCAACCTTTCGCGTGTCCATAAGATTGTTGCGGAAAGTTCCGTTGTAGATCTCGCCGTTGGCCCATACATAGTGGCCGTTTTCGCCGTCGCGCTTGTCTTCTTTGAAAAAGCCTTCGTAAACGTCGCCGTTTTCATAAACCATTTCTCCGAATCCGTGCTTCAAGTCATTGTGGAACGCGCCTTCATAAGAAGCTCCCGAAGCCCAGGTGAAAATACCTTCGCCGCTTCTTACGTCTTTCTCGTAATAACCGACGTATTTGTTTTTGTTGGCATAGGTGAATTCGCCGTAGCCGTGTTTTTGCGAGTTAAGAAACGCGCCCTTATAAACGTCACCGTTTGAATATGTGAAAACACCGTTGCCGGTAATTTCATCGTTGAGAAACGCGCCTTCGTAAACGTCGCCCGTTGCGGCATATTTCATAACGCCGTTACCGTTTCTGCAACCGCCGACAATATCGCCGGTATAAATGTCACCGTTTTCAAACACTATCGTTTTGGTATAAAAATCAAGTTCGCCTTCGGTTCCGTTCTGATATTTTATCGTTCCTTTGACGGGCTGACCGTTTTCATATTCACCGAGGAATTTAGCCCCGTTTTCAAGCGTGGTATATCTTCCGCCCATGATGAAAATGGCCGAAAAGGTAATCAAAACAAAAACCAATGCAACGATAAGAATTATAAGTATCGGGTTTTTCATAGTTTCACACCGTTACCGCCGAACAGGCCAGTAAACCTTTCAGCGGCTCCTTCAATAATGTCGGGGAAGACATAAGATAGAGCCAAAGCGACAATAAGGATGATAACAACACTCATCAAAAGAAAGACGACAGACATATCCTTGCCGCGATATTTCTTTTTCGCAAGTTCAACTTTGTCGGGAGCGATATAATACCTATCGTCAGCGGTCTTTAAAACCGTTTGCGAAAAACTCGTGTCGGGACGCAACGCATTTTTGAGCATGGGTGTGAGTTTGATCCCCAACTCATCTAACGTCAAAGCGGTTTCGGGAGAAGTTGCGTCGATTTCCAACAGTGCTCTGACCATTTTACCGAGAAAACGGTTGTTGTAGAACATAACGAAAGTTCCGACGGCCGCGCCGATCATGAACATCCAAATAATTGTCGTAATATCCATCGGTACTCCTATTTGATGATTGTTTTACCAAGCATATAGGGCTGTAATGCTTCGGGAATGTTAACACTTCCGTCGGCATTAAGGTTGTTTTCGATAAGTGCAATAAGCATTCTGGGCGGAGCAACAACTGTGTTGTTAAGCGTGTGAGCGAGATATTTGCCGTTTTCGCCGTCAACGCGGATCTTCAAGCGACGTGCCTGTGCTTCGCCAAGGTTAGAACATGAGCCGACTTCGAAATATTTCTTTTGTCTGGGAGACCATGCTTCAACGTCGACCGATTTGACTTTGAGGTCAGCGAGATCGCCGGAACAGCATTCGATTGTGCGTACGGGGATATCAAGCGATCTGAAAAGATCAACCGTATTCTGCCAGAGTTTATCGAACCACATCATGCTGTCTTCGGGTTTGCAGATAACGATCATTTCCTGCTTTTCGAATTGGTGAATTCGGTAAATGCCGCGTTCTTCAATGCCGTGTGCGCCCTTTTCCTTGCGGAAACAAGGTGAATAACTTGTGAGAGTTTTGGGGAGTTGTTTTTCGGGAATGATTGTATCGATATATCTGCCGATCATCGAATGTTCGCTCGTGCCGATGAGATAAAGGTCTTCGCCTTCGATCTTGTACATCATCGCATCCATTTCGGCAAAACTCATAACACCAGTAACAACGTTACTGCGAATCATGAACGGGGGAATGCAATATTCAAAACCGCGCTTGATCATAAAATCGCGTGCGTAGGAAATGACTGCGGAATGAAGTTGTGCGATATCACCCGTGAGGTAATAAAAACCGTTGCCCGCAACCTTTCTCGCGCTGTCGAGATCAAGACCGTTGAGTTTTTCAAGGATCTCTGCATGGTAAGGAATATCAAAATCGGGAACAAGCGGTTCGCCGTAGCGTTGAACTTCAACGTTTTCTTCATCACTTCTGCCGATCGGCACGGAGGGATCGATGATGTTTGGAATACGCATCATTATTTGCGTGATTTGTTCGCCGACTTCTTTTTCTTCTGCCGAAAGCGCATCAATTTTGCTGCCTTCAGCGGCAATGACGCGTTTGACTTCTTCTGCTTCCTCGCGTTTTCCTTGCGCCATAAGCGCTCCTATCTGCTTCGAAGCTTTGTTTCGTTGCGCACGAAGCGCTTCGACCTCAACCTTGATTTCGCGGTTGCGCTTATCAAGCGCGATAACTTCGTCAACAAGAGGAAGCTTATCATCTTGGAATTTCTTTTTAATATTTTCGCGAACAACGTCGGGGTTCTCGCGAAGGAATTTGATGTCGATCATTTGTATTATGCTCCGTTCATTTATTGTTCTTCAAAAAAATTAGTACCGCAGATTTGTTTGATAAGGTCTTCAAGATCGTCCGAACCCGAAAATGAAATGGTCAATTTGCCTTTACCGTCGGGTGTGCGGCGGATCATAGCTTTGCGTCCGAGGATTTCGCTCATGTCGCTTTCGAGTTTTTTGTAATATGTTTTGCTGACAATTGATTGCTCATTCGCATTGCTTTTTGTGCCTCCGTTGAGAAGGTTCTTGACATATTGCTCGGTTTGTCTTACCGAAAGACCGTTTGCGATAACCGCTTCGGCATGTTTCAAAAGCGAGTCGTCATCGCAAATCTGAGTTAGCGGAATAAGCGTTCTCGCATGACCGTAAGAAAGGCTTCCTTCTTCAACGAGCAAAAGGACCGATTCCGGCAATTTGAGAATTCTCAGAATGTTTGCTACCGCAGTTCGTGATTTTCCGACCCTTTCCGCGGCTTCTTCCTGAGTTAATCCGAAACGTTCCATCAAATCACGATAACCTCTCGCTTCTTCAGCGGCGTTGAGGTTCTCTCGTTGGAGGTTTTCGATGAGCGAAAGCTCGCCGGCCGTTTGGTCGTCAACCTCTTTGATCAGGGCAGGGATTTCGTTCAAACCCGCAATTTTCGATGCGCGCCATCTTCTTTCACCGGCGATGATTTCATAAAAACCGTTCGCTTTCTGTCTGACTGCAATGGGTTGAAGGATTCCATGACGTCCGATTGAATCGGCGAGTTCTAAAAGTGCGCTTTCTTCGAACTGCTTTCTGGCTTGTTCTCTGTTTGGTTCAATATCAGAAACTTTAAGTAAAGTAATACCGTTTTGGCTTTTTTCTTCAATAGCGTTGTCGGCAAGGAGTGCGTCAAGTCCTCTGCCAAGTCCTTTTTTTGCCATTTGTTATCTCCTTATCGTTCGCATCTCTGCATCAGTTCAAGCGCAACCGCCGAATATGCGGCGGCACCTTTGCCGTTGCGGTCGTAATCGGTGATCGCAAGACCGTGACTCGGCGCTTCGCTGATTTTAACACTTCGCGGAATAGGTGTCCTGAATAACTTGTCTGCAAAATATTTCTTGATTTCATGAAGCACGGCAACGGTGAGGTTCAACCTACCGTCATACATGTTGATCAAAACACCCAAAAGCTCAAGTTCGGGATTGAAAAGTTTTTGTATCTGCTTGATCGTCGCCGATAATTGTGAAAGTCCTTCGAGCGAGAAATATTCACAAAGAACAGGCGTTACGACATATTTAGCGGCAACGAGCGAATTGATAGTGAGCAATCCGAGCGCGGGAGGACAGTCGATGATTATGTAATCAAATTCATGTTCTGCGCCCGAAAGCGCCTTTTTCAGTTTGAACTCTCTGTCTTCTTCGTCGACAAGTTCAAGTTCCGCACCGGCAAGATTGATGCTGGACGGAATGATGAAAAGATTGCGGGTTGCTGTTTTGAGAACCGTGTCATTCCATGAGGCGCGATCGATAAGAATATCATATACGCTTGATTTGACCGTTCTCTTTTTTATACCTATACCGCTTGTTGCGTTGCCTTGGGGATCGCAGTCGATCATAAGCACTTTTTTTCCGCTTCTTGCAATGCAAGCGGCAATATTCAAAGCACTTGTGGTTTTGCCGACTCCGCCCTTTTGGTTGGCAAAGCAAATTACTTTACATATACTCATTATAAGCCTCTTATATTTAATATTATTAGTATAACAAATTAAGAAAAAAAGTCAATATATCTTATCGTCATTTTGCCTTATTGTTCGTTTCGGTTTGACATTGATTTGCAGAAAAAACCTTTTTTTGTTGACAATAAAGTATAAAAGAGCTAAAATAAACAAATAATTGATTACATTTGATTCGAGGTGCGAAAATGGATTGGTTGATTGAACAGGCTAAAACGCTTGGTATGACGGTTGGAATACGACTTCTTTCCGCGATCATAGTTTTTGTTGTTGGTTTTAAAATAGTAAATATCATCGTGAAGCGAATCAAGAGCGGCAAAGCACCGAAGAATATTGATCCGTCTGCTGCAAGTTTCATCGGAAGTTTTATTTCGATAGCATTAAAAGTCGTGATAATCGTTTCTGTAATTGCAATTCTCGGTGTTCCGATGAGTTCCGTGGTTGCACTTGTCGCATCTGCCGGTGTTGCAATAGGTCTTGCGGTTCAGGGCGCGCTTTCAAATCTCGTTGGCGGTCTTATGATATTGCTTTTCAGACCCTTCCGTTTGGGTGATTATATCGAAACTATTGATGCTTCCGGTACGGTTCGAGAAATAACTGTCTTTTATACCGTTTTGCTAACTCCTGATAATAAAGTCATAACGGTTCCGAACGGGGGTCTTACAAATTCGGTGGTCACAAACTATTCTACCGAAAAGACCCGACGTGTAGATATTGAAATATTTGCGGATTATAACAATAATACCGACAACGTCAAAGCAACCTTGCTCGGCGTGGCAGAGACGTGTGATAAGATTCTTGACAAACCCGAAACAACGGCGGTTATTCTTGACTGCGGAGACAAAGGTATCCAATACAGCCTTCGCGTCTGGTGCAAAACAAATGATTATTGGGATGTGCGTTTTGCGCTTGTTGAAGGTGTAAGAAATGCTTTTAAAGATGCAAATATTGATATACCCGTTCCGCAAATGGATGTCAGAATTAAAAGGGACTAAGATATGAAGATGAAAACGAAAACGATAATTATTATTGTTGCAATTTCACTTGTGTTTCTTTTGTGCGCAATAGCGTTGCCATCATTATTCAATGGTGACGAAAACAGCGGTACGAGCTCTCCGGCTTCGCCGCCTTCAAACGTTTCCGAGCCTGAAGAAAACAGCAAACCCGAAAATATTGATTCCTATACGATGGCTGTTCAAACGATTCTGAACAACACCGAAAAGATAAAAACCGCTTTTTCGGAAAAAGTCAACGAGGAATATATCGAACAAATAAATCAAACTCTCGGAAGCGAAGCGGTCGAAGGATTTGCAGATGCGCTTTTGGCGGGTGAACTCACTTCCGAAAACATGAGAACCTATCTCGGTTACAGCGAGAAAGCTTTTCTTGCTTTGATGGAAAATCAACTTTACCGTACAAGCGTTTTGGAAAACAACGAAGACCGATCTACCGAAATGGTATTTGTCGGCGATGTTAGCTTTGCTGATGGATATAGTGTTTTAAACCATTACATTTCCCGTGAAAAGGGTGTTGAAGGTCTCGTTTCGGACGAGGTCCTCGAAATTCTTCGCACTGCCGATATCACTATGGCGAACAACGAATTCACGTTTACCGAGCGCGGCTATCCGATACCTGATAAGAAATTCACTTTCCGTTCAAATCCCAAAAACGTTGAAATTTATCACGAAATGGGTGTTGATATTGTCGGGCTCGCGAACAACCATGCATTTGACTACGGTCCCGATTCTCTCGCAGATACGTTAACCACGCTTGACGGTGCGGGCATTCCTCATGTCGGCGCAGGCGAAAATCTTGAAGATGCAAAGGCTCCGTATTATTACATAATAAACGGATTTAAGATCGCTATCTGCGCAGGCAGTGCTATCGACCCTTGGAGTACACGTGGCGCAAAAGATGACCAAAGCGGAGTTTTTCAGATTTTTGATACCGACTCGATGTGCGAAGTAATTGAAGAGGCGAAACGGGAAGCCGATTTTGTCATAGCCTACGTTCATTGGGGAGTGGAGAATACGACTAACCTCACGGGCGGTCAGAAGAGCATGGGCAAGGCGTTTGTCGATTCCGGTGCCGATGTTGTAATCGGGATGCATTCGCATTGTATGCAGGGCCTTGAATACTATAAAGGCAAACTTATTGTTTACAGTCTTGGCAATTTCACGTTTTCCAGTAAAAGCCTGACTTGCGGAATGTTAAAAGTGAATATCTCCGATGACGGCGAAATCACCAATGTCTTTTATCCGATGATGCAGTCGGGAAATTTCACCTATATAAATTCGGGTGAAGACGGCGCTTCGCAGTTTGAGTTGTTGAAGGAAATTTCGATCAACGTGAATATTACGGAAGATTTTATAGTAACCGATCCGAAAAAGGATGAGGGAACAGAAGAATGATTGATAAGATATTTCAGGTACTGTATATTTTGATAATGGCATTCGGTATTTTGGGGCTTCCTCTGTATTTTTGGCTTTATGCGCGAAAGAAACGTTTGCTTCAAGAATACGAATCCGCTAAAACCGAAAGTCCGTCAGGTGAGGATGAATCTGACAATAAAGATGAAGAATCGGATAATATAACCGAATAAGCAAAGAAGCCGAGAGGGAAATGACCTTTTCGGCTTTTTGTATCGGGCGTAATATTGACATTCTTTTTGGGGTATGTTATTATTTCTTATAAGATTCAAAAAGGAGGTTAACGATATGGAGAAAAAACTCATAAGCGTTGTTGTGCCGTGCTATAACGAAGCGGCGGCGCTTCCTTACTTCTTTGAAGAACTTGATAAAGTCATCGAGGCAATGTCCGATTATGCCTTCGAGACAATATATGTTGACGACGGTTCATCTGACGAAACATTAGCGGTGGTTCGCGCCCGTGCGGAGAGCGATAAAAAATCACGATATATATCGTTTTCAAGAAATTTCGGAAAAGAGGCGGCGATGCTTGCCGGACTTCGCGCCACCAAAGGCGATTATGTAGCTGTTATGGATGCAGACCTGCAGGATCCGCCTTCTATGCTACCTCAAATGATGTCACTGCTTCTTGAAAAAAAGGTCGATTCGGTGGCCACACGTCGCGGAAACCGAAAAGGCGAACCTTTGATAAGAAGTTTTTTTGCAAGGTGTTTTTACGGCATAATCAACAGAATATCAAAAGTTAAACTTGTTCCCGGTGCACGTGATTACCGTTTGATGACTCGTCGTATGGTTGATTCGGTGATATCGTTGAGTGAGTACAACCGTTTTACAAAGGGTATCTTTGAATGGGTTGGTTTCAAGACCGAATGGATTGCTTTTGCCAACGTCAAACGTGTTGCAGGTAAAACCAAATGGTCTTTTTGGGGTTTGTTCAGATATTCACTCGACTGTATAGTTGCGTTTTCTACAACTCCGCTTGCTGTCAGTTCTTTCTTCGGTATTTTGATGTTTATAGCCTCGATTGCAGGTACGCTTGCGATCATTATTAGAAAGATCATTGATGCATCTTCGTCTGTTTCGGGGTGGGCATCGCTTGCATGTATTATAATGTTTGTCGGCGGATTACAGTTGCTTTGTCTTGGTATATTGGGGCAGTATCTTTCGAAAACTTACATGGAAACCAAACACAGACCTGATTATATCGTGGCAGAAACAGAAAAAGATATAAAAGATTAACGGGCGTGAAGATTATGTTCGGAAGAAAAAAGAAACCGCCGAAGGACACAAACAGCCGCGAATTCAGGCTTTATATGTGTAAAAAACTCGACGGAATGTGTTTGAAATATGTTCTTGAACGCGACCCCGAAAAGGGCGATTACGTTATCGGCAAAGGCGGAGTTTTGAGCCTTTACGAGGGCGATTTTTCGGTTGTTTGCGGCGGAGAAACCTTGTTCGTTTGCCAAGCGGACGAATTGCACGCATGGGAATTCATGTCGCTTGACGGTGCAACGCTCACCGGTTTTGATAAGGTGCAAAACAAAGAACGTACCGTTATGGCATATTACACTTATTACAGAGATTAAAAAACAGGCTGTTGCTTTTGGCAACAGCCTGTTTGGTTTTTAAAGTTGCGAAGCGGGAATGAACGAAGTTAAAATGCCATGTAATACATATCTTTCTTCTTCGTTAGAAGTGACGTTTGCGCATGTGATAAGAGTGCAAATACGGGAATTTTCGTCATATTTTTGCGAAACGCTCAACGTGTTCAACGATGCGGCTTTATTGAGGAATTCCATATATTTCTCGGTGCTCGGGAACACGGTTTGAGAATAATAGTTTCCGTCGTTTCGGTAGCCGCTGAAAACTTTATAGATATAAAGACCGTCATTGGTATAGATCTCAATATTCATGGATTTTGCAAGAGTGTTTCTGTTTGCACTTTCCATAAATGTTTTGAGTGTTCGGAACATAGAACCGTTTTTCATGCAATGGCCGTAAAAGACGTTGTTGACGTTTGCATCAAAATCGTTTGACATGTTCGTTTCGGCAACGATACTTCCGGCAGAAGAGTCGGCACCGGTAAAGGTTTTGTAGAGATAATAATCGGTATAAGGTCCTTTCATGACCGGATAGTCGATTTTGGTGTAATCAACGTAGATCCAAGCGTATGCATCGGGATATTTTGAGAGGAAGTTCATATAATTCTTGTAGTATGCACTTCTTCTTGCCTGGTCTTCCACCGAGTTGACATCACCTACATAGTCCTTGTATTCTCCGTTTGCATCAAGCGTCTCTTGCAAAGTGAAAAGGGAGGTCGGTTCCAACAAAGGAGTTGACGGTTTGACGGCCGATTCAAGCGTTTCAACACGCACGCTATCATAAAGTTCGTTAGTTTCGTCGGTTTCGACAGCACTCGATACCATCATGAAGATAGCATAACCGAACAGAGCAATACATACAGCGATCAATACACAACGTATGATAAGACCGGGAATAAGTGCTCGCTTGTCTGCGTCGGCATCGCCGCGAACGTCAGAATGGGAAAAACCGTCCACCGAACTTTCAAAAACGCTTTTTGTTCTGTTTTCATTAGGTTCAGCCATAAAATTCGCCTCCTTTCAGGTAGTATTATATACAAACTTGCACTAAAAATCAACAGCCAACACGCTATATTTCCAAATTCGTTACAAAAGAGTCCAAAACGAAGATTATTCTGCAAAAAAGGTTGACTTTTTTGAAAATTTCTTTAAAATGTATAATAGTTTATTATGATTATTCGGAGGATATGCAATGGCATCTCTTAAAGCAAAGGAAATCGAAAAAAACAAATACGAATTTAAATTTGTTATCGACAAGGAAACATTTGACGCTGAGGTAAACAAGGTTTACCGTAAGAACGTTTCGAAAATGAATGTTCCCGGTTTCCGCAAGGGTAAAGCACCCAAGCACGTAATTGAAAAACTCTATGGCACAACTATATTTTTTGATGAAGCGATCGACAACCTTCTTCCCGAAGCATATGAAAATGCTCTCGCCTCCACCAAACTTGATGCAGTAAGCCGTCCCGAACTTGAAATTGTTTCTATCGATGACAAGGGCGTTACTCTTAAAGCGGCTGTATATACCAAACCCGAAGTTGAAATTTCGTCTTACACTGGTCTCGCGGTTGAAAAAGAATCGGTTGAAGTTACCGAAGAAGATATCATGAAGGATATTGATGCTGTACGTGAACGCAATTCCCGTATGCTTACCGTCGAAGGCCGTCCTGCTCAGGAAGGCGATGAAGCTGTTATCGACTTTGAAGGCTTCCTTGACGGAGTTGCATTTGAAGGCGGCAAAGGCGAAAAATTCCCGCTCGGTCTCGGCAGCGGCAGTTTCATTCCCGGTTTTGAAGAACAGATCGTTGGTAAAAACATCGGCGATGAATTTGATATCAACGTAACCTTCCCCGAAGATTACGGCGCTGAAAATCTTGCAGGAAAAGAAGTTGTCTTTAAGATCAAACTTCATGAACTTAAAGTTAAGGAACTTCCCGAACTTGATGATGAATTTGTCAAGGACGTTTCTGAGTTTGATACCGTTGATGAATATAAGGCTGATGTCAAAGCAAAGATTACCGAAAGCCGCGAAAAGAATGCCGAAACAAAACTCGAAAATGCACTTCTTGATGCGCTTCTTGCGAACACCGAAACCGAAATTCCCGCATGCATGATCGAACAAGAAATCGACGGATATATCCGTGACTACGAATACCGTCTCCAATCTCAGGGCGCTTCGATCGACATGTACTTCAAGTACACCGGCATGACTATGGAACAACTTCGCGAGAACTTTAAAACCGATGCGGAAAAGCAGGTTAAAACAAGACTTGCGCTTTCCAAAGTTGCCAAACTTGAAAAACTCAAAGCGCTTAAAAAAGATCTTGAGGCGGAATATAAGAAGATTGCAAACGGCTATAATGTAGATATTGATACCGTTAAATCCAGTATTCCCGAATCCAGCATTTCTGAAGATATTATTCTCCGCAAAGCGGTTGACTTTATCAAGGAAAACGCTGTTATCACCACAAAATAATTGAAAGGCTGATAATTTATGTCTTTGGTACCGATGGTTGTCGAACAGACGTCGCGCGGAGAGCGTTCTTATGACATTTTCTCGCGTCTGCTCAATGACAGGATTGTATTTATCGGGGAACCTATCAACGATACAGTTGCTTCGCTTGTTGTTGCGCAGTTGATTTATCTTGAAAGTCAGGATCCCGAAAAGGAAATATCGCTTTATATCAATTCTCCCGGCGGTTCTATCAGTGCGGGTATGGCAATATATGATACCATGAATTATATCAAGTGTCCTGTCAGTACAATTTGCATCGGCATGTGTGCGAGCATGGCTGCGGTACTTCTTGCCTGCGGCGAGAAGGGAAGACGCATTGCTCTGCCTCATTCGAAGATAATGATACACCAACCGCTCATTAACGGGCATTTTCAGGACCAAACTACCAACCTCGAAATCGAGGCTGCTGAAATGGAACGTATTCGCAAAATGTTGAATGAACTTCTTGCCGATGCTACCGGCAAGACTGTCGCCGAAATCGAAAAAGATACAGACAGAAACAACTACATGGATGCGATTACGGCAAAAGAATACGGTCTTGTTGATAAAGTTCTTGGGAAAAGAGAATAGTTATTTATATGTCTGATAAAAGAAACATTTGCGGTTTTTGCGGTCGACCGACAACTCATGTTACCAATTTGTCGATTGAAGGAAATCATATTGATTTTTGTGACGAGTGCTTGACTCTTTGCTGTGAGATTTCCGAAGAATACAACGCTTCGCTTTCAACGACGGTCGAACTCGCAGAACCCGAAGTTGAGCCTTTGAAACTTCCGAAACCGGCAGAGATAAAGGCGGAACTTGATAAATTCGTTATCGGTCAGGACGATGCAAAGATAACGCTTTCGGTTGCCATTTACAACCATTATAAACGTATCAATGCAATTTCGGAAAAAGCCGATAAAAAAAGCAAAACAAAATCACAGGTTAATGATGCCGAAGAAAATGACGTTGAATTGAGCAAATGCAACGTTTTGCTTCTCGGTCCGACCGGTGTCGGAAAAACATTGCTCGCTCAAACGCTTGCGAGAATGCTTGATGTTCCGTTTGCTATCGCAGATGCAACAACCCTCACCGAGGCAGGATATGTCGGCGAAGATGTCGAAAACATACTTCTCAGGCTTATCCAAGCGGCTGACTTTGATGTTAAGAAAGCCGAGCGCGGAATTATCTATATTGATGAGATCGATAAAATCTCACGCAAAAGTGAGAACCGCTCTATAACTCGTGACGTATCGGGTGAAGGCGTGCAACAAGCATTGCTCAAAATTATCGAGGGAACGGTTTCAAACGTTCCTCCGCAAGGCGGAAGGAAGCACCCAAATCAAGAATTCATTCAAATTGATACCTCAAATATACTTTTTATTTGCGGAGGTGCATTTGACGGACTTCGCGATATCGTCGGCACACGTCTTGGACGTCAGATTGTCGGGTATAATGCGCCGTCGATTTCTTCGGAAGAGAGAAAGAAAGGTGCAGACCTCAAAAAGGTAACACAGCAGGACATTGTCAAATATGGACTGATTCCTGAACTTGTGGGAAGAATTCCTGTTATTGCAACGCTTGAACCGCTCGATAAAGACGCTCTTGCAAGAATTCTCCGTGAACCAAAAAATGCTCTTGTTAAGCAATATCAAAAACTTTTTTCCTACGATGGGGTTGAATTGGTTTTTGATGACGATGCCATTATCGCCATTGCCGAAAAGGCATATGAGTTGAATAGCGGTGCTCGCGGTCTTCGCGCGATTACCGAAGGCATTATGACAAAATACATGTACGAAATACCCTCTGACGAAAGCATTAAGAAACTCACAATAACAAAAGAAATGATCGGTTAATTAGCCGTTAAAGGAGATATTATGACTGCTATTATCCTCGCGGCAGGACTTGGTAGCCGTTACGGTGGCTTGAAACAACTTGATCCCGTCGGTAGTCATGGCGAATTTATCATCGACTATTCTGTTTATGATTGTATTCGCGCAGGCTTCGATAGAATAGTGTTTATTATCAAAGAAGAGAATCTCGAATCTTTTGAAGAAACAATTGGAATAAGAATTAAAAACAATGTAAAAATCGAATATGCTTTTCAGAACAGCAACGATCTGCCCGACGGCTTTTCGTGCCCTGCCGATAGAGTTAAACCTTGGGGTACCGCACATGCTCTGCGCGCTTGCCGTAATATAGTTGATGATAAATTCATCATTTTCAACGCAGACGATTTTTACGGAAGAGTAACCTTTGAAAATATGTACAAAGCACTTTCCGAAGTCGATTCCCGCACGTTTGTAATGCCCGGGTACACACTCTCCAATACCTTATCCGAGAATGGACACGTTGCGCGCGGTGTGTGTGTCACCGAAAACGGATACATCCGAAAGATCGATGAGATAAAGAAGATTATGCGTGTTGACGGCGTTGTTAAATATGAAACCAATGGTGAATGGAAAGAAATTGATGAAGATTCATCTGTTTCGATGAACTTTTGGGGCTTCACTCCTGATATTTTCTCGTATGTCGAAGCAGACTTTGCTAACTTTCTTCGTGATCCCAACAGGGATTTGATTACTGATGAATATTATATTCCCAACGTGATTCACGAAGGCGTCACCGCCGGCGATTTTAACTGCAAGGTTATTGAAACTCCAGAAAAATGGATGGGAGTTACATATCGTACGGATAAACCCGCGTTTACTGATTTTCTTAATGCAAAAATAGAAAGCGGCGAGTATCCCGAAAACCTTTGGAGTAAATAAGAACAAATCCAAACAAACAAAAAGTCACTGCAAGCAGTGACTTTTTTTATTTTAAATTGGTTTTGAGTATATCCGTTTAATTATAAAAGGTAAAGTTCCTAAAAACGCACCGAAAGAATTACAAAGAACATCGTCAAATTCGGTTTCACCGAGCGCAAATTGAAATTGCAAAAACTCGACCGAAATACTTAAAACCACTGAAAGGAAAAATGTAATCAGTATCTTAGATATAATTGGCATTTTTCGGGGTAACGATGCGGAAAATGACAGTCCAAAAGGCAGGAACAAAGCGACGTTCATTATTATCGAGCGAGATATTTCCGGGATATCTTTTGCCATTTTGAACAATCTGAAAGGTTCAAGATGCAGTTCTCTGACAGGGTCGGTTCTGTTTATAATGGTTACATAAAAAACAATAACGATCGATGCGATAGCAAGAACTATGTTGAATATCTTCCATGCTGATATCAGATTTTTGCGGTGCTCATTATTCTCAAAACGGGAAGCGGCAAGTGTCCATAAGATTATTGCAATATCAATTGAAAAAATGACAACCCATAATGGTAATTTGTAAATCCAAAGCAGCATAATTAAAACATTTCAGTCAGATGATCAATAAATTCGCGCACCGCGCCGTCGCCGCCGTTGGCGGCGCAAATAAAGTCAACTTCGCGCAGAACGTCAGGAATCGCATCGGCAGGACAAGCGGTAAAACCGCAATATTCGATACATTCAATATCGTTGAGGTCGTCACCGATATAAGCGATGTTTTCCGAACCGATACCCAACTCATCGGCAATTTTTTTGAGTTGTTCAAGTTTGTTGCTGATGCCTTGATAAATCATTTTGATGCCAAGCTCTTCGGCGCGTTTTGCAACGATCTCGGAATTTCTGCCTGTGATAATTACAGGCGAGATGCCATATTTCGGTAAGATCTGTGCAATTCCGTAGCCGTCTTTTACATTGAACGCCTTCATGATTTCGCCGTTTGCACCGATGAAAATCTTACCGTCGGTCAATGTACCGTCAACGTCCATTACAAAAAGTTTTATATCCGTCATTTTTATTCCTCATATAAGGATTTTGTTAAATAGGTAACAGGAATATTAGCGCGAAGTCTGCGAACGTATTCGCGGAAATATTCGTTGCGTTCTTTTGCTTGTTCTTCGGTAACGGGGCGTCGCATCGTTTTATCATAGTAGTTTTGATTCATGTCGACCGAGAAACCGTCAAATCCAGCAAGAATAATTTCCTTTGCGCCGCAAGCTGTCATCAATTTCAAGGCAACAATGCCTGAAGAGTCATTTACGCCTTTTTCAAGCGTTATCCATTTCTCATAATCAATTACATGGATATCGTTGCCGTTTTCGGTGGTGACACCGCTCGTTGCGATGATCTTTTTGTGATTTGCGACTGCATTTTGAAAAGCGTCAACGCGAGTTGTTAAAACAAAGTCGGTTTCAAATTTATCAAATGCATTGAGAGAAATGCTAACGACGTCGTCATTGTTAAGGAGTTCTTTAATAGCTTCACTTCCGTCTTCAAGACGCTTTCCGGGAGCAATGAGCAGCACTCGCTTGTCCTTGATATGTTCGGTGAGAGCAGCAATAACAGGGTCGTCATTTGCATGGCGTCTTGCATTATAAGATAAATAAAGTTGTTCGGCGTATTCTTTGTCGAAAGAAATCTTCTTTTCTTCGGCAATCATGCTCAAAAGTTTTGCGACCTGATCGACAGGTAACATGTGTTTTTTGTAAAAGTGACCTGCATAACTGGGAGTACAGTGATTTACAGAAGAAAGATAATATTCGATCGAATATCCCCAATAGAACTCGGCTCGGATCGTGTTGACAACTTTATCGATAACTTCAAGAAGAGGGGAGATGTCGTATTTCTTGCCGTAGTAAAGATTCAGATGTTCAAGGAAAAGTTCGGTATTGAGATTTCCTGCGCCCTTTCCCATTCCGAGAACCGAAGCATCAATAATAAGGTCGCGCGAGGTAAAGAACTGCAAAAGTGTTACTGCGTTGGAATAAGAAAGTTGAAGGTTGTTGTGAGAATGGAAGCCCATCTGAATATCAGGGTTGAGATTGTGATCGACAAGATGGACAACCCTGTTCATATCATTCATGCGCATCTCGCCGAAACTGTCAACAACATAAAATGCAGTTGCATCTGACAACTCTTTATTTACGATATCGATCAATTCAAGCAATTCCGAATCGGAATAGCGCATGATTGTCATGGGTTGAATGAAAAGTTTATAACCCTTTTCTAAAACCGTTTTTGCGGTTGCAACCATGTTAAGACGATCTTTTTTATGGAATGCGATTCTGAGACCGTCAATGCCGTTGCCGTCATAAGGTTCAAGCAACGAAGGATCAAACTTTCCGAAATCAAACATCGCAACGTAAGTCGTACCCGCTTTTTTTGATTTCAAAAAGTGTTCGGGGATAACCTTTTCATTGAGAAATTGCGTTCGTCCCGAAACCGTTCCTTTTTTCGAATCAATATATCCGAGTTCAATGATATCAACGTTTGACTTTTCAAGGCCGGATAAAATTTGTTCCATGTATGACTGACCGAAATTAAAATCAATAACACACCCGCCGTCGCGAAGTGTTACGTCCAATACTTTAACAGAATTCATCGTTAAACTCCTTACAGATCAATATTTGCCATTGCTTCCGCCAAACGGAAATCTTCGGGGTTGTTGATATCGACCGCTTCCTTAAAAGAAACTTCTTTGATGAACGGTTTCTTTCCAATACGTCTGCGATATTTTTCAAAAACCTCTTTTGTGAAAACGTAAACTCCCGACGTTTCACGGTAAATGGGTTCAATATCCTGACTGCGCGGAATATTTTGTGCATCAAAATTGAGCGGTTCGCCGTCTTTCCAAAGAAAATCTTGAATTTTCGTTGCACAGAAAGCGGAATCATATTCGCCGCTTTTAACAGCGTTGATACATTCCGCGATGGTTTCAACGCTAATAAAAGGCGCGGTCGCATGAACATAAACGTAAATGTCAGCAGGTACGCTTTTGGCGAAAGTCCCGAAAATTTGTGTGAAGTTTGAGGTTGGGAGGTCAAGTTCTTCGGGACGCTTTAAAAAAGAAGCGCCAAATGGAAGATATTTACAAATAGCTTCGTTGCTGCAATAAACAAAAACATCGTCGATCAGTTTTGTTTCACAAACTGCAATGAGCTGGTGCTGCAACAAAGGCTTTCCGTTCAATAACATTGTGTTCTTGCCGGGCAAACGTTCGTTGTTTAGTTTTATCGGCATTATTGCGATTGTTTTCATTTGCTTTCCTCGTTGTTAAGTGCGTTTTTAAGGAATTCTTTTGATTTAGATATCCAATTGTCTAAATAAGACCAAACTTCATCATATGCGATAGCGGCATCAATATTTGTGTTCTCATCAATCGAAGCAATAAGACGGCTTTTTAGGCCAATGTGTGTCAAAAAATCTTCTAATCGAATGCTCAAAACGCCTCTTGTAAAGGTCAAAAACTGTTTTCGGAATATGATGGAAAAAGCAGTTCCGTGGAAGGAATCTGTAATAATATACTCAGCGTTTTTAATCCTTTCAAGAAATTCGTATGGGCCGTCTGTTTCGGTGTTGATTCCGATTTCGGGTTTGCTGTTCGAGTGATACAAAACGTCCAAACCTTTTTTTTCAGCCAATTTATTTACATATCTAATAGCATCTGGATTTTTGCCCAATATATATGCGTATATATACGGTTTTGTCTTTGCGTTCCGGGTAATAAGCGCTTCGTATTCGGTAGCGGGCCTTAAAAATACAGGATCTATGCAGTTGTAAATCTTTTTGTTGGGAACAATCTTCTGTATATATTCGGTTCCCGAAGTTTCGCGTATCGATATCCAATTGAATTTTAAAATACTTTTTTTATAGTATTTAGCAAGCCTTTTCATTTGTTTTTTGTCTGAAATTCCAAGGCTGGCGGCATATGCAACCCTGTTGAAACTCAATTCGGAGTCCAAGAAAAATGCTCCGTTAACATATTGCGACAGTAGGCGTTGCGGTTTCCACACAACATCGCTACCGACAATTATAGTATCATAGCCTTGTTGAAAAATTTGTTCCTTTTCACAAGGGACAGACAGATTAAGACTTTTTTCTCTGAAAATTTCGAAATTCATAAGTCTTAAATCCATATTATTATCAGTCGAACTATTAAAGACGGTGTTAACATTTCGTTTAAGAATCTTCTTTAAAATATAAAACAGCTTGCTTTTTCTAAAAGTGTTTATAACCGACTTATATAATCTTCTTGTATGAAATACAAGAGCATTTTTAAAACCGAATTGAAGGCAATAATTTTTAAAATCTATTGACTCCCGATATACAATATCATCATTCGGACAATAGTTTATCGTGGTTATATCAGAAGAATCAGACAGTTCCTTAACCGTTTGCTCCATAGCAAAAGATATTAAATTAGCACCGTAATTATCAACATATTGAAGATTAAGTAATCCTATCTTTCTTTTCTTCATTGTTAGAACCCCGTTTTTTATATTTAATAAAGCTTAATAGGGTGTTTTTCTCATATTCATTCAAGTTAGGCCACATCAATAAAGCATAAAGGATAATATACATTAAAACACCAAGGATAAAGAAGAATGGGTTTGTGAAATCAACATGATTACCGATAAAAATAGTTATCAGAGATAGCGAAATAGGTATAATGGCCAGCTTAAGAATATTCTTCCAAAACAAAGGAATATTTAGGTGAATCTTTTTGTGGTAATACCAGTTCATAAGAAAAATTGAACCGATAAAGTTACAACAGCAGGTTGTAACAGCAGCACCAATAATGCCCCAATGTTGTATAAGCCAAATTGTCGCAAATACATTCAATATGGCAGTAAACAAAGTGACTAATGCGCGAAATTTGTGCTTGTTCATAGCGTTGATTATACTGACGCCTATGTTTTGTATAAGCGGAACGGCCATAGGGATCATTAAGAGCACTGCTATGTAATAGGATTCGTTATATTCAGGACCTGCGTATAATACCATGAATTCACGTCCGAACGCGCAAAAGCCGCCAACTGCCAAGCCTACTAACAAAAACTGCAAGCGCCCTACTTTGATCATCAATTGCGTTAATTCATCGGGAGTTGCTTCTTTGTCGACCATTGCAGTTACTTTGGGCACTAATAGACTGCTGATTGTGGACGAAAGAGATTGTACAATATTTCGGAAAGTAAGACCGACATTATAAATAGCAACCGCAATGGTGCCAAGATATGAACCGATAATAACCTTGTCGGTAGCCGCATGTAGGGTGTTTACAATGCTGGACAAAAAAATGAAGAACGAAAAGGATAAAAGCTCCTTCATAAGGTAGAAGGGCATATCGTGATATATCGGCTTAATGTTGATCTTTTTGCTGCAATAAATGATCTTAATAGTATTGCTAACTACACTAATTATAAGAGCGGAAATAACAAGCCCGAGCGAATCAAAACCTACCAGCAACAAAACGATATTTAAAACCGGCGGAAAAATAGTAGTCAATATATTAAGGATCTGCTGAAAAATGAATTTTTCGTGCGCAATTACAACAGAACTATATACAGAGCAAGCGAAGGTTACAGCTGAGTTGACCGTTAACAATATGGTTAATACTTTGATTTTACTTAACTCGGGCGCTGAAAGAGAGTTTCCGTAAATCGCATCGATATTTAAGGTTATTATACAGCCGACAATGAGTGTTAAGAAAGAAATGACATAGAAAATACAGGAGAATAATCCTAACATTTTTCCTTCGCCGTCAGCATCGCCTTTTGCACGGAATTTTACAAGGTAGCGTACAACTGCTGAACCGATACCCAGACTCATTAAAGATAGGTAGCTTGTAACAGAAGTGGCCAAAGAGTACAAACCGTATTCGCTTTGACCAAGTATGCGAAGCATTACCGGTGTATAAAATAAAGGAATGATATTTCCAATAATTAAATTGACATATGAAAGAATAATACCGCTTTTAAGTTGGCTTTTAATTTTCATTAAAATAAATCCTCAAAACTCACTCGTTGGAAAACCTCAAGCTTTCCGCCGCGTGTAGCGTTGTAAATCTTAGTAGATTCGATAGCGTCGCAATATTTTTTTGCATCCATATATGCGCGTGTATTATTGCCCATGTCATGGATTACAATGTCTTTTATATCAGAGTCATATCCTTCACAGAAATAATCCTTGGTGTTAGGGTCAATGATCAGGTTGCCGTTTATATCAATCGTTTTTTGATAATTGTGGTCAACGCCAAGCAGATAAATCTCCGAAAAACCCATATATGCCGCAATTTGCATACAAGTAAAAGTAACAGTGCCGCGACAATCAATTTGGTGAGCTATATCGGGTGAAAAACTTAACGGTGTACGTTCTGCATCTACATAATTAAGGTGAAAATACAAAGCGTTCTCAATATTGATATCGTGCCACCATTGTAATTCGATCGGTATGAACTTTTCTTTTGATTGAATTGCGTTGATTTCGGTCTGTTGTTCCTTGGCAATAAGCTCGTCCTCACACACATAAAAGGTCGGTTGCCAATCGGTTTTGTCGAACATTTTGTAAATGCGATTCATGCCGAAAGTGATTTCGCCTTTTTCATGCAGTAAGTTTAAATCTTCTGCGGTCAAACTGGGACCGTTTGCCACGATAAAGCAACGCTTTCCTTTATAGACGTTGCGGTATTGCGCAATATTTTTGCCGAATTTGGTTTTTTCGTAATGTTTCTGTTTCCAAGGGCGGATTATTCGCGCTTGAATGGATTTTATTGGATTCATATAACACCTTTGAAATAAGATTTTATTTCTTTTTCAGAAAAACAGAAATATTGTGAAAAGTTCGCATTGCTGCGATCAAATATCGCGGCGCTCCGATACATTCAGCAATGAACGAATTGCGGTACGAGCTTGACAAATCACATGTAAATGTATAATACATTTTTAGTTTTGAAACAAAGGAAGCGTTTGTAAACACTGCTTTTTCGCGAAGACACAATCCGTAGCCCTTTGGGTTATTAACGTGTATGGAATTACCCGCTTTCGTAAGCCCTTCATCCTGATATTCATAAATCCAAATCACGTCATTGAAAAAACGCATTACATATCCGTCGTTAGCCATTCTGTTCCACACAATGGCCTCGGTCATGAATTTCTCGCCTTCAAAATGGGGATATTTATATTTCTTGTGAATATCGGTATAAAAAACCATAGCGCGTTCGCCGCAAAGCTGTTCATAACGTGCAAGCGGAGAAACATCAAGAAATTCTTCGTTGAACAGAGGGTTGACGGTTTCGTTAATACCGGTGCCTGAATTTGCGGCCAACCCACAAAAAGGCTTGTCTTTGGGCAATGCTTCTTCCCAAAGCGCAATCTTCTCCAATGCATCGTCAGTAAGGTAATCATCTGAATCAACAGTGAAAAACAGCAAACCTGATGCGTGGTCTAATGCAGTATTGATAGCCTGGCATTTGCCAAGATTGGATTGTCTGAGGTATTTAATAGGGAAGTCGGTAGTCTCATTTTGCAACCGTGAAAACAACACCGCTGTATCGTCGGTTGAACCGTCGTCAACAACAAGCCATTCGAAATCTTTGAATGTTTGCCTTTTTAACGATGCATAAAGTTTTTCGATAATATATGCGCGGTTATAAGTTGGTGTGAATACAGTGATTTTCAATACTAACTCTCCGAATATATCAAAGCTCGCGTTTTAAAATATCCGCAATTCTTTTGCAGGCGAAACCGTCACCGTAAGGGTTTTGAGCAGTGCTCATCATGGTATAGGCATTTTGATCGTTCAAAAGACGTTTGAATTCCTGATAAATAACTTCTTCATCTGTGCCTACTAATTTAAGAGTGCCTGCCGCAATACCTTCGGGTCTTTCGGTTGTGTCTCTCATTACCAATACCGGTTTGCCCAACGAAGGAGCTTCTTCCTGTATCCCGCCGGAATCGGTAAGAATCAGGTAACTTCTGCTTAAAAAGTTATGGAAATCAATAACGTCCAAGGGTTCGATAATGCGCATATGGTCTTCATTGCCCAAAATTTCATTGGCAGTTTTGCGAACAACCGGATTCATATGTATAGGATATATTACTTTTACGTCAGGATGCTCACCAATTACGCGCTTTATTGCTCGGAACATATTCCGCATTGGTTCACCGAGATTTTCTCTTCTATGGGCGGTGAGCATGATCAAACGGCTGTCTTTTGCCCATTCCAAAATGGGGTGAGTATATGTTTCTTTAACCGTTGTTTTTAATGCATCGATCGCGGTATTTCCTGTGACAAAAACAGTATCCGTTTTTTTGCCTTCATGAAGAAGATTTTGTTTTGACATTTCTGTCGGCGCAAAATTGAATTTACTTATAATGCCGACGGCTTGCCTGTTGAATTCTTCAGGATAGGGCGAATATATATTGTATGTCCTCAATCCGGCCTCAACGTGACCGACAGGTATCTGCAAGTAAAAGCAGGCTAACGATGTGACAAAAGTCGTCGAAGTGTCACCGTGCACCAAAACAATATCGGGTTTTTCTTGTTCTAATACTGTTTTTATGGAATTTAAAATGCCGGTAGTGATGTCAAACAAAGTTTGGCCTTGCTTCATAATTGACAGATCATAATCAGGAATAACATTGAACACGTTTAAAACCTGATCAAGCATTTGACGGTGTTGTCCGGTAACACAGACAACTGTTTCAAATTCGGATCTGCTTTTTAATTCATTTACAAGAGGACACATTTTGATTGCTTCGGGACGAGTCCCGAAAACAAGCATTACTTTTTTCATAGAACACCTTTAAGAAGATATTGCTTTTTAATTGATTTTTCATCGGGTCCGAGTATTTTCAAAATCAAATCGGCCTTATGAAAGATGTTTTTAAATTGATTGTTAAAACCCTATATTTAAAGCGTTCCGTATGGTACAGGTTGCTTTTATAGAGATTTTTGCCATGAACAGCCAAATCAACTGTTTGAACGATTTGTTTTTGTTTGCGAAAGGTTTGATAGGGTATGCGCGCAGAATATTATTTATCTTTTCAAAACCGATTTTCTTTTCTTCCTTTTGTGCATACCTGATAAGCATTTGTGTAGTATAAATGCACGAGAACCACATGGACAATACGGTTGAATTGATAAGAGCGGGAAAGTTGGATTCGATAAATTTCAAACGCAGAAATTGACCTTCCAATGCATCTAAACGCTTTATTGAATATTTTGTTCCCATGATACTCCCGCTACGTTGACGGTAAAAATAGCATGGTGTATCAAAGACAGAAACCGTTTTTGCCGCTCCGATTGCTTGATAGGTCCAATAAACGTCCTCATGAAATTTTCCGACTGGAAAAAGTATGTCCTTAACCAATTCGTGTTTGTAAAGTTTATATACAACCGGTTGAATCAAAAATGATTCATTTACAACAGCTTCTATCGCTTGTTCTGTGTTTAACAGACAGCAACCTTTTTTTGTAAGCATTCTCGACGGTGTACCGTCATCCCAGAATAATTCTATACCGCAGGCGGATATATCACTATTGTTTTCCTTTAAGTTATTATATAGCAACTCATACATATCGTTGCTTATATAATCGTCGCTGTCTATAAACCCAATAAATTCGCCGCGCGCAATCGCCATTCCTGCGTTACGTGCATCGGAAAGCCCGCCGTTTTTTTTATGAACAACCTTGATCCTGCTGTCGGTAATTGCCCAGCTGTCACAAATTGCATCACAGCCGTCCGTGGAACCGTCATCAACAAGAATAATCTCTAAATTGCCGTATGATTGCGAAACAATACTTTGTACACATTGGTCTAAATATTGCTTAACATTGTAAACGGGGACAACCACACTAATCAGAGGGAGTGTTTTCATATCGTCTTAATTTCGCCTTTTAAGATATTTTGAATGGTGGTTTCGGGGTTAAATGCGTCAAGCGGCGTTGTTATAACATCCTCAATTGAATTGCTTTCGATTTTAAGAATCGCATCTGTAATGCTTTCCACTGTGTTTTCGCAGAAAACATAACGGTTGAAGGGTTTGAAGAAGTTTGATAATACGGTTTTTTCTTCTTCGGTACCGTCCAATATAAACAGAATGGTTTTATCGGTAGCAGAGTATTGATATATTTTTCCGGGAATTTGCCCGCCAACTCGGTTAGAAAGGAACACCAAAACATTTGTGTTGTCTTCGATTGCTTTAAGATCTTCAAGCTTCAAACGGGGGTGAATGTGAATTTTATCGGTTGAAGCAAACAAGTTGTTTGGATTTCCGCATATATTAGTTTTGACTCCCGTTTTTTTCGCTGCCAAATAAAACGGTTCCAAATTACGTGTTTGAGGATCATAATCACCAAAATAACCGTAAAAATTCTCGGTGAAAATTTTCTTTTCAGTTTCTTTGTGTTTATAATAGTGGGGAAGGGGTTGCCAATACATTTTATCGGCGAATTCAGGAAAAGCGTTTTGTTGGTTTTTGAGCGTAAGCGGACTTACATAGCAAATTTTCTGTCCATGTGCCAACAACTTGCTTTCTTCTTTATATATTGATTTCTTCTTTCCCAATCCGTGAAAACAGGTATACCACGGATCTTCCCAAATTTGTATCCATTCCTTAGCTTTAACGTGTCTGCTTTTAAGCAATTTGTCTGCTAATAAATGGCTTGCAGAAGGGGAAGAGAGTGAAATGATATAATCATATTCAACATCAGAACGAAAAACCTTTGCTTTATTTACAACGGTTTTATATATTCCGTGAGGTCCATACAGAGAAATTATAAAATCCTTGATTTTTCTCGTGATGCCGCCTGATTCGGTTGATGCTTCATTGGTATTGTCGATTTGGACATTCTGTGCGGCATGCTGTGTTGCTTGCGCGCGTTTTTTCTTTTTCAGCGATAGCGCTTCATAGAAAGAAATCGCGTAATATGTATATACCTTCACTGACTCGGGCAGTTGTATAGAGGGATCGATTGTATTCATACCGGCATCTGCATTGATAAGGGTTACATCGTGACCTGCATCAACCAAGCCTTTTATATATGCGATGTGGCATAAATTAGCAGACGAATTGATTTTGATGCAGTCTGCATGGACAACCAGAATTTTCATTATATACTCCTAACGGTTATAAAATTAAAATAAGCCGTTCAACATATCTTCAACTGCTTTTACAGTCTTTTCTGTGCTGAAATCTTTGCCTCTTGTAATTGCTTGCTTTTTATAATGATCGAGCGTTTCGGGCTCGTCTAAAAGCCGTTTGATTCCGAGGTATAGTTCGTCTTCATCGTTATCTGTTACAATACCCCATTCGTTGTTGTCGCCAAGCATTTCCTTCATGCCTGAAACTTCAACCGTGCAAACGGGAGTTCCTACAATAAGCGCTTCTGTTGCGGATGTAGAAAAACCTTCGGCGTGACTCGCACAAACATACAAATCACATTTTGAAACGAATTTATATGGGTTTGTCTGATATCCCCAAAATGTAACCTTATCAGAAATGCCGTTTGATTTGCACCATTCCTCTAAAGACTCGCTTAATTCTCCGATGCCAAACGCATGAAAATGGATTTTGTAACCTTCTTCGATGAGGCGCTTCTGTATGCGCAACATACGGTCGAATCCTTTGGAATGTGTCAACTTTCCGACGCTGCACCAGTTAAATACACCTGATGCAAAAGGAGTTTCGAGCGATTCTTGAGATTTTGCTATAATATCATTTGTTTCATTGGTGTTATATAAAACGATATTATTATTGGTCGGGCAGTTTTGTTGGAACACATCCATAACGGTTTTTGAAACATATACCATCATATCTGCACGTTGATAACATTTTAATGCCTCGTTGAAATTGCGAAAAGGACGTGCGATATCTTTCTGTGTCGGTATGGTAATATGAATATAAGAAACGACTTTTGTTTTTTGCGGTGCACCTGCGGCAATTCTTGCACAGGGGCCTTCCAAATATGAAACTACGACATCATATTCGTCTTTAATTAACCATCGGTAAAGCTGTTTTGGCGTGAGCAGTTTCATATAATGTGAGTTGCCCGGTACGGGATGTTTGAAACAACTTTTATAGTTTATATCACTTTTCAGAAACTGTTTATTGACACCAACATCAAACAGCGACAATACCGTTATATCAAATTCATCACGGTTCATATTGTTAACAAGGTTTACCAAAACCTTTTCCGCGCCGCCTTGACAGAGGTCGTGGATCAAAAACAAAACTTTTTTCATAATCAATTGCCCAATCGTTTATTAAATTGGTGGTAATTGCAGATACTCATTCGATTTAATATAAATTTTCACATCTTTGTATGCTTTGCGAAATAGCGAAAGATCATCTTTTGTGCTTCTATGCCTCAAAAAATCGACAAATTCAAATATACGACACCAAAGAATTCGGTATTTAAAGCATATGGCTGACCAAAATTTGAGCAGAGGATTCTTTTCCTGCTTGTAGATGAACCTATGCCAAAAAACATATCTGTTAAATATAGAAGAATACATTGTTGCAGGTTTGTTGTTTTTTGTGGAGGTTTTTCCGTCCAAATGCTGATACAGTGCATCTGAGACAACAAGTGTTTTATAGCCTTTCAACCAACCTTTGTAAAACATTGTTTGATCATCAAACGCCGAATACCCGTTCATATCCAACCATACTTCATCAGAAATATTTAGCGCGTTAAGCGCTTCGACATCGGCAAAAAAGCATGTCCATGCCAACGACTGTGATTCGTAATATTTTGATTTGGTCGTGTCAATATTACGGTTAAAAGAGTATCCGCCGGTGCGTAAAATCGAAATGTATCTATTGGATTTGAATATGGTAGGCGATGCTGCGCCCATCAAAGAACTAACAAAAGTTTTGAGACCCTTGGGAGGCAAGAATGAGAGCAACGGACCCGAAGAAAAACTGCATTTTCCTTCGATTATGGGCGCATGAAGCTTTTGAACAAAATCCTTATCAAAGGCAATATCATCGTCGCAAACAAGGGCGTATTTGGTTTTTGTTTTTATAATTCCGTAAACGCGTTGCGTCACCATACCCTTTGGGGAAAAATAAAATGTTTCATATCCGAGCCGATCAACGGGTTTATCATACCCTTCGGGAAGAACAACAATTACTTCTTTCGGTTGCGGAACAAGGTTTGCAATCGATGATAACAAAGCTTTGTATTTTTCGCCTGCGGTACCAAGTGTTCTGATTACAACGGTATAATCAATTTCGTAGGACATATATCCTCCTGAATGAAAGTGCCACTTTTCAAATATACTTGTTTTCATAGATGAATTCGCGCTTGTATAAAAAGTTTGCTACAAATCCGATTTTACGTATGGATTTCAAAAGTCGTACAACGCATCCGATAGCATTGTATTTAATTTTGAAGATCGCAGGATGTTTTTTAAATAACATATATTCACGGTATTGATTTTCGGATACATCACAAGCTTTGAGAGACAAAAAGTGCGGGTATACGTTATGGTTAAAAATAACGTCTTCCAAGACACGCTTGTTTTTAAAGTACCAATAGTGCTCTTTTGCCATATCAATAACATAAATCATCGCCAGTGCGTATCCGCCGACTAATTCACCTCGATGATCGTTTGCAAATGCCTTCATAGCATCGTCTGAACGCATCCAACCGTTGATCAGCGGGATATAATATTCGATTCCGTGAGGGCGTATATGCATTGCAGAAGACAAATTCTTTCGGTATAGATATAACATTCTCGGAATCTCACGTATGTTTTCTGCTAAATAAAGTAATTGCATCAGCAAAACTTTATCCTCGTTATATTTTAAATTTGTGTCAAAACGAATGTTATAATACTTAAACAGCTTTGTTTTATAAAGAAATGCACCGAAGTGATAAGGATATTTGAAAATCGATTTGCACCCGCCCGGTAAAACATCGCTTCCGGTTCCTTTTCCATGGGGCGGAGAACACATTTTTGTATCATTGCTCATGGAACACGATTGAAAACAAACAATGTCTGTGTCAAAACCGTTTTCAATATCTTCTGTCAAACAATTATTTGCCCAAAGATCATCAGCATCGCAAAACGCAACATATGAATTTTCCGAATCGAAATTATTAATTATATATTCAATGGCGGTGTTACGCGCCGAAGAAACGCCACCGTTTGCGGTATGAATCACAACGATGTTTTTATGTACTCTTGCAAGTTCATCGCAAATCATCGGAGAATTATCGGTAGAACCGTCATCAACAATAATAATATCTATATTTTTATACGGTTGCGCAAAAATAGATTTAACAGCATGAGAAACATATTGTTCGCCGTTGAAAATGGGCATTATTACGCGTATTTTAGGGCATACGTTCATAAAGCGATTTGCTCCTGCGATAATTTGTTTGAATCAATATTTTGTAAATCGGTGAACCAGACTTTTGATTTTTTTTGGTTCGTGTATAAAACGAACAACATCTCGTTTTAACAGATCTTTACGTTCCGTTGAAGGATCGAAATAATCGGGAACCTCGGTAGTTATATGTTCCCAAAACGCGTCGGATTGCAGTAGTTCTGGATCATAGTCAACAATGTTGTTCGGATAAATCAAATAGGAACCCGAGGAAAAATCGGTGTTTACTTCCATTTTACGTTTCTGTAAATGGAAATACATCACCTCTGTTTTTTCGATACCTTCTCCATTTTTTACAATCCTGTAGGTTTTTCCGTTTTCGTAGGAAAATACACAAGGCTCAGTGGGGTTGGCAACTGTATAAAAAGGGAAGTTCGTGTATTTAATATCCGCAACCAAAGATTCGTTTTGATAAAGAGAACCTCCGTTTTCCAACAACTCCCATGCAAAACCGGGACGAAATCCGCTGATTGCTTCATCATAGTTGTAAATTGCGGGTGAGGAAAAAACAACCTTGTATGTATCGTACTTTTTAAAGACCTCGTTGACTTCGGGGGTGTTTTTGATAAAACTCAAATGTCCGTTTCTCAAAATTTTATCATATATATCAAACAGTTCTGTATCCAAAAAAGCGTCAATATCACCGAACACAAGATCGCAGTCGCAATATCCGCAATAATCATATCCGTTTGTGTATTCTGAAAAAAGGAAGCCGTATATCGGTTTATAATCACATAACTTATAAGGCGTTTTCAAGGAAATTTTAAAATCGAATTTCTTTTGAAAATCTTCTTTCAGCCTGGCGAGCGTTGTATTAACCGCCTTGATATTTGTATATTCTTCAAAAGAAAAATCACAATCTGTTACAATCAGCCAATCAATACTCTTGTTATTTGCGCATGATTGAAGCCATAGTTTGAAATACGCGTTAAACTTTCCGAAATAGGGCAGTATAACTATTCTCTTTGGTGCATTTGCCATGGAATCTACCGTCCTTTAATTTGAGTTAAAACAGCCAAAATCACTCCGGCCGGAATGGACAACAGAGTAAGAAACTTTTTTGGAGATTCAGTAAAAAAATCACCGTTGTGTGATAATATGCTGCTTGATACATAGTGGATACAATCAACAAAAATTCGTTTTTTTGAAATGGGGTACTGCATACAAACTTTGCGCCAAAAAGCAAAGCCTTTTGGGTTCTTTTTGTATTGCTTCCACATCGTTCCGCTTGATCCGTCCGCTTGATACTCCACGTCGCACAAAACTTTATCCAAAACCGCAAGGCTGTAATCCTGGTCGATCAAACGGTATTTGTATCCCAATGCAACGTATCTTTCTCCTTCAAAAACGGGGTAGGGCGGATACTTTTTAATCACATCGGTTCGGTAAACGAGTTTTTTGTCTCCTGTACCGCCGTTTGCATAATATCCGCCGAGAGTGGTTTCGTTCATATCGTGCGGAAATCCGTTTCCGATTATGTTTCCGTCAAAATCGGCATCAAGACCGATTATTCCGGCATAGTTATCGTTGCGAACACTTGTCCATTTTTTTAGGATCGCTTCGATCGCTCCTTCGGACAGCATATCATCGGAGTCAATGCAAACGTTGAGTTCTGTATCGATGTTTTCATATGCGCTGTTGTGAGCAGTGTGCATTCCACCGTTTTCTTTAAAAACGTATCGGATTTCAAAACCGTTATCTTTTTGTTGCCATTCTTTTACTAACTCGGCTGTATTGTCAGTAGACCCATCGTCAACAATGAGCCAAATGAAATCCTTGTTTTCCTGTTTTAAAAGAGAATTATATGTGCGGGGGAGGGTATGCGCTCTGTTATATGCTGGTGTAAAAACGGTTATGGTAGGCATTATTTTATCTCTTCCATTAACGTAATATAATGTTCGGTAAGCCACTTGGCGTTTTCCTTGATATCATAGCCTGCCGTTATGATTTCATCAATTCTTTTCTCACGCGTTTTTTGGGACAGGGAAATGATTTGTTTAGCCCAGACTTGGGGGGCTGAATCGAGAGATATTCGATGTACCAAATCGGTCAGATCGCAATCTTTTGCAATTGTGTCGGAAATAATGCAATGCATACCGTTGGCCTGAGCCTCGATAATTGCGATTCCGAGACCTTCATACACGGACGGCATTACGAATGCATCCATTGCGTTCAACAAAACGTGTACGTCGCTTCTAACACCTGCCAAGACCACGCTGTCAGATAGATTCAGGCGATCAACTTTATCCGTGATACTTTGTCTTAAATCGCCGTCGCCAACCAGTAGCAACTTGGAATTTCGATTGATTTTTTTCACTTCATAAAATATATCAATCAGAAACTCATGATTTTTAGGCGGGGCAAATCTGCCGACATGTCCTAAAACAAATGTATCGTCAGAAAAGCCGAATTCGTTCCGGATCTTTTTGCGCGCTTCGTCTGAAAAAAAATACTGATTTGTATCAATTGCATTGTTTAAGACAGTAAATTCCGAACCACGAAACATCCAATCACCTGCCTGTTTGCTGCAAGCGAACATTTTTGTTGAATATTTCGGGATTGAGCGCATATAAAAAAGCTTAATAAGATACTTTAAGTTCTTGTCCTGACTGCTTGCGTGACTATGCGCCAATCTGATCGGAACTCCGCATTTATCCGCCACCTTCAAAATAACAGAACTCAAACAATCCTGGTGAACGTGAACTATCTTATATTCCGGATGTGCCTTGAAAAACGCTTCGAGGCTCTTTTTATAAGTTCTGCTCCAAGGCACAAGACGTGGAACTCGGTGGATAATACCGCCCAATGATTCTATTTCATCATCGTAATCAGCGCGAAAATCACGGTGTACTAAAAAGTCAAATTGGATTTTCGAGCGGTCGATGCTGCGATAGTAGTTCATTAGCATCGTTTCCAAACCGCCGCGACCCATATATGTAACCACATGCAAAATGCGAATCATGTCACACACTCCTGTGCTTAAAAAACGGCTTTGATAAATTCAAGCAAACCAAGTGCTCGATATTGAGTGCCGAAGTCAAGATTGGAAATGATAAAGAACGCGGTATAACATGCACCTGCAGCCAAAGAAATAAAACGTTCTGTCGGTTTATCAAACACTTGTTGAAGAAACCAAGGGAATGAAATTATTGTTCCAATTTCAAAATAAAAGGAACTTCTTGCAAACAAGTTGGCTGCACTGCCAAGACCCAAGCACATAATAAGGCAGGTTAATATGCAAAGGTTCATCAAAATGTCTCTTTCTCTGTTATAAGAATCTTCTGCGTATTCTTGCAACATGAACGAAAGCAAAGGAGGAACCGAAAACACAGCCAATCTGAACGGATTGATGCTTTCGCCTTCTAAAACTCCTTCGGCTGTATAGTTTTTGCCGAAATCATCGGCATATTCCAACAGACCTGTAATAGTTGATTCAAACGTTAAAAGTGTTAACATTATTACGGCAATAGCCGCATATGTGACAAATGACCACGGTTTTTGTGTGAAAAATGGTAAAATGATAAACAAAATTGCATATGTGTGGAACATCATTGCGACAAAGATAAGCAAAAAGAATAACCAATGACGTTTTTTTATCAGGGCTTCGATTGCATAGGTTAGAACTGCTATCGCTAAGCACTGCTTCATTGCCGCAAAGTGAGAAACGTACAGGCCCAAGGAAAAGAACAGCAGTACGCTGAGAACAAAATTTGTCGAATACTTACGGATAAAGGTGAGGATCGAACCCGTCGAAAACAGCGCGATCGAAAGAAAATAAACATTAGCAGATGAAGAAATATGGTGTCTGAAAAAGGACTGTAATCCGTAATATGCAGGGTAACTGGTCAGTTTTACTCCGTTGGCAAAATACTCTGATAGTGTCGGAGCATTTTGATATGTGACAATATATACCTCAGTATCATTGTAAGATGTTCTCAAACCACAGAAAAAAGATAAAATGATTATCAACAATATCAAGGAAATATCTATTTTTTTTTCTTTGAAAGGAATAACAAAAATTTCTTTTTGCGAGCAATATGCTAAGATCAATGCTATCGCAAAAATGATTAAGAGCTTGTACATTATGCAACTCCAATTAGATGTCGAAAATTTCCTTTAATGTCATGTCGACCACTTTTTCTTTGTCAAAATGGAGTTCCATGTGTCGGCGACCCGAAATCCCCATTTCGATTTTCTGCTCGTATGTTAGATTTTTGAAATTCAAAAGTGCGTTATATAAACTGTCCGCGTTTTTGACTTCGGATAAATAACCGCTGACACCATCAATGATCGCTTCTTTGCAACCGTTGATATTGCTGGCAATTAAGGGACGACACATCGCGGCAGATTCAAGCAAGGTGTTGGACATCCCCTCGTGCCATGACGGCAAAACGGTACAATGCGATTGTTTTATGAACGGTGTAACGTCTGATTGAAAACCGTAAAAGTTCAGAGTTCCGTTTGATTGCAGTTCGTTGACAGTGCTTTCATAGTTATCTTCGTACCAACCGATAAAATCAAATTGAACTTCGGGAAATTCGGCTTTGAAACGTCTGATTGCTTCAAAATACTCGTCAACGCCTTTTTCGCGCATGATGCGACCCACAAAAAGAAAACGCAACGGCAGTTCGCTGTCCGGATATGCAGCGGGTGCAAACTCGTCAAGGTTGACACCGGCGCCGTTCAAAACAACCGTTTTTTCGCTTTTGACGATTTTGTCATTTACAAGAGTATCACGGTTTCCGGTGTTTTCAAAAAAAACGCGTTTTGAATGCCTCAATGAAAGTTTATACAGAACAGATACTATCAAACGCATCAAATTCCGCGATTGGAATGATGAACCTAACCCCGTAACGTTAGCATAATGATCAATGCCGTATTTTTTGCAAGCAAGCGCACCGTATATATTACATTTGATCGTATATGCAATGACTTTATCCGGCGACTCGTCTTTGAGAATTTTTTTGTATTCTCGAAGAAGTGCAATGTCTTTTAAAGGATTTGTTCCGCGACGCTCGAACTCAGTGAAGATAACACGTGCACCATAGGACTCTAAAATGCTTTTGTTTTCTTCGTCGCATTTAGGAATGGAAATGACAACATCGTTTCCGAGTTTGGAGAGCCTTTTGATAAGTTCTCTTCTGAAAATGCGTAATGTGTTAAAATGATTTGCAAGTATAAGAATTTTCATTGTAGATTTTCCAAAATGCGATTTGTGATTTTTTCGCAAGACAATCCGTAAATGTCACGAAGGTAATCTTGGTTACCAACGTGAGTGGAGTATTCATCGTTTATACCGATTCTCAAAATGCGGGCATGAGAATTCGATTCAGCAACGACTTCCGAAACCGCACCTGAAAAACCGCCGATGATGTTATGCTCCTCACAAATCACAATCAAATCGTGTGTTTTAGCACATTCCAGGATTGTGTTTGTATCAAGCGGTTTTATGGTCGGGAAGCTATAAACGGTAGGATTAACCCCGTTTTCTTCTAACTTTGTGCAAACTTTGCTGATTTCTTCAAAAATAGCACCGGTCGAGAAAATTGCAACACGTTCTCCGTTGCGCACGTTGACTGCCTTGCCGATTTTAAAATCAAACCGATTTTCATGGACGTTTTTTGCGTTTCCTCTTCCGAGACGCAGATAACAAGTGCCTTGATATTCTGCGATTGCGCGCGTGACGCATTCGGTTTCATAAGCATCTCCTGGTGCAAAAACGGCAACACCGGGAAGAGCACGCATGACGGCGATATCTTCGGTAGCCTGATGACTCATGCCCAAAGAACCATATGCGAAACCGCCGCCGACGCAAACGATTTTGACGTTGGCGTTGTGGTATGCACAGTCATTGCGGATCTGTTCCAGACAACGAAGGGTAGGGAAGTTGCCTATCGAATAAGTGAAAACGGTTTTTCCTTCAAGAGCCATGCCTGCGGCGAGAGAGGTCATGTTCTGCTCAGCGATACCTGCGTTGAGAAACTGATCGGGCAGTTCGGACCAAAACGGTTTGAGGACTTCAAAGCCGAGGTCTCCCGTGACCAATTCGATATTACGGTCTTTTCTGGCAAGTTCGACGAGCGTTTTTATGAATGTATCTCTCATATTATTGCTCCTTTCCAAACCAACTCGGGTGATAGGTTGCGGATAAAGTGTATTCGCGAGACGAATCGCTTTCGTCGCAGGTTTTTGGGTTAGAGATTCCTTCTGGCGTGTATGGATCGACAACTCCCTCGGGTTTTGCTGTGTGTAATTCTGAAACTGCTTGGTCGTATTCCCACCCCTCATGAGGGAAACGGTAATGCCAAAGCACCTGCGATTCCATGAACGAAACGCCTTTGCCTTTTGTGGTATTTGCAATAACAACGACAGGTTTGTCGGAAGCGAAATTGAATGCGTTTTTCAATGCTTCGTGATCGTGGCCGTCAACCTCGATAACGTTCCAACCGAACGCTTTCCATTTTTCGGACAGTAAACCCGAATTCAATGTTTTGTCACAAAAATCAAGGCTTTGCATTTTATTGCTGTCAATAATCGCACAGAGGTTATTGAGTTCAAAGTGTGCTGCTAATTGCGCGGCTTCCCAAACAGAACCCTCGTTGCATTCACCGTCGCCCAACACAACAAAAACGCGGTGGTCCTTTTTGTCCTGCTTTGCGGCGATCGCCATGCCTGCACCTGCCGACAGACCATGACCTAACGAGCCTGTCGAAAAGTCAATTCCGGGGAGATGGTGTGAAACGTGACCGGACAAACGGCTGCCGTTCTGGTAGTGGGTTCTTAACTCATTCACATCGAAATAACCGCATTCTGCAAGCGCGGCATAAACAGCAGCACCGGCATGACCTTTGCTTAAAATAAAGCGATCGCGGTTATCCCATTTGGGATTTTCGGAGTCGTGTTTGAGAACACTTGCGTAAAGAACCGCTATGATATCGGCAACCGATAAAATTGCACCGATATGACTGCCGCCAGATAGATGCGTCATCTCAATGCCGTGACGGCGAATAAGCCAGGAAAGATTTTCGCTTTTCATGATTGAAGTTCCCCTTTGCTTTTATTAACAACGGTTTTTACGCCGATGAGATAGTCGAAAAATTTACAGTGAGCAAATGTTGCTTTTTGATATATAAATACAATCGCAATCGGAACAACACAACCGACGATGAACATTATCAATGAAATGGTGAACCAATGAAGTGAAGTTCCTCTGAGCAACGTTTCGACGGTAGCCTGTGCAGGCCATGCGTAAATGAATATGTTGAAAAGATACTTTGAAACCTTTTGCGGAAGATTGAATCGCTTTAAATCGCCGAGCAAAACCGCAAGGCACCAACAAATCCAAACCAGCAAAAGACTTACCAAAAAGTTGAAGAAAGCTGTATCGAATATACTTTCGTTTCCGTTCAACCTTCCGTTGAAAATATTCATGAAGGTTAAGGTTTTGCCTCGGTAGTTCATGTAGTTTCCGAACTGATACAGGAAATACACCGCTATCGCTGAAACAGATATACCTATGTATAACTTGTATTTTTTGTTCCAAAGCACAGGTTTTGCCAATGCGATCACAATGCCGATGAAATAGAAAATCGAAACTTCGCTTATGTCGTGCAGAGTGAACAATTTTGTGTCCAACGGTATTATCGCCAGCGTAAGAGAGATACAACCGCCTAATATCAATCCAAAACGATAAACCAATTTGTTTTTCGGGGAGTAATAACGCCATATGCCCCATATCAAGTCAATTGTGATAAACGCGGTTATAAACCAAAAATGCCCCCAAACTCCGTCGCGCGGCTCTAAAAAAGTTGTTCTCAAAAAATATCCGAAATTCATTTCAACATTGTCAACGGTATTTCCGAGTAACGCCTTTGGGAAATAGGCGATGGCAGTTAAAACCAAATAAGGAACACCGAATTTCAAAAGCTTGTTGAACGCCCACTTCACGTAGCCGATTTTATCGATGCTGTGTGAATGAACAAGGAGGTAACCGGCAATGAAGAAATAAAGGTGCATATGGAATGAATAAATGAATCCGTTTAAATATTTGATCCAGGTATCATACCAAGCCTCGGTAAGCGGATGGGAATGACCTAAAATAACCAAAAAGACACCGATCAAATATGCGGCGTCGATATAACGAAGCTTTTTGTCTTCGTTGTTGATAATTCCTTGTGGTTTAAAACCTGAAAAAATCGAATTGCGCATATGGATGGTGTCCTTTCAACGGGCGTTTAGTTGTTTTCCGCTTCCGTTCTTCTTTTATCAACGATCTCCTGAACCTGCTTGGGTAACTTTTTGGAACGGGATATCACTTTGTAAGCGGTCCAAAAAAGGCATTTGATGTCTCCGAAGAAACTGTGATTGTAACGATAATAAAGTTGAAGATCAAGTTTCAGCGGACGAACGAATTTTAAATAATACTCATCGGGGTCATCAGCTTCGGTAAAACCTTTGAATTGCTCGAAATTGGTCATTGAAGCCCAATCGGTAACACCGGGTTTGAGATCCAAGATCGGCATTTCTCGCTCGGTATACATGTTGATGTAATATCTCAATTCCGGTCTTGGGCCGACAAGACTCATGTCGCCTTTAAGAACGTTGAACAATTGGGGAAGTTCATCCAATTTCGTATTTCTTAAAAAATGCCCGACTCGTGTTATGCGGTCGTCATCGTTACCGACGTTCCATTTTCCTTTTCCTTCACAGTCGGGTCGCATACTTCTGAATTTGAAAATACGAAAATCCTCACCGTGTTGTCCGACACGCACTCCTCGGAAAAAGACTCCGCCGCGTGAATCGATCACGATTATTAAAGAAAGCAAAATGAAAACGGGGGAAAGAATGATGATACCGGTCAAACTGACAATAACGTCAAAAAGTCTTTTCATGAATACCTCACATGTTTGCGCCGTCAACGGGGATGTTTGTTGCTTGCATGAAAGATGATTTGTCGCTTGCCATGAATAAAACGGCATTTGCAACTTCTTCGGGCGTTCCAAAACGGTTTGCGGCTTGGTGATGTCTGAGGAAGTCTTGAACCTTCGGGTCGTTTGCTTTGATAGCTTTGTCCCAATAACTGTCTTCAAAAGCCACCGCGCCGGGCATTACAGAACAAAGAACAACGCCGGTTGAAGCGAGCTGACGTCCGACAGTAGTTACATATGCGTTCAAAAAGGCCTTTGCAGATGCATAAAGCGGATTTCCACGCAACATTACAGCAGATATTGACGAGATATGTATAACTCGTCCGTATCCGCGTTCAATCATCGGGGGAATAAGCCGGCTGTTCATGTCAATTGCGGAGACGGCATTGAATTTTAACGCATAATTCCAATCATCTGCGCCTGCAAGGTGGTTTCGGCTGATGAGAGAACCGCCGACAGTGTGAACCACAACGTCAAAAGCTCCGTATTTAAGCATCAACTCATCGGCAAGGCGTTGCGTGTCGCAATTCATTACGTCCTTGACTTCGCACGAAAAAGAGGCGGCGCCGGCGTTAAGAGCTTCGCTTTTGATTTCTTCCAAAAGTTCTCCTGAACGCGCGAGGGCTACAACTTTGGAGCCTTCGGCGGCGAACGCCAATGCGATCGCACGGCCAATGCCTTTGCTTGCACCTACAACAAGAATATTTTTGTTTTTTAATCCAAGATCCATATTTACCTCACACGGGTTTTTTAAGGCAAAAATCATATAAATTGTTAATGAAAAAATAACAAATTATGTATTATGGTATAATAAACCCATAATATATTTAAATATATATTTTTATAACATAATTCGAACAAAAAATCAATAGATATCTTATAAATACATATAATTATTAAGTAATAATATTTTGTTGTTGCGATGACTCACAAAAAGAAAACGCGAGTTTTTGAAGACTCGCGTTTTTGTTATTTCTTGAATTTGATTTTTCTTCCGAAAAAACCGACAACAGCAGGCATTAACATATATGCGAACAAAAGCAGCGCTGTATATCCTGCTTGCGAATTTTGATAAAGATTCTGTAAAAACTGCATGGGGATATTATGAGGTTCTCTTAAATTCATCAGGTTGCTGTGTTGTGTTATGTTTAAAGCGATTGCGGGTATTGCAAAAAACACAAGCATAGCGATATATGAAAAATAGGTCTTTAAATCGAGCTTCGACTCATTTGTCAGAGAAATAATTCCGAAAAATATCATCAACGAATGAAATAACATGCTATAAAGCGACAAAAAGTGCCAAATGGGATAATTCATCAATGACGTTGTCGGCAATATCAAAAACGCCAGCCCTGCGATTGGGCAACCGTAGGAAATATAAGCTTCTCCGGCCCGTTTGATGAATGATTTTCCGAATCCCGCCATCCATACGGCATAAATAAACAAACTGCAATATGAAATGGGCACCCATGCATCTAAATGTGTGTTACCGCTCAAGAAGCTATGGGCGATTTTTACCGATTCGAGTACGGTAAGAAGGATGGCTAATATTTTGTACGAAAAGGTTCTGACTTTTTCGTTAAAACATTTTCTGAAAATAATAAAAGCGACGATTATAAGCGCAATACAAATCGCGGTTGCAATAAAATGGGATGGGGTAAACATTCCGCACGGTTCATATTTGCCCGGAGGAGAAAGAAAAATCGGCATTTCAATGACCTTTCATGTTTATTCGGTAATGTTGATTCTGATTCCGTTAACCTCAACATCGCCATCAGCTCTTATAAGCAGATATTTGGTGCCGTTGATGATCTTGGTTTGTATCAACTCGCTGCACTCGGGTGCGACTTTGACGGTTACTTCCGGTGTTTTTATTTCGAATTTTTTGATATCAATAATATTTTGAGGAGGTATTTCGGCAGAAGCGCCAAAATCATCTTCGAATTTTTCGTTAAAGGCGTTAATCGACTCTTCTGAAACGCCGCTGCAACGCAACAAAACACTCATGTCTTTTGACGAAAGACGAAGCGGTTCTTCTTCCTTGTTATTCTTATGATCGGCAGTGAGTTCGATAAGTTGTCCTTGAACGGCTTGTATAAGTTCCAGATCACAATCTTCGGCAACTGTGCTGTTGAGTATGTTGGCGATACTTATCGCTTGCTCGGAAGCGGGTTTGGGCATATCTGTTTTGAAGATGGCATTTGTGAAATTTTCGTGCGCGAGTGACACGTCATGAGTGTAAAAAAGTGCACCGTAAATGTTGGCGGAATGATTCTCGTATGCGGGGAATATGAACCCCATTTGCGGGGAAGAAATCATCGAGTCTCTGACGATGTTTTTGAAGCGCTTTTCAGACAGGTTGTAACCGAGTGACGGCTTTGTGTTTTTGACAGGACACACTGAACAGATTAAATATGTGAAAACCTCGGTAGAATCAGCATTTTCGCCGTTTTTATCTTTTAAGAAAATGTCATATTTATCGCTCGCGAGAAATATGAAATAACTGCCTTCGATATCAATTGATGAGACCGCTTTGTCAAAGAATTTTCGGACAGAATCATCATCGGAAAGCGAGGATAAACGAAGGATGCTCAAAAGGGAGTGTTCCTCGCTGTCAAGGACCTGTTGATTCGAGAAAGATATGTCGATCAGATTTCGCCCGATACTGCCGGTGAGTGTTCTGCGAAAGAGCGAAAGAATTTCTTCGGCTTCGTCATTCGAGATGAGCCCTAAGTTCTGATCGAATTCTGAAATTATTGAATGTTTCTCATTTACATAACAACCGCGAATACGTCCGATGCTGTTTTTCTCGGGACGCATTCTTCGGCGGATTTCTGCTATTTCGCGTTCGTTCATCGATTCTACTCCGTAATTTGATTTTATTTATAATACATTTTTTTGTTAATTCTGTCAACAACAAATGAAAAATGTTAATTTATGCGGATTGAATAAATTTCGATTTAGAATTTTTGTAAAGTTGTGCAAAAAACTTTAACAATTTACTTGACTAAAGTGAACGCGCATGATATAATTAATGTAATTTATCAAATCAAGAGGTTGAAAATGAGTTCTGACAATGCGTTTTTTTGCCGCGAAGAGAATTTGGTTCTCGGTTTGAGGCGTTTGTATGAATCCTATGGATATAAAAAATTCAAAATGGGAAAGTTTGAAAAATATGATTTGTATCTCGAAAACAAGTCCTTTCTCAGAAACGGCAGCATTATTACGGTCACCGATCCAAAGGGCAGATTACTTGCTCTCAAACCCGATATTACTCTTTCAATCGTAAAAAACATACGTGTCTCATCGCTTCCCGAAAAGGTTTATTATAACGAGAATGTATATATCGCTGATAATGATGCCGGCGAGATCAAAGAAACGACTCAGGTGGGCCTTGAATACATAGGCGCTCTCGACATCAGGGCGCTGTCGGAAATTCTTATTCTTGCGGCTGAAAGCCTTAAAAGTGCTGACGAGAATTACAGAATCGCAATTTCTCATATGGGCTTCATTTCGGAGATTTTGGATTCGACCAAAGTTACCGAGAGCGACAAGGTTCGAATTTCAAAGTTTATTGCAGATAAAAATCTGCACGGACTTCGCGAATTGTGTTCGACGCTTTCTCTCGAGGATTCTTTGATTGAAAAGCTCTTCGGTCTTATTCTTGTCTGCGGGAGATTTGATGAGGTTATTGATAAAGCCGAATCGCTTGTGTGCGGAGATATGTCGAAGCAAAGCTTTGATGAACTCAAATCGATCTCATCAATAATTTCTTCATTTGGATTGGCTGATAAATTCATTTTGGATTTTTCCGTGATGAACGATATGAATTATTATAACGGCCTTGTCTTTCAAGGCTTTATCAATGGGATTCCGAAATATGTTCTTTCGGGTGGCCGTTATGACAACCTTGTGAGACGCTTCGGCTGCGATACCTCTGCTGCGGGTTTTGCGGTATATATCGAACGTATTTCCGATTTGAATTATCACAAAAATGAACTTGATTTTGAAGTGTTCCTTCTTTATTCACCCGATTGTGATCCGTACAAAGTGCTCGATGCACAGCGCGGATTTGCATTGAACGGCGAGCGTTGTATCGCGCTTGACAAAGAACCTGATGGGCTTAAATACAGCAGAAAAGTAATTATGGCGTCCGATGGGAGTATCATAAATGAATGATTATATAAACATTGCGCTTCCCAAAGGAAGGCTCGGCGAAAAGGTATATTCGCTTTTTGAATCAATCGGTTACGGTTGCCCAGATCTTCTCGATGGCGGAAGAAAACTAATTTTTGAAAATCCTGAAAACAAGGTCAGATATTTTTGGGCAAAGCCGTCGGATGTCGCGATCTACGTTGAGCGCGGCGCTGCGGATATCGGAGTTGTCGGCAAAGATATTTTGCTTGAATATTCTCCTGATGTTTATGAACTTTGCGATCTTGGTTTCGGCAAATGTAAAATGGCGGTCGCGGGAAAACGCGGTGAGCGGATCCCAAAGGATAAAACTCTGCGTGTTGCAACTAAATTTTCGAATATTGCTTGGGATTATTATTCGAAACAGTCGCGTGACATCGAAATTATAAAACTCAACGGTTCGATCGAAATCGCACCTTTGCTTGATCTGAGCGATGTTATTGTAGATATTGTTGAAACGGGAGTAACGTTGAAAGAAAACGGTCTTGAGCCCTTTGAAACGATTTGCGATATTAGCGCTAGACTGGTTGCAAATAAATCATCTTACAAATTCAAATCCGATAGCATTAACAAACTTCTTGCTTCAACCACCAACTTTATTTCGGAGCAGTCAAAATGATCAAGATACTGAAAAGTTATAACGAAAAAGAAATATTCGAACGCGGCAGTGAAGTTTTTGATGTTGCCGGCGTTGTCCGTGATATAATCAATAACGTTCGTGAAAACGGTGATAAGGCTCTTTCTGAATACAGCGCGCGTTTTGATAAGGTTGAACTTACCGACTTTGAAATTGATTCGTCTGAGATGAAGTCGGCTTATGAGAGATGCGACGAAGAGTTTAAAGCTGTCCTTGACGAAGCGGCGTTTAACATACGTGAATATCATGCCGAACAAACTAGGGAAGGCTATGAAATCAAGCGGAAAAACGGTGTTGTTATCGGTCGAAAAGTACTTCCGCTTCAAAGAGTTGCGCTTTATGTTCCGGGCGGAACGGCGGCTTATCCTTCCTCGGTCTTGATGAACTGTATCCCCGCGAAAATCGCAGGTGTTGATGAAATTGTCATGACAACACCGCCGGCGCGCGACGGAACGATTCGTGATGATATCCTTGCGGCTGCATACGTTGCGGGGGTTGATCGTTTGTTCTGCATCGGCGGCGCTCAGGCTGTTGCCGCACTTGCATACGGAACCGAAACCGTTCCCAAGGTTGATAAGATCGTAGGTCCCGGTAACGCTTTTGTTGCCGAAGCAAAAAGGCAGGTATACGGTACTGTTGATATCGACATGATTGCAGGACCGAGTGAGATTTTAATTGTTGCCGATGAATCTGCATGTCCGGTTTCTGTTGCGGCGGATTTGCTTTCACAGGCGGAACATGACAAAAACGCGGCTGCGGTTTTGATTACGAACAGCGAAAAACTGGCGGAAGAAACGGCGAAAGAACTTGAATGTCAACTTTCGGTGCTTCCCCGCGAGGAAATAGCGCGAGTTTCAATTGAGAATAACGGAAAAATCATTATAACCGAAAACATCGAAGAGGCCATTGAGATTTCAAACCGACTTGCTCCCGAGCATCTTGAAATCAACACGGAAAATGCAATCGAACTCCTTTCGCTTGTGAAGAATGCGGGATCCGTTTTTCTCGGTAGCAACTGCCCTGAAGCAGTTGGTGATTATTTCTCGGGGACCAACCATGTTCTTCCGACAGGCGGAACTGCTCGTTTTGCGAGCGCGCTTTCGGTTGATGATTTTGTGAAAACCATGGAATATACATATTACCCCCGTGAAGCGTTGATGAGCGATGCGGATAAAATTGCTTTGTTTGCCTCTCGCGAGGGGCTCGATGCACACGCAAGAAGCGTTCTCGTTCGCAAGGAGACAAAACGATGAGTTCTTTTATTGATGAGCGTCTGTCTGCACTCAAAGCTTATGTTCCCGGCGAACAACCCGCACCGGGGAGGTTCATAAAACTTAATACTAACGAATTTCCATATCCCCCGGCCTCGGCAGTGTCGGAGACCGTTTCGCAAGCGGTGCGTAATATGAATTTGTATTCCGATCTGACCTGTTCTCGCCTTAAAAAGAGCTTTGAAAAGGTTTTTGGATTCGGTGGAAAAAACGTAATTTTCACAAACGGGTCGGACGAGGCTTTGTATCTTTGCTTCCTTACGTTTTGCGGCAAAAATTGCGGGGCGGCATTTGCCGATATCACTTACGGTTTTTATTCGGTATATGCCGATCTTTGCTGTATTGAAAAGCAAATAATTCCGCTTGATGAACAATTTGGTATTAACCCGAACGATTATTTTTCTTTGGGGAAAACGATTTTTATTGCAAATCCGAACGCCCCGACGGGCAGATCGCTTTCTTTGGACGAGATTGAAAAAATCGTTTCTCACAACCCTGATAATATCGTTGTTATCGATGAGGCATACGCCGACTTCTCGGGTCAAACCTGCACGAAGTTGCTTTCAAAATACAGTAATTTGGTAATTATCGGAACCTTTTCGAAATCTCGCGGCATGGCAGGTGCGCGTCTCGGTTATATAATCACTTCCGAGGATATCGTCGGTGATATAGAAAAGGTCAGGTTTTCGATAAATCCCTATAACGTGAATTCGCTGACGCAGGCTGCGGGATATGCAGTGCTTGAATCCGATGATTATTATAAATCGTGTGTCGATGAAATTTGCGAAACGCGTGAAGCTTTTTCGGCGCAATTGTCCGAGTTGGATTTTGATGTGATACCCTCTAAAACCAACTTTGTTTTTGCAAAACATAAAACGGTTTCGGGCGAAATTCTTGCTGAAAAACTTCGCGAGAGCGGCATTCTTATCCGTCGCTTTAACGATGAAAGAATTTCCGATTACGTGAGGATCTCAATCGGAACTCCCGAACAAATGAAAACCGTTAAAAATGTTATATCTGAAATAGTCGGAGGTAAATAATGCGTACCGCTGAAATCAATAGAAAAACAAAAGAGACCGATATTTATCTTTCGCTTAACCTTGACGGAACTGGGAAGAGTGAAATTGATACAGGCGTGGGCTTTTTCGACCACATGTTAACGCTTTTTGCATCGCACGGTATGTTCGACCTTGTTGTAAAATGTAACGGTGACCTTGAAGTTGACGCACATCATACGGTTGAAGATGTCGGTATTTGTCTCGGCAAGGCTTTTGCGGATGCGTTGGGCGATATGAAAGGTATTAAGCGTTATGCTGATAAGATTATCCCTATGGACGAATCGCTCGTGCTTTGCGCGGTCGATATCTCGGGCAGACCTCATCTTTCGCTTGATTTGCCTGTTCCTGCGAAAAAAGTCGGCAATTTTGACACCGAACTCGTTAGTGAATTCTTCCTTGCGTTCATTCGTAATGCAAAAATGACGCTTCATATCAAAAAACTTGCGGGCAGGAATACTCACCACATCATCGAGGGCTGCTTCAAGGCGTTTGGCCGAACTCTTGATGAGGCTGTTTCTTTTGATCCCAGACGCGAAGGCGTTTTGCCTTCAACAAAAGGTGTTTTATAATGGTTGGAATTATTGATTACGGTGTCGGAAACCTTTTTTCACTTAAATCATCGCTTGCTTATCTCGGTATTGAAGCTGAAATTGTGAATGATGAAGCATCTGTTGCTCGTTGCGAGAGGTTGATTCTTCCGGGAGTCGGTGCTTTCGGCGACGCGGCCAAGGCGCTTAGAAACAGTGGATTGGATAAAGTTGTTGTAAATGCTGCAAAAAACGGCACTCCGCTTTTGGGAATCTGCCTTGGAATGCAACTTTTGTTTGAAAAAGGGCTTGAATTCGGCGAACATGACGGTTTGGGACTCATTCCCGGAACGGTTGTGTCGATCGAGCCGTTGATAAACGGAAATAAAATCCCGCATATCGGTTGGAACAGCCTTTCTTTTACCGAAAATAAGGGCGATATTTATAAATACACTCCAAACGGAGAATTTGTATATTTTGTTCATTCGTTCCATGCCGAATGTCCCGATGAATACGTTACGGCACGTACCGAATACGGTTCGATGTTAACTGCATCGGTTCAAAATGGGAACGTCATGGGTGCTCAGTATCATCCCGAAAAAAGCGGAGATGCCGGATTGATGATTTTGAAGTCGTTTTGTGAAGTATAGGTGACATATGCAAATTTTACCTGCTATTGATATTTTTGAAAAAAAGGCGGTTCGTCTTTTCAAAGGCGATTATAACCAAATGACGGTTTACGGAACGCCGATCGAAATCGCTGGCAGTTTCGCGGAAAAGGGCGCAAGCTATATCCACCTCGTTGACCTTGAAGGCGCTCGTGCGGGTGAAAGCTCGAATTTCGAAACTGTTGCTTCGGTGATCTCTTCGGTGAATGTTCCTTGTGAAATCGGCGGTGGTATCAGAAACATCAAGACCGTCGATAAATATGTTAACGTTGGTGCCGACAGAATCATTTTGGGAACATCTGCTGTTTCCGACAAGGCGTTTTTGAATGAATCGATAAAAGAATTCGGCAAAAAAATCGCGGTCGGGGTTGATGCGCGTGACGGCATTGTTTCGATCAGCGGTTGGACACAGCAAAGCGGAATCCCGACGCTTGATTTTATCGGGGAGATGCTTTCGCTCGGAATTGATACCATTATCTGCACCGATATTTCAAAGGACGGTGCGCTTTCGGGTACTAATACCGATCTGTACCGAGAAATACTTTCAAAATATGAGCTGAAACTCATCGCTTCGGGCGGTGTTACTTCGATTGATGATATCCGCGAGCTTCGTGCATGCGGCGCTTACGGTGCAATTCTCGGTAAAGCGATTTATAACGGTAACATTGATCTTGTTGAAGCAATCGCTGTCGGGGAGGGCTGATTATGATAACAAAGCGTATCATTCCTTGCCTCGACGTTCGCAACGGCAGAGTTGTTAAAGGCACAAATTTCAAAGGACTTAACGATGTTGATTCTCCGGTTAAACTTGCGGCGGAATACAGCGCAAGCGGAGCAGATGAACTTGTTTTTTACGACATTACCGCTTCGGTCGAAGAACGCAAACTTTTTGCCGATATCTTGCGCGAATCGGCATCGAACGTGTTCATACCTTTGACCGTCGGGGGCGGTATCAACACCGTTGACGATTTTACGAGAGTGCTTGACAGCGGTGCGGATAAAGTAAGTGTGAACTCGGGAGCCATTAGAAATCCCTCGCTGATTTACGAGGCGGCAAAGAAGTTCGGAAGCCAATGTGTTGTTTTGTCGGCAGATATAAAGCGCGTTGACGGTGGTTTTCGCGTTTTTGCCAAAGGCGGCAGAGAAGACACAGGTATCGAAGCAATAAGCTGGCTTAAAAACGGTGTTGAATCGGGCGCAGGAGAGCTTGTTGTTAATTCGATCGATACCGATGGAGTTAAAGGCGGTTTTGATATTGAACTTTTACAGCTTGTATGCGACGTTTGCAAAGTTCCTGTCATCGCTTCGGGCGGCGCAGGCACGGTTCAGCATTTTATAGATTTGTTCAAACAGGTTCCCGAGGTTGACGCGGGTCTTGCGGCAAGCGTGTTCCATTTCGGAACCATCAAGATTTCCGACCTTAAAAAAGAACTAAAAGCGAACGGAATTAACGTAAGGATAGGTAAATAATCAATGAACATTAACGAACTCAAATATAACGAAAAAGGTCTTATACCCGCGATCGTCACCGATGCGCGCACGGGCAAAGTGCTCATGCTCGCTTATATGAACAAAGAAAGTCTTGAAATCACGATCGAGGAGGAGCGCACCTGCTTTTTCTCTCGTTCGAGGAACGAACTTTGGAGAAAGGGTGAAACCTCGGGCAACGTTCAGCAGGTCGTTTCGATCGCAACCGATTGTGATTGCGATACTTTGCTCGTGGCGGTCGTTCCTGCGGGCCCTGCGTGCCACACAGGCAACGAAACCTGCTTTTTCAACACTCTGGCCGAAAACGGTGCTCCTTTCACGATAGAGGGGCTTATGGAGCTTATAAAGGGCAGAAAGAATGACAAAAAAGAAGGCTCATACACGACCTATCTTTTTGAAAAGGGAAGAGATAAGATTCTTAAAAAGGTCGGCGAAGAATCCACCGAGGTCATAATTGCGGGTAAGGCTGACGATAAGGCAGAAACGATTTATGAACTTGCGGATCTTATGTACCATGCGCTCGTTTTGATGGCGGATATGGATATCTCGGTCGACGACGTTATGAAGGAACTTGCTTCGAGACACGTCATCGACAAAAAGGTAAAGCAGGAAAAAATGGTATAAAATAAAGCCAAGGCAACGCCTTGGCTTTTGTTTTGAAATCAACGTTCTTTCGGAAATTGATTTTGCCGAAACGGTTCTCCGCACCGATGAAACTCTTTTTGGTAAGATCCACCGTTGGGTGAAGGACAATGTTGCTAAATTCAAAAAGAACCTCTCCGAGGCCTTGAAGAGTGTCGGTGCTCAGACAGAGGCTGGAAAAGTTCTTGAAGACGCGGGCAACGACGCAGCTGATCTCTACCGTGAGTGGGCAGATGCATTCACAACGGCGTTGGAGAATAGTAGTTCGAACGACAACGTGAAAACCGAAACTAATCTTGTGAAATATCAAGCTCGTACAGAAGAAAACAATACCATAAAACAACAATTAAAGGATAACCAAGCGAACCTAAAAAATCTAGACATTGTATCCTCCATCATATATACCCCGACGGATAAAAAGACTTTGAGGACAATGGCCGAAAAAGAATTTGCAAAAATAGGTTATAAAGTTGACCGAAAAAACTTGGGTGTTATACTGATAGGAGAACCGCAAATCAAGGAAAGCTTAAACTATATCAACACAGATGCGGAAAAAGCAGCACTTATGACAATTCCCAAGGTTCTTAAACGAGGCATTGAAATCGGCAACCATATCAATCACAAATCGAGGAATTTCAAAACAGTAACGATCGCCGCTCCTGTACAAATCAACGGAATCAGAGCGAATGTGGCAGTAGTTGTAAAACAAACAACCAAAAATGCTTATCACGCACACCGAGGCTTGCTACCGGATGGAAGTCAATTTGAATTTTCTGATTTTAAAAACAGAAAAGCCGAGCTTACATCCGGCGAAGAGTACATCAGTAATGATGCACAGCGAACGCCCATCGGCTCGACATTTTCTATTAACAGTATACCCAAAAACGAAGAAAATGTCAACACCCAAAACCAAGCCCGCAAAAGCAAGGAATTGCTTGACGGATATACCGAAGAAGAGTATAATAAAAGAGGATGGACGTTCGTAAACAAAGTTCTTTACGGCAGAATGAGCGCGGACTTTAATGCCAAAATCGCAAGCATTCGTTATGGAGGACATTTCGAAAGAACGCCGGACGGATACTATATTATACCAACAGGCGAACACGAAGGTGTCAACAACGTGCTCGTGTTCACTGACGGTAAGCTGAATGATCCTACGATCAAACAGGTTATCAAAATTAATTTTG
>JAZSNS010000027.1:0-181551 GCA_045536535.1 Eubacteriales bacterium | reverse complement strand
ACGGATACTATATTATACCAACAGGCGAACACGAAGGTGTCAACAACGTGCTCGTGTTCACTGACGGTAAGCTGAATGATCCTACGATCAAACAGGTTATCAAAATTAATTTTGACAACGAAACAGATCTTGCGCCTATTCGCGAGTGGTTCGTTAGAACATTAACAGAAGGAAATTATTTCTATGGCTCATACGAAGACATTATCCGCGCTTTTGAGGACGATGACGGAAAGAGGATATTCCACATTTACAGGCACGGAAATTTTGAGAACTATGCCACACAACGAGAACAGAAAGCAAGCATTAACGATCGCAACAGAAATAATCAACTCTTCCAAGACGGAACAGGAAGCTCTGGAACGGATACGGGAGAGGTTTCCGAACGCAGAGACAACACCCAATATCAATCCCGAAATCTAAACAGCGATCTTGATACCGTTACGCGCCTTGACCTTGTCGACGCACTCGATATGCATGCGGACACGCTGATAGGTGATGAAAAGGCAAAACACAAACTCACCCTGAGGGCGTACCGCAGAGTGAGTTTTCGTTATTCTTTTGTCAGACTGTCAAGCAGAACATCGTCGGCGTAGAGATACATCGCCTCGCCGTTGTAATCGCTTCTGTACTGAAAGTTGAATTCGACCTCGTCAACCGTTGCTTTGAGTTCATATTCGCTCAAATAGGCGATGTCAAGGCGGTCAAGGACGATGTCGTTGACAACAAGCTCGGCGATCGAGCCTTTTTTGACCGCGAAAACACGGTTGTTGTTGTAATTGCCGTAAAGAAGCGGAGTTTCGCCGTTGTCAATATATTCGTAAGTAGTTGATTTCGCTTCGTCGGTGTTATTACCACCGTTATCGTTATTATCGGAAGGTTCGATGGTTCCGGAAGATCTGATCCTTCGCAATTGTGCATCGGCGTTGATTCCGCTCCAAAGGAAGAAAAGCGTCATAAGGTGAAGAAGGATGTCGATTACGCTCAGCGCGCCGAACGATTGGAACGCAATTGTGATGACAATCAAAGCAACAGTGTCGGCGATGAAAAGTGTGAATGACATAAAAAGGAAAAAAGCGTTTTTCTTTGATTTTAAATAACAAATCAAATATACCGTCAAAGCAACACAAGCCAAAGCGATACCGACGATTTTGAAGGCGTTGCTTCCGAGATCCGCAGAAGCGCGCAGACCCAAAACGATGGAATAGGACGAAATGCTCGACGAAAAGGGAAGATAAAAGTTTTCGCTTTTGAGCAGGAAATACATATTGATAGCCGAGAGCAATATCATGAACATTAAATTATATCGCGCTCGGTTGAATTTTATATTAAGTTTGAGTTTGTTATCCATATAAAACTCCGATGTTTTTTTGATATTATAAAACGATTTTTATATGTTGTCAACATGACATAAAAAAGGCTATAAAAATCGGCGAAAATGTTCGTTTTTTTGCTAATAAACCCTTGACAATCAAAATCCTTTGTGTTATAATTTCGCTTGTTGTCGGATACGGCATATCTGGGTGTGGCGCAGTTTGGTAGCGCGCTACCTTGGGGTGGTAGAGGCCGCTGGTTCAAGTCCAGTCACTCAGACCAAAGCTCGAACGCGGTTGCGCTCGAGCTTTTGTTTTTATTAAAATTTCGGAGGTAAGTAATGAGGATTTTGTTCTATGGTGACAGTGTTACCGAATGTAATCGCGACTTTAGTGATCCGTCAAATCTTGGCGACGGTTATGTGATGTATACCGCGGAAAGTTTAAAAAACGCGTTTGAAGAATCGGAAATCGAATTTCTTAATCGCGGAATCAGTGGTAACAGAACTATCGACCTTGTCAACCGTCTTGATAATGATGTGCTCGCTCATGATCCTGATATTGTAACGATTCTTATCGGCGTCAACGATGCATGGCGCAGGTTTGATATGAATGATCCCACATCGGCAGAACAGTTCAGGTCAAACTATGAAACGGTTCTTAAAAGAATCAAAAATGAGACCAATGCTAAGATCATCATGCTTGAACCCTTTTTGATTTATGGAATGGGACGCGATGAATACCGAGTTGATCTGAACGAAAAAATCGATGTCACACGTATGCTTGCCAAGGAATATGCCGATTATTATATTCCTCTTGACGGCATTCTTGCAGCCGCATCTGTTGAATATGATGATATAACGGCGCTCTCTGCCGACGGAATTCATCCTGCCGAGGAAGGCAAAAAGATTATCGCATGGCATCTTCTCCAAGTGTTGTATGAGATCGTGAGCGAACTTGACGAGGGAAGTGAACGGGAATGAAGGTTGAAGAAAGCGGCTTCTTCCGCGAAGCGTTGAGGTTTATCGGCTACGGTTCTCGATTCGGCTGGCATGAGCGAAATGCGGGTAACATTTCATTGCGTTTGAACGGCGCGGAAATTGAATCTGTTCGCGAGAATTTTTCCTGCGATCGTGAATGGGTGTCGCTTTCCGAATCGGTTAAAGAAATGGCGGGAGAGTTTGTATTCACCACCGTTTCAGGCAGTTATTTTATTGATGTTGCAGAAAACAGCAACGAAAAGTTCTGCATTTGCGAAATTTCTCAAAACGGTGATTTATATCGAATCGTTTGGGGCGGCATCAAGCCCACGAGCGAACTCTGCGGTCATTTGATGTCGCTTGCAGAATTGAAAAAACGCGGCGGGGGCAGAGCGGTCTACCATTGTCACCCTGCAAATATTATTGCTCTATCATACATAATCTCTCAAACCGATGAAGCGGTTTCACGAGCACTTTGGGAAAGCGAAACCGAATGTGCCTTTGTTTTTCCGCAAGGTGTCGGTGCGGTTGGTTTTTATGTTCCCGGTAGCTTGGAGTTGGCGAAAGCGACTGCAGAAAAAATCAGGAGTTTTGATGCGGTTTTGTGGTCATTTCACGGCATTTTCGCATCGGGCGAAAGCATCACCTCTGCTTTCGGACTTGCACACGCGATCGAAAAGGCGGCGGAAATACGTTTGAAGGTCATCTCGTCGGGTAAACCTATTTTAGCCACTATTACGAAGGAACAGCAAAAACTTTCAGCAGAAACCTACGGCTTTGAGTTGAATGAATTTTAAAACAAAAAACGGATGCTTATTCAGCATCCGTTTTTCTATTAAACCGCGATTAAGCGAGTTCAGCGAAGTACTTAATGGTGCGAACCATCTGAGAAACATAGGAGTTCTCGTTGTCGTACCACGAAACGACCTGTACCTGATAGGTGTCGTCATCGATCTTGGAAACCATGGTCTGGGTAGCATCGAAGAGCGAGCCGAAGGTCATGCCGATGATGTCGGAAGAAACGAGCTGTTCTTCGCAGTAACCGAAGGATTCGTTAGCAGCAGCCTTCATAGCAGCATTGATGCCGTCAACGGAGATATCGTTGCCTTTAACAACTGCGATGAGGATGGTGGTAGAACCGGTCGGGGTGGGGATACGCTGAGCAGAGCCGATGAGTTTGCCGTTGAGTTCGGGGATAACAAGACCGATAGCCTTTGCAGCGCCGGTGCTGTTGGGAACGATGTTAACAGCGCCTGCTCTGGATCTTCTGAGGTCGCCCTTTCTCTGAGGACCGTCGAGGATCATTTGGTCGCCGGTGTATGCATGAACGGTGGTCATGATACCGCTCTGGATAGCAGCATAATCATTAAGAGCCTTAGCCATGGGAGCGAGGCAGTTGGTGGTGCAGGAAGCTGCAGAGATAACGGTGTCTTCAGCGGTAAGGGTTTCATTGTTTACGTTGTAAACGATGGTGGGAAGATCGTTGCCTGCGGGAGCAGAGATAACAACCTTTTTAGCGCCTGCGGTGATGTGAGCAGAAGCCTTTTCCTTAGAGGTGTAGAAACCGGTGCATTCGAGAACTACATCAACATCAAGTGCTGCCCAAGGACAGTTAACTGCATCTTTTTCAGCATAGATCTTGATTTCTTTGCCGTCAACGATGATGGAATCATCAGTGTAGTCAACGGTATGAGCGGGAGCGGTGCCCAACTTGCCGCAGAAACCGCCTTGTGCGGTGTCATACTTAAGAAGGTGAGCGAGCATTTTGGGGCTGGTGAGGTCGTTGATAGCAACAACTTCATAACCTTCAGCGTCAGCCATCTGGCGGAAAGCAAGACGACCGATACGGCCAAAGCCGTTAATTGCAACTTTTACAGACATTTTAATGGTCCTCCGTAAATTTTATTATTTAATTCACCAATTAGTATTTTATACCTTTCGGCGAAAAAAAACAAGTGTAATTTTTTTCAAAATGGAACTATTTTCCTTCGGGGTTTTTGTCGTTTTCGCTAATGAATTTGCGAACACGTATTTTTGCACCGATGGAATCGACCTTTTTACGGCATTTTTCGATATCTTCTTCCGTTAATGTCTCTTCAACTACCGAAAAAATGACATCCGGAATAATTCCTACGCAACTCTTGCCGAAATCGAACATAGAGTCATAAGCCTTTTTGCCGAAAACCGGTCTGCAAAGAACGTCATAGTCATCCGCGTTCGCGCTGTTAAGGCTGATCGAAACGCTGTCAATCAGTCCTTTGAGTCTTTCGGAAGTGGAAAATCCGTTGATAAGATCGCTTTGGCCGTTAGTGTTAAGTCTTATTGGTAAATCATAGTTTGATTTTAGGATTTTTGCGGTTTCAATAAGCACATTTAAACGGCAGGTGGGTTCGCCGTATCCGCAAAAGACAAAGCCGTCACATTCTTCAAAAAAAATACCGTTGATCGCTTCGATGATTTCCAACGGAGTCGGTTCGCGTTCTAACCAAAGACTGTCGCTGCCGTAAGCTGTATCACCGTTGTTTCGCAAGCAAAAAGTGCAGTCGTTCGTACAACGGTTTGTTAAATTGATATAAATGCCGTTGTTCACACGGTAAGCAAAGGTGTTTGAACGTGTTTTAGAACCCAAAAAGTCTTTTCGCGTTGTTTTCGGTGATATTTTCGATGTGTTCAAAAGTTGTTCCTCTGATCTCAGCTATTTTTTCAAGTGTATATTTCATATAACTGCTGTCATTGCGTTTGCCGCGAAACGGGTGCGCGGTAAGATAAGGCGCATCGGTTTCGGTCAAAATCCTGTCTTCCGGCAATACAAGCGCGTTCTCGACCGAATAACGGGCGTTTTTAAAGGTAACTGTGCCGGGAAAGGAAATGTACCAACCTCTGTCCAACAGCTGCTTGGCGGTCTCTTTGCTGCCCGAAAACGCATGGAATACACCGCGAACTTCATAATCAAAAACGATTTCCAAACAATCTGCAACGCAATCACGCTCGTGTATAACAACCGGCATGTTTGTTTCGACCGCAAGTTCAAGTTGTTTTCGGAAAAGTTGTTTTTGTTGTTCTTTGTCTTCGGTACCGTAATGGTAATCAAGACCAATTTCGCCTATGGCAACGACTTTCGGGTGTGAAAGCATTGTTTTTATCGTCTTCAAATCTTCATCTCTGAATGAATCAACTTCATGAGGATGAAAGCCGACAGCGGCATAAACACCTTCGAATTTCTCTGCAAGTTTTATCGAGAACAAAGACGTTTCAATGTTGCAACCGGCGTTGATGATTTTTGTAACACCGTGATTTTCGAACAGGGAGGTCAGCAACTCATCTCTGTCAACATCAAACGCTTTGTCATCATAGTGTGCATGGATATCAATCATTTATCTGACCTTGCTTCCGGGATTGGCGTTTTCGTCGGCGAAAACAACTTTGACCCCATTTTCGGTATCTGCCGCGAGGATCATACCGTTGCTTTCTATACCGCGAAGTTTAACGGGTTTGAGGTTAGAAACAACAATGACCTTTTTGCCGATAAGTTCATCGGGTGTGTAAAATTTTGCAATGCCTGAAACGACCTGACGGATTTCCGAACCCATATCAAGTTGAAGCACCAAAAGTTTATCACTGTTTTCGGCTTTTACGCATTCTTTAATAAGACCGACACGAAGGTCGATTTTCGCGAAATCTTCAATTCCGATAATTTCGCAATCATCAACTTTCTTTTCGTTTTTTTTCTCGGGCTTTTCGGCTTTCTTAGCATCTTTTGTTTTCTTTTCGAGTTCAGCCATGAACTTCTTCTCATCAATTCTTGCGAAAAGTATCGGAATTTCGCCGAGTTCATTACCCGAGCAGAAATATTTGTATTCGCACGCCGAACCGAATTCGAGCGCAGGAACACCGAAGATAGAGTTGATCTTTTCAGCGGTTTCGGGCATGATCGGAGAAATCAAAACGTTGCAGATTCGGATGCTTTCAACAAGGTTAGAAAGAACGTTCCCGAGTTGTTCGCGCTTTTCGGGATCTTTTGCAAGAACCCAAGGTGTTGTTTCGTCGATATATTTATTGCAAGCCTTCAGTGTGTTGAACAGAGATGCATCAGCATCGGCAATAAGATAATTATCGAATTTATTAACGGTTTCGTTAAAGCCGTCGAGAACAGCCTTTTTGAGTGTAAGCGCGAATTCATCATCGTTGCCGCTGTTTTTGGGAATGATTCCGTTGAAATATTGCTTTATCATTGCACCCGTGCGAGAAACGAGGTTACCGAGAGTATTTGCAAGATCGCCGTTGGTGCGTTTGATAAGGTTTTCATAGGTTATACTTCCGTCATTGAAAAATCCCATTTCGGCGAGGAGATAATGCCTTACAGGGTCAAGGCCGAACTCTGCGATAAGTTCGTCGCCATAAATAACGTTGCCCTTGGATTTACTCATTTTGTCTTCGCCGAAAAGAAGCCAGGGATGACCGAGAACCTGTTTGGGCAAAGGAAGATCAAGAGCCATAAGGATTATCGGCCAATAAATTGTGTGGAAACGAACGATATCCTTGCCGATGACCTGCAAATCGGCAGGCCAAAGTTTAGAAAACTGTTCGGAACTGCCGTCGGGATCATATCCGATAGCAGTGATATAGTTGGAAAGTGCATCCAACCAAACGTAGGTGACGTGTTTCGGATCGAATTCAACGGGGATACCCCATGTGAAACTTGTTCTCGAAACGCAAAGATCCTGCAAACCCGGTTTGATGAAGTTGTTTATCATTTCGTTTTTTCTCGAAACGGGGGTGATAAATTCATCATGGGCGTTGTAATATTCGACCAATCGGTCGGCATATTTTGAAAGTTTGAGGAAGTATGCCTCTTCTTTGGCTTTTTTACATTCTCTTCCGCAATCGGGACAATGGCCGTCTTTAAGTTGGGTGTCGGTCCAAAACGATTCGCAAGGAGTGCAATAATTGCCTTCGTAAGCACCTTTGTAAATGTCGCCGTTCTCATAAAGCTTCTTGAAAATCTTTTGAACGCATTTAACGTGTTCATCATCGGTTGTACGAATGAATTTGTTATAACTGATGTTGAACATATCCCAAATGTCTTTAATCTGACCGGCAACGTTATCAACATATTGCTGAGGTGTGATACCTGCGGCTTCGGCTTCCTGCTGGATCTTCTGACCGTGTTCGTCGGTACCAGTGAGGAAGAAAACGTCAAAACCGCGAAGACGTTTATATCTTGCGATAGCATCGGTAAGAACAGCCTCATAAACGTTACCGATGTGAGGTTTTTTTGAAGTGTAAGCTATCGCAGTTGTTACATAAAATTTTTCGTTCATTATAAGTTCCTCCCTGAAAGAGAAGTTAGTTTTTAAGACTGTGTATAGGAGCGGGAATTCTTCCGCGGCGGTTGATGAATACTTCGGGTGATTCGGAACGCAGTCGCATTATCGGTGCGCTTCCCAGTAATCCGCCGAAATCGACCGAGTCGCCGACGTTTTTGCCATATGCAGGAATGATTCTGACAGCAGTTGTTTTTGTATTCGCAACGCCTATCGAAATTTCATCGGCAATTATACCGCAGATAACGGCTTCGCTAGTGTCGCCGGGAACGGCGATCATGTCAAGGCCGACCGAACAAACGGCGGTCATCGCTTCGAGTTTTTCGATCGACAAAACGCCTTTTTCAACGGCGGCGATCATGCCGGCGTCTTCGGAAACCGGAATGAATGCGCCCGAAAGGCCGCCGACGTGTGATGAGGCCATAACGCCGCCCTTTTTAACGGCGTCGTTAAGCATCGCAAGAGCGGCTGTTGTGCCGTGAGCACCGCAGGTTTCAAGCCCCATGCTTTCAAGAATATCTGCAACCGAGTCGCCGATAGCAGGGGTCGGTGCGAGAGAAAGATCAACGATTCCGAAAGGGATGCCGAGACGATTTGATGCCTCACGCGCAACAAGTTGCCCGACGCGTGTGATTTTAAAAGAAGTCTTCTTGATGACGTCAGCGAGCTCGCTCAAACTGCAATCTCCAGCGCGACGGATCGCCGAACTGACAACACCGGGACCCGAAACCCCAACATTGATGATCGAATTCGGTTCGCCGACGCCGTGAAAAGCACCTGCCATAAAGGGGTTGTCCTCGGGCACGTTTGCAAAAACAACAAGCTTTGCGCAACCGATGGAGTTATTATCACGCGTAAGATATGCGGTCTTTTTTATAATACTGCCCATTTTTGCTATGGCATCCATGTTGATGCCCGCTTTTGTCGTTGCAACATTAACGGACGAACAAACCATTTTTGTGGTAGCTAAGGCTTCGGGGATTGCGTCAATAAGCGCGTCTTCGCCTTTTGTGCTTCCTTTGTGAACAAGCGCGCCGAAACCGCCGATAAAGTTGATGCCGAGCGTTTCCGCTGCCTTATCAAGCATCTGTGCCGCTTCGACATAACCGTCGCTGTCGAGTTTGCCGCCGACGAGCGAAAGGGGAGTGATAGAAACCCGCTTGTTGATTATCGGAATGCCATACATTTTTTCAATGTCGTTGCAAATAGGAACTAACTTTTCCGCTGTGTGGGTGATTTTATCGTAGATGTTGTTAAGAAGACGATTCTTGTCGTCGCTGACACAATCGAAAAGAGAAATGCCGACGGTGACTGTTCTTATATCGAGATTCTCCTCTCGGATCATATTTATCGTTTCTAAAATGTCTTTTGTATCAATCATCAGAAAACCCCGTTAAATTTTGTGCATCGAATCAAATATATCTTCGTGCATTGCATGAATTTCAAGTCCGTTTTCTTTGCCCAAAATGCTGACTTTATCAACAAATTCAGTAAAAGGAACGTTGAGCTGATCAATTTCGACGAGCATAATCATTGCAAAATAATCTTTAAGTACGGTTTGAGAAATATCAATGATGTTTGCTCCGTAATCAGCGCAGGTGTTACTTACCTTCGCGATTATTCCGACGTTATCCTTGCCGGTAACGGAAAGAACTGCTTTAGTTTTCATTTTTTCTTCCTTTCGGTCTCTTTCTGAGTTTTGCGAAAAAATCTGACAGAATACCGGCACATTCTTCCTCGAGAACCCCGCCGGTGATTTCATATTTGTGATTCAATGGATATTCTGAAAGGTTGAACACGCTACCAAGCGCTCCGGCTTTTTTATCATAACATCCGAAAACAACGCGTTTGATTCGCGAGTTGACGATTGCGCCCGCGCACATAGGGCAAGGCTCCATAGTAACGTATAAAGTACAGTCGTTCAAACGCCAAACACCGAGCTTTTTGCATGCACGGTCGATTGCGATTATTTCGGCATGGTGAAGAGCGTTTCTTTTGGTTTCGCGCATATTTCTGCCCGTTGCGATGATCTTGCCGTCTTTCACAATGACCGCGCCGATAGGGACTTCATCGCATTTTTCTGCGGCTTTTGCACGGGAGAGTGCGTGTTTCATGAAGTAAATATCGTTTTTTTCCATGTTAACCTAAAAAGTATTGATAGAAGTAAACAAAATATATATATAGAAAGGGAATAATTCCGATATTGAATACGAATTTAAAAAGGAATCTTCTCAAAGGAAGTTTATATCCGTAAGAATTGGGTTTTATTATTGAAATGCTTTTCTTTGAAATTCCGTTGGTCAGATAATAACAAAGAGCAACAATTCCGCAACCTATCAAGAAAAAGGTCGTCAATGACAAAAAAGGATTAAAAGCCGAATCGCTAGGCACAAGTGAAAAAGTAACTGACAAAGCATTGTTGAAAAAATGAATAACAATAGGGATTATCAGCGAACCCGTGTATTCACGGCATATCGCCAAAATCAGACCGAACACGGTTGCCATAATGACTTTCGGAGGTTCGATATGAACGATACCGAACAAAAGAGACGAGCAGATTATCGCTCCCCATTTTCCGTATGGCAAGAGGTTGGTAAGGATAACATGCCTGAAAGCATATTCTTCCAAAAACGCAGGTAACACTGCCATGAAAAGGTAATAAAGAATTATTTCAATAGGTGTATCGGCAATAATGCTTGACTCGATAGAAAATTCATCGACAAAATTCGGAAACAGATTAAGTATGACTAAATTTACGATATAAGTGATTCCGATCGTTCCTGTTATATAGAGAAACGGGTATTTCGGAAATAAACGTTTCGGAGACGTTATCGTTTTGTTTTTTAAAACAAATTTAATAATAAGGTGAACAGCGCCGAAAGATCCTAAAAAGCTAACAACATAAATCAAAATGTTAAAAAGCAGAAATGTTGTTTTGTCAAGGCCGCTCGGTAATAAAAAAGAACAAAAAAGTTGAATGACCTGTAATTGAAAACATGCAACAAATGATAGAAAAATAACCTTGCCGACAGAGCGGTTAACACGTTTTCTCGTTGCATTTTCTTCTTTTTGGATCAGGTTTATATACATCTTACTCCTTGCTGCTCATGGCATTGAAAGAAAGCTGTGCTGCTTCCTCGGAAATGTTGCAATTTAATGACCACATCGGAACATCGGCAAGCATTTTGCCGATAAGATCAACGGTTGCGATTGCTGAATTGCTTTCTTTGGGTATAAAAGCCTGTTGCAAGAGTTTTCCCAACGCCTGGTGAGTTGAAATGCGTGAAATTGAATTTTCGGGTGATTGATTTAAAAAGCAAACGCTTTTCAAAGGAACGATTACGTTAGAATTAAGGTTTTCTTTTCCGCCCCAAGGCGTTCCGCAAACGAAAATTTTGCCATCAAAAAAACGCATTATGGGTTTATCACCATTTATAACGTGGACCTTCTCACCGAACGTTTTCCGCCAGAGTTTAATATGAGTGGTTTTGCCCGTTCCGCTTTTTGCCGCAAAACAATAAGCATGCCCCTCATATTCAATAGCGGCGCAATGCATCACAAATGCGTCATAATCAGGGAGCTTTTTCGCGATGTTTCTGTAAATACATACGCTTTCGATAAAACCGTCGGAATGTTCGGACCCGGAAGCAGAACGTTCGTTTTCGAGTTCTTTCTCGCTGACAGAAACCTTGAAGTCGTAATCGTCGCTGTTGATAAAATAATTTCTGCAAATTTCGGCGACAAAATTATTTTTATTTTCAATTGCGATTTTTAAATCTGCGATTTTGATGATAAACAAATCGTCACCTCAATGATAAAGGCGAGACGCCGTTTTTGCGGCGCCCCGCCATGAATCGTAGAAATTATTTCTGTTTAAGAGCCGCCTGAGCCGCTGCGAGACGTGCAATCGGAACTCTGAACGGTGAGCAGGAAACGTAATCAAGTCCGATTTCGTTGCAATATTCAACAGAAGTCGGGTCGCCGCCGTGTTCGCCGCAAATGCCGATATGAAGTTTATCGTTAACGGGTTTACCGAGTTTGATTGCGGTTTCCATGAGTTTGCCGACGCCGACTTTATCAAGTTTGGCAAAAGGATCGTTTTCAAAGATCTTTGCATCATAGTAGCAATCAAGGAACTTGCCTGCGTCATCACGGGAGAAGCCGTAAGTCATCTGGGTAAGGTCGTTAGTGCCGAAGCAGAAGAAATCAGCATCAACAGCGATTTCATCAGCAGTAAGTGCCGCTCTGGGGATTTCGATCATAGTGCCGACTTCATATTCGAGCGAAGAGTTAGCTGCTGCAATTTCCGCATCTGCGGTTTCAACAACGAACTTCTTGACAAACTTAAATTCTTTAACGTCACCGATAAGAGGAATCATGATTTCGGGTTTTACGTTCCAATCGGGATGATTGTTCTGAACGTTGATTGCTGCACGGATAACAGCTCTGGTCTGCATCTTTGCGATTTCGGGATAGGTAACTGCAAGGCGGCAGCCTCTGTGTCCCATCATCGCGTTGAATTCGCGAAGTGAATCAATGATATCTTTGATTTCCTTAACGGTTTTGCCTTGTGCATCGGCAAGTTTTTTAATGTCTTCTTCCTCGGTGGGAACGAATTCATGAAGAGGAGGATCGAGGAAACGAATGGTAACAGGATTTCCTTCGAGAGCTTCGTAAAGCGCTTCGAAGTCGCTCTGTTGCATGGGAAGGATCTTTTCAAGAGCTGCTTCTCTTTCTTCTTTGGTGTCGGAACAGATCATTTCGCGGAACGCCGCAATTCTGTCGCTTTCGAAGAACATGTGCTCGGTACGGCAAAGACCGATACCTTCTGCGCCGAGTTCACGAGCTTTTCTTGCGTCGGCAGGAGTGTCGGCATTGGTGCGAACCTTCATGGTGCGGTATTTATCCGCCCAAGCCATGATTCTGCCGAATTCGCCGGCGATAGTTGCGTCAACGGTGGGAATAAGACCGTCGTAGATGCAACCGGTAGAACCGTCGAGTGAAATTTCATCACCTTCGGTGTATTCCTTGCCTGCAAGAATGAATCTCTTATTGGCTTCATCCATTTTGATATCGCCGCAACCGGAAACACAGCAGGTGCCCATGCCTCTTGCAACAACGGCTGCGTGGGAGGTCATACCGCCGCGGACGGTAAGGATACCCTGAGCGGCTTTCATGCCTTCAATGTCTTCGGGAGAAGTTTCAAGACGGACAAGAACAACTTTTTCTCCGCGCTCTGCCCATTCTTTTGCATCGTCAGCAGTGAAAACGATCTTGCCGCAAGCCGCTCCGGGAGAAGCACCGAGCGCTCTACCGATGGGTGCGGATTCTTTAAGAGCTTTTGCATCAAACTGAGGATGGAGAAGGGTGTCGAGGTTACGCGGGTCGATCATTGCGACTGCCTGTTCTTCGCCGATCATGCCTTCGTCAACGAGATCGCATGCGATTTTAAGAGCTGCTTTTGCGGTTCTCTTGCCGTTTCTGGTTTGGAGCATGAAAAGTTTCTTGTCTTCAATGGTGAACTCCATATCCTGCATATCTCTGTAATGATCTTCGAGAATGCCGCAGATTTCGACGAACTTTTCATAAACTTCGGGCATGACTTCTTTGAGTTGTTCGATCTTCTGAGGAGTACGAACACCTGCAACAACGTCTTCGCCCTGAGCGTTCATAAGGAATTCGCCCATAAGTTTCTTTTCGCCGGTGGCGGGATCACGGGTGAACGCAACGCCGGTACCGGAGGTGTTGCCCATGTTGCCGAATACCATCATCTGAACGTTAACGGCGGTACCCCAAGAATAAGGAATATCGTTGTCGCGGCGGTAGATGTTGGCTCTGGGGTTGTCCCAAGAACGGAAGACAGCTTTGATAGCTTCCATGAGCTGAGTGCGGGGATCGGTGGGGAAGTCGTTGCCGATCTTTGCTTTGTATTCGGATTTGAACTGATTTGCGAGTTCTTTAAGGTCGTCAGCGGTAAGATCAACGTCTTGGGTGACTCCCTTTTCTTCTTTCATTTTGTCGATAAGTTCTTCAAAATATTTCTTTCCGACTTCCATAACAACGTCGGAGAACATCTGAATGAATCTTCTGTAACAGTCCCATGCCCAACGGGGGTTGCCCGATTTGGTTGCAAGGACTTCAACAACCTCTTCGTTAAGACCGAGGTTAAGAATGGTATCCATCATGCCGGGCATTGAAGCTCTTGCGCCGGAACGAACCGAAACGAGAAGAGGATTTTCTTTGTCACCAAACTTTTTGCCGGTGATCGCTTCCATCTTTTCGATGTTTTCAGTGATCTGAGCGACGATTTCATCATTGATGATCCTGCCGTCTTCATAATACTGGGTACATGCTTCGGTTGAAATCGTGAAACCCTGGGGAACGGGAAGGCCAAGGTTTGTCATCTCGGCCAAGTTAGCGCCCTTGCCGCCGAGAAGTTCTCTCATCTTGCCATTGCCTTCGGAAAAGAGATATACATACTTTCTGGACATTTTATTTCCTCCACAAATATTTTTTCTTAAATATTATATAACATTTCCTTTATTTGTCAATAGTTATCAAAAAATATTACATATGATTATAATACAATTTTACTTTATATATACGCTTGACAAAATCAATTTTTGGGGTTAAACTTCATAAGAATGAAAGTGTTAGGAGAGTGTTCAATGCGAATTCAAGGTGTAAATCCCGGAGAACATCCTGAATATATCGTTGTCGGTCTTGGTAATCCCGGGCCGCGATATGAAAACACCCGTCACAACATCGGGTTTAAAGTGCTTGATTATATTGATGAAAACAGCATGTTAGGCAGAGGTATCAAACGCTCGCTCCCTTATTCTCTTACCGATAAAGTTGTGCTTGACGGTTATGTGCTATATTTGGTCAAACCGCAAACCTATATGAATAACTCCGGTTTGGCGGTTAAAGATGTCTTGAACTATTATCGCATGAGTCCCGAACAGCTTATTGTTATTTATGACGACATATCGCTTCCTGTCGGCAATTTCAGGATCCGAAAAAGCGGAAGTGCGGGCGGACACAACGGAATGAAGTCGATCATTGATCATCTCGGAACATCAAACTTTACCCGCATCAGGGTTGGTATCGGTAATAAACCGGAGGGGTGGGATCTTGCTGATTACGTTCTCTCAAAAATTCCCGAACATGAATATAAGTTGATGAGCCAAAATTTCGATTATATAAAAAGAGCGATAAGTTGTATTTTCAATCATGGTATCGAACGCGCAATGTCTGTTTATAATCCGATCGGGAGCAACAAGCAGGTTTAATGATAAACATTCTTAATCAGTTTGCCAATGATAGTGAATATCGTTCGCTAATCAAGGGATTTAAGGAAGGACACATACCCTGTACTGTCAGCGGTATGTGCGATTCCGCACGCCCTTTTTTAATTGCGTCAATATTAAAAGACCTCAATAAAAGAGGTTTGGTTGTTGTTTCAGAGGAAAAAGATGCACACGCTATCGCAGAAACATTAAAGCTGTTTTTTGAAAAAGTTTTGTTTTATCCGTCGCGTGATTTTGTTTTCGAAAATATCACGGCATATTCGCGCGAATGGGAACACGAAAGACTTTTGGTGCAACATGCGGTCATGAACAATGATTATGATGTTGTCGTAACGGTTCCCGACGCGTTGATGCAATATGTGATGCCGAAAGACGTATTTTCGGAATACACGCTTCATTTATCAAGAGGCGGGGTTGCTTCTCAAAAAGACCTCTGCTTGAAACTTGAGGAAATGGGCTATTCAAGAACCGATATCGTCGAAGGAGTCGGACAATTTTCTGTGAGGGGCGGAATCGTTGACGTTTTTTCGCCGAGTTATGCTTATCCTGTAAGAATCGACTTTTTCGGTGAGGAAGTCGATCTGATCGGGCTGTTTGATATAGTATCTCAGCGAAGAACAGAAAATCTCGAAAAGGTTTCAATCATTCCGTGCAACGAAATCATGGCGTCCGATGCGGCAAGAAATGCTGTGAAAAGCGAAATAAAGCAACTTGTTTCTTCATTCGAAGGCCCCGAAAAACGCCGTCAGGTTTTGTATTCCGAACTTGAAGCACTTGAAAATAACGAAAAAAGTATTTTCCCCGATAAGTATTTTTCATTGATTTATCCTTCTCAGCAAACTCTTGCCGATTTTTCGGGTGATGCGATTAAATTTGTTTTTGATTCAAAACGCGTTCATGAAAGAGCAAAGGGATTTGCTTCGACTAACGACGCGATCGTTCACACACTTGCCGAGTCCGGCATGTGCAGGATAAAGCATTGCCGTCCCTATTCATCGTTTGAAGACCTTTTTGCATCTTTTAAAAAGAATACCGTTGCTCTTGATATGTTCCAAACATCGGGAACGGTGATTGAGGCAAAGGCATCATATAACTTCGTGACCAAAACAACGCTTCAATTAACAGAAAAAACCGATGTTTTTGTCGAGGATATAGAATCATTTATTTCGGCAAACAGAAAAATAATGTTGCTTTGCTCGGGTGAGCACGCCGCGTCTTCAATGATTGAAATGTTGAGTGCTGAAGGTATTGCGGCTTATCCATATAACGGTGTTCTTTATGATTGCCGAGTTGCTGTTGCAGCGGTTGAATCCGACGCGGTCAAAAACGGTTTTGAACTTCCGAAAAGCGGTTTTGTACTCTTATCCGACTATATGTCGCTTAATCCGCGTGAAAACACAAGCAAGCGAAGGCGCTCCGCAAAGGTTTCGAAGGGTGAAAAAATCGCTTCGTATGCCGACCTGTCTCATGGCGATCTTGTTGTGCATGTCAATCATGGTATCGGACGTTACGATGGTATCAAAAATCTTACGACACAAGGAGTATCGCGCGATTTTATTAAAATCGTCTATGCAGACAACGGGATTCTTTATGTACCTTGTGACCAACTTGATATGGTCAGTAAATATATAGGGAATGAGGGCACAAAACTCTCGAAAATGGGCGGTGCGGAATGGAAGCGCGCCAAAGCAAAAGCGAAGGCTTCAGCATCGAATATCGCCAAGGAACTTATCAAACTTTATGCCGAACGAAGAAGTATCGAAGGTTTTGCGTTTCCGCCCGATGATGAACTTCAAGACGAGTTTGAAGCAGGCTTTGAGTATACAGAGACCGACGGTCAGTATCGCGCCGCCGCTGAAATCAAACGAGATATGGAAAATCCGTATCCGATGGACAGATTACTTTGCGGTGACGTGGGTTTCGGGAAAACCGAAGTGTCACTTCGTGCGGTGTTTAAATGCGTTTTTTCAGGCAAACAGGCTGCTGTGCTTGTGCCAACAACAATTCTTGCATTTCAGCATTATCGCACCATTACAGCGCGTTTCCGCGGTTACCCGGTAAAGATTGCGATGATGTCAAGGTTTGTGACACCGAAAGAGCAAGCCGAGGTAATCGCAGGACTGAAAAACGGAACCGTTGATATTGTTGTCGGAACGCACCGTTTGTTGCAAAAAGATATAGTTTTCAAAGATCTTGGTCTTTTGGTTGTCGACGAAGAACAACGATTCGGCGTCACCCATAAAGAGAAATTGAAAGAACTGGCAAAGGGCGTTGATGTCCTAACTCTTACCGCAACTCCGATTCCGAGAACGCTTAATATGGCGCTCAGCGGGATTCGCGATATGTCGGTTCTTGAAGAGGCGCCTATCGATCGCGTTCCTGTTCAGACTTTTGTTCTTGAACATGATGAAGACGTTGTTTTTGAAGCAATAAGACGCGAGTTGCGTCGTGGCGGCCAAGTGTTTTATCTTCATAATTATGTTGATTCGATTTATTCAAAAGCAACGTTGATAAGGAATGTGTTCCCCGACAGCAACATTGCGGTCGCTCACGGGAAAATGGATAAAGAGCAACTTTCCGACGTTTGGTCGGATATGGTTGACGGTAACATCGATATCCTTGTTTGCACAACGATAATCGAATCGGGTGTTAACGTTCCGAACGCAAATACTCTTATTATTGAAGAAGCGGACCGTATGGGACTTGCTCAGCTTCATCAAATTCGAGGAAGAGTCGGCAGATCAACAAGAAAGGCTTACGCATATCTTTCTTACCGCGCGGGTAGCGTTATAAACGAGGTTGCACAAAAACGTCTTGAAGCGATCAGAGAATTTACCGAATTCGGTTCGGGATTCAAGATTGCGATGCGCGACCTTGAATTGCGCGGCGCAGGTAATCTGCTCGGCGCGGAACAAAGCGGTCATCTTGAAGCGATCGGATATGATCTTTATATAAAAATACTTGAAGATGCAATTAACGCCGAAAAAGGCATCGCGCCCAAAGCAGAGCGAAATTGTACAATTGACGTTTCTGTCGATGCGTTTATTCCCGAGAGTTATATTTCATCGCTTCCGTTGCGTATCGACGTTTATAAAAAGATCGCGGCGGTTTGTAACGAAGATGACAGCGATGATCTTATTGACGAATTGAACGACCGTTTCGGTGATATACCGAAATCAATCATGAACCTTATAAGAATTTCAAAATTACGCAATACTGCAATTGAATTGGGCTTCACATCGGTCGAGCAAAATTCGCGTATGGTTAGTTTGTACAATCCTTCTATTGACATGGAGTCATGTGCTATCATTGCGTCGGAAGATCCGTTCAGAGGGGCAGTGATGATCTCGCTCGGCGGAAGACCGCATATTTCTTATAAATTGCGTGAAGGTGAAAATAATTTGGATATTTGTGAGAAAATCATAGAAAGATATTCAAAATTAAAGCAAAATTAGGTAGACAAAAAAGAAAAACTGTTGTATACTGTTCTTTGATAAATTTTGAAAGGTAGTAAAAAATGAAAAAGTTTTACCGTTTGTGTTCTCTTTTTTTGGTGCTTGCGACTTTGTTGACATGCGCTGCTTGCGGGAATACGTCAGATAAAGAAATATCGTTGCCTGACCTTGACGAAAGCGCGATCGTTATGAGATACGGCGATTTGACGTTAAACGAAAAAGAGTTTATGTATATCGTAAGTTACATGAAGAATTATTATGTTCTCAATCAGCAGAGCGCATATTATCAAACAACAGGCCAACTTATTGATGAAAAAACTCTTCTCAATATGAAGGTTACTGATGAAAAAATCCTGGCTGACTATATTAAAGATGCTTCCGTCAGCTTTGCACAACAAATGCTTGTTATGGAAAAACTCGCAAAGGATGCCGGCGTTTCCATTACCGACCAGGCTGATCTTGATGATATCAACAACTATATTTCCGAAATCGAATATGCATACGGCGGAGCCGATTTGTTCGACGTTGCGCTTATCAGACTCGGTTTTTCCAGAAACGCTATTGAACGTTTGCAAAGGTTTGAGAAACTCACCGAACTCATGCAGGATTACAGATACGGTGAAAACGGAACCGCTCGGGTCCCTGCCGAAAACGTGACCAAAGAATTCACCGAGAATTATATATGCTATGAAGGCGCCGTTTTCAGTTATGTTGACCAAGACAAAGCGGGCTATATCAAATATGATTTCACCGACGATGAGATCGCGGAGTTTTTCAACGAAAACTATGTGCGTGTAAGACATATTCTTTACAAAACAAACGCTTCTGACAAAGACGCTAAAAAGGCGGAAGCTGAAGCCGATCTCGCGCTTTTGAACAGCGGTGAAAAGAAATTTGAAGATTTGATCGATAAAAACGATGACGGCAGAGAGGAATACACATTTACCTATGGCGTCATGGTTGAACCGTTTGAAAAAGCTTCGTTCGAAATGAACGTCGGTGAATTACGTGTTGTTGAAACCGAATACGGATATCACCTGATCGAAAAACTCGAAAAAGACGAATCGGTTCTTTTTGAGAGTGAGCAAGAAGAGTCCGGTGAAGATGCGACTTCAACCAATGAAACGAAAGAGGAAGTCGTTATTGAGATGAGCAAAGCTAAGATCCGCGACGAAGCACGCGCTTTGATGGAAAAGTTAAACAGCGGCGAGTTGTCGGAAATTCCCGATAAAGTCGAAGGATTTGATAACTATTCGGTGCTTGATAAAACCTTTTCCCATAAAAACGGTTCTTATGCGGATCGCATTGATGTTATCGAAAAACTCGAAAACGGAAAATGCGGTGAATATGATTCGAGATCCGAAGGTATTTATATCTTCAAAAAACTCGCTTTTAAAGCGGAAGATATATCTTCTTCGATTTATACAGAAATCGAAAGTTCTCTCATAAACGAGGCATTTTCGAAATATATTTCTTCTTTCTATGACAAAATTGAGATCGATAACGATCTTTTGAAGAAATTCGATATAATTACTATTCCTTTGTTGGAAGATGAATTCTACTCGGCAAGTTAAGAGGTAACCAATGACAGTTCAACAAGTATACGATAACATCATGCGTGACGCATTGAGCGTCTATTCCGCAGAAGGGCTCAAAGAAAAACTCGAAAGCGGAAAAAAGTTAAAAATTAAAATGGGTGCTGATCCCAGTCGTCCCGACCTTCATTTGGGACATTCTGTGGTTCTCCGCAAACTCAAAATGCTTCAGGATCTCGGTCATGAAATAATTTTCGTTATCGGAGATTTCACTGCAATGATCGGCGACCCCTCGGGAAAAAGCAAAACCCGTGTCCCGCTTACGTTTGAGCAAACCCGCGCGAATGCCGTGAGTTATTACGAACAGGTCATTAAGATTCTTGATAAGGATAAGACTCGTATCGTTTATAACTCTGATTGGCTCGGTAAAATGAGTTTTGAGGACGTTCTTTCACTTGCGGGTAAATATACTTTGGCAAGAATCCTTGAAAGGGACGATTTTGCAAAACGTTATGCCGAAAAGCGTCCTATCGGTATGCACGAGTTGTTCTATCCGCTTATGCAGGGCTATGATAGCGTCGCGCTCGAAGCTGATATTGAAGTCGGCGGCAATGACCAGACCTTTAATCTTCTCGTCGGTAGAGAATTGCAGAAGGATTACGGTCAGACTTCTCAGGAGGTTATCACTTTTCCTTTGCTCCCCGGTTTGGACGGTGTTGAAAAAATGTCCAAATCTCTCGATAATTATATCGGTATCGATGAACCCGCAGAGATCATGTATGAAAAGTGCATGAAGGTACCTGACAGTCTGCTTCTTACTTATTTCAACCTTACAACGGATCTCGAAGAAGAAAAATACAAGTCGCTTTGCGAGAGCGATATTCGCAAGGCACACACACTTTATGCCGAAACGATCATAAAGCTTTATCATGGAGAAGAGGCGATTGCCGCTGCTGCCGCTCGTTATGCAAGCGTTGCCGGCGGCGGTGTTCCTGAGAATATTGATGAACGCGAATTTGAAGTTGGTGTGCGTTTGATTGAAGTTCTCAGCAAATCCGGGCTTGCGCCTTCGAACAGCGAAGCTCGCCGTTTGATCCAGGGCGGCGGTGTTAAGGTTGACGGAAAGCAGATCACCGATCCTAACACAACTCTTGATGCCGGCGAATTTGTTGTCAGCAAAGGCAAGAATAAGTTTGTAAAAGCGATTGTTAAATGATTTTTATAACAAAAAGGACGTGCAAAAGCAGGTCCTTTTTTGTTTTTGATTTAAAAATCAAATGTATTAAGTTAAATCTATTGAATTTGCTTGAAGAGTGTGTTATATTTATTTTGTCGATATTTGTCAAGAAGGTGTTTTTCAAATGCATGAACTCGGCGTTTTATGCCATGCGGTTAAAACCGTTAATGCAATAGCGATTGAAAAGGGCATAAAAAAGGTGAAATTTATCACTTTGGAAGTCGGAAAGAACTCGACTTTCGTTCCTGTTTTTTTTGAAAAACTCTTTCCTGTCGCGATTGAAAATTTGCCTTTGATGAAGGATGCTGAGTTGCGGATTGAAATGTCTCCCGGCAAAGAACTTTTGATCAAAGAGATCGGATACTGATTAAGGTGTTACATGAAAAAAAACATTCCAAATGAAGAAATTCGTGAAGCGAATTTGCCCGAAAAGGCTTCGAATATTGATGAAAACGGAAACGTGCTTTATTTAGACCAAGAACGTTTGGATCGTAAAAAAGTCGGTTTTCCGCCATTCAAAAACAAGCGCAACGGTTTGGGTATATATAACTTCTTAAAAGAACATTTTATTTACATGAGCGACAAACGCTGGCCCTTGGCGCTGAAACTCTACCGCATGTTCGTTAAGTATTCGGCCTGGATGAAAAAAGGCGGTTTTAAAGGCAAGTTTTATAAAAAGGGCATAATGCTTTATCCTGATATGGAAGCGCATACGTCCACAGTTGTAATGCCGCTGAACGTTGATATAACCGACAAGAGCGAAAAAGTTGTCATTCCTTTGGATCTGATAAAAATTTCGCTTAAAAACGCAACCTTTATCGGCGGGATGGATTCCTGCCTTTGCCGTGAAGCGAACGATTGTAAAGATTTTCCTCGTGACGTCGGTTGCTTGTTTTTGGGCGAGGCCGGTCGTGTTATCGTCAAACATAATTTGGGCAGAGAATTTACTTACGAGGAAGCCTGCGCGCGGGTGGATTTAGCTGCTGAATACGGATTGATGGGTCAGGCCGTTTGGGTTGAAGTCGAACAGCTTCTTTGGGGCATACGAAACGACCAGATGGATAAATTTCTTGAAATATGTTTCTGCTGTCCTTGTTGTTGCATCGCGATGCGTCTTGCACGCAACGCAACCGAAAAAGAACGACATCGTTTTCATCCTTCCGGTTGGACGGCGGTTCCCGACCTTACGAAATGCGTCGGTTGCGGGCTTTGTAACTCTGGGAAAAACGGTTGTCCCGTTGAGGCAATCAGTTTCGGTCCCGACGGAAAAGTTGTCATTGATCAAGAAACTTGTGTCGGTTGCGGTATTTGTAAGAACAAATGCAAACTTGACGTTATAAAAATCAAACAAACCATGCCGATGCGCAAAGATCTTCACGAATATTTCCTTGAAGATTTCAATTTGGATCTTAAAATTTGGGATGAAAACAGGGAAGAGCAACATGGATGAAATTAAAGTTATTGAGTTGAAGCAAAGCGTTTTTGAAGATAACAATAAAGATGCCGACTTGCTTCGCGCTCAGTTGAAAAAGGAAAAAACATTTTTGTTGAATTTAATGTCTTCTCCCGGTTCGGGAAAAACCACATTTTTGCTCGCTTTGTCAAACCTGTTGAAGCATAAGTTAAGAATGGCGGTTATGGAAGCCGATATTGACTCAAAAGTCGATGCCGAAGCTATCAATAATGCCGGTGTTCATTCGATACAACTTCATACAGGCGGTATGTGTCATTTGGATGCGGACATGACCCGTCAAGGATTGACACAAATAAACAGCGAAGATTATGATCTTGTGATTTTGGAAAATGTCGGAAATTTGGTTTGCCCTGCGGAATTCGACACCGGCGCAGTTAAAAATGCCACAATACTTTCCGTTCCTGAGGGGCATGATAAACCGTTAAAATATCCTCTCATGTACGAAACAAGCGATCTTCTGATCGTTAACAAGGTTGACGTTTTGCCTTATTTCGATTTCGATTGCGACAAGGTTGTTGAATATGCAAAAAAACGTAATCCTGATATTGAAATAATATTTATTTCCGCTAAAACCGGTGAAGGTGTTGCCAAGGTTGCGGAATGGATCGTCGATAACGTTATGTCATGGATTGATTAATTTTTTAAAATTGGGGGAAGGGTAATATGTCATTAAGTGAATTCGGAGATATTGTTTACAGCATTAGCGATATCGTTGAGAGTATTGAAAGCATCTTTGCTTTTTTTGGCAGTGCGATTGCTCTTATTGCAGGGATTTTTGAAGTTGGTATTTTAGCGGCTTCTTTAATCATAATGTTGATAGGCGCCATTGTTGCTTTCGTTATAGGTTTGTTGATTTATGTTGTTAAAGCGATTCCTGTTTTTTACTTGGCGAAGAAAAACGGAAGAAAACTTTCATGGCTTGCATGGATACCTGTTTTTCATAATTATTTCGTTTTGTATGTTCTTTCGGATATTGCCGGCGAAAAAGAATTTTCTGTCTTTAACGGAAAATTTAAACAGCAAAACAGAACCATGGTTTTTTGGTGTTACATTGCTGTTGCCGTCTGTGGAAACGCTTTGATTTCGGTTATTATCGGCATTTTATCCATGATCCCCGGCGGTATAATTTTAGGAAGCGCGACAAGCGTTCTTTATTTGGTTCCTTCTGCGGCATGTGCGATCGTTGAATTTGTATATTTGCGTGATGTTTTGTCGATATATTGTTCCGATGAACATAAAAATGCTGTAACTTCAATAATTATTACAGTTTTGGACTGTTTTGTTACATACGGCTTTGCAAGAACGATTTATTTGTACACGCTTTTGAAAAAACAACCGATCCTTGTCGATAACGTTCAGCAGGAACATTGTGCTGAATCTCTCGGATGATTATGTAATCACCGGTTTCGAAACGATATTAAAAAGTGCATAGCCCAAGGGCTATGCACTTTTTGTTGTTTTTAATGATCAGTCGTCATCAATGCTTGTTATGAATCCGGTATCAAAGAAATCAGCACTATTTTCCGAAACGTCGGATTTGATGCTTAACGGCTCGTCGTTTTCAAAATCGGCGTCATTGATAAGCACAAGTTCGGGGTAAACGGCGTTCGGATCAAACCTGTTTTCTTCTCTTTGTTTTGATTCTGAATCGCTGCCTTGCTTTTGTGTTTTCTTGAAAGCATTACTCAACATTATATCAAGATTGTGTTCAAAATCATTGTCTTTGTCTTGATTTTCGCCTTCATCTTTTTTATAGAATTCGTTCGGAAGAGAAAGATCGGGTTCTGTGAGGTTGCGGTGTTCCGAGTCGGAACGTTCGATGGCTGATGAGTCTTGAGCGTCCAAAGGCGTTTGTTCTGTTTTTTCTGTTTTGTGATTAACCGATTGATTTCTTGCCAAAGAATAGGGGACGTCACTTTCGGAAAGGATCTTTTCAAGCTCCGAAATTTTTGAAGATCTTGCGCGCGAAAGAATTTCTTTCAATTCATCGGGCATTTCGGTGACATCGTCATTGGATACGTCATCGTTTTCGGGAATGAGAACCGGTTCGTCGTTTGAAAAAACGCGGTTATCTTCCGTTTTATCATCAATGGATGCTACCGGTTGGCTCGATTGAACGCCCATTTCATACAAGGTGTCATAAAACGCATCGCTCGAATTGTCGCTGTTGATAACCTTTTCCTCGGTCGTTTCTTCGCTGTGAGCATCTTCTTTTACAACCGTCGCTTCATTCGGGAGTTTTCCGAATGCACGCAACACGTCTTCGGTAGTGAACGGGTTGGTTTTTGTTTTTTTAGGAGCGTCTTTCTGCAAAAGCCTTGATTCGCGAACGAACTTTATGAAAATATCGCGAAGATCTCTAATCGGAATACGCACTTCTTTTTGCGAAATCAAGATCGCGGGAAGACCGTCTTCTATGTTCTTTCTCATTTTATCCGACGCGACTTTCTTCATGCGCGCCATGACAATATCCGAGTTTTCGAGAACTATTCCCAGAAATGGCATAGTGCCTTTTCCGAGCATCTTAACCGAGGCGATGTTAGTCCATTCGATCTCGATATCATCGCCGACGTTTTTTAAATCAATAAAACCGTGTGAACTAAGAATCAAAGCGTTGTTGGGGTTGTATTCTTTTATTAAGATTAACACAAAAACAGTGGTAAAGACAACAAAGGCGATGCCTCCGATTATGAAAAATACAAGGGCATTTTTCATTGCGGATTCCGAGAGGTAAGGGAAGAGCGCAACGGTAAGAGAAATTATCATAAGCGCAAGGATCGACAATCCTTTTGCGAAGATTCCTTTTCTCTGTTCTTTAATTTCGATGCGATGATCATTCATTTTTAGCCTCCGTATTACTTATTATAATCGGTTTTGTAATAAGTGACTGTGTTGTCATATATATCAAAAGTGAAGAGTTCTTTTTTGTCGCTCTTCCGAATGAGAGTCAACTGATATAACTTGCCTTTGCCGTTGGGGCTTGTTCCGTCATGATTAAGACTGTTGTCATCAAGATCAATGTCCAAACCGGTAAAACAAATGCGGGCGAATTCATACCTTCCCGAGCTGTCGATGACATGCTTACCGCGAGGATAACGTTTTCCGCTGCTGTCGGTTAAAACGTATTCAATACAATCGCCGCGTTCTCCGTTTGTGACAGATTCCTTTTTGGCGTTGAATTTTATGCCAAGTTCCATAACGCCTTTTTCTTCGGAATAATCAACGTTAAAAAGTTGAATCGATCCGTCTTCATTCATAAAAATCTTAGAATTGATTCGCACCAACTCGATATCAGCAGGTTCGACGTTTTCGAATTCAGGCAATTCAGCCATGTAATTCTTTTCTAATATTTTACTGTCACGGTTGAGAATCAATGCAAAAATCAATACGGCATAAATGGCATAAGATATGCCATACATAGTCCATTTGAAAATTCCTTTGATTACACGATATGTTTTTGACTCGTTTTCATCGTGTTCGTCAGGAAAGTAATTACCTTGGTAATCCATAAATACGCTCTCTTTTCTGAAAAATGACTATAAAAAGATTATTCGCGAGTTTTCCACACCCAAAACAACTTTTTGTGGATAACTTGATCCGATGATTGTTGTTTTTATTGACATGCGTTGCGGTTGTCCACCGTTTTATCCACATTTTAGGTGTTTTTTACACACGCGTTATGTAAACTCGTGCGAAATCAGTTGTTGAAATATTTTCTGTCAAGGCTGCGTAATTGAACGGCAAGAGCTATATGATCCTTTTTAATAATGTTGCTTTCATCAAAGTCGGCGATTGTGCGTGCGACTTTCAAAATGCGGTCATAACCTCTTGCAGAAAGACCGAGTTTATCATAAGCCATTTGCAAAACCTCTTTGCCGAATTCGTCAACTACACAGTACTTTCTGATGTGTTTCGGTTGCATTCTTGCATTGCAAGTCAACGGTTTTCCGTTTGCGAGTTTTTCACCGTCAAAGCGGCTCATCGCAAAACTTCTGGCGCGACAGACACGTCTGCGTATCTTATCGCTCGATTCAGCTGCTACCGCTGTATCCAATTCGGAGAAATCAAGCGCGTTGACTTCGACCTGAATATCAATTCGGTCAAGGATGGGCCCCGAAATCATTGCGAGATAATTTCTGCGCGACTGAGGCGTACAGGTGCACGCTTTTGTCGGATGACCGTAATAACCGCATTTGCATGGGTTCATCGCGCATATCATCATGAAAGAGCAGGGGTAATTAACGGTAGCGTTCACACGTGTGATTGTGACCGATCTGTCTTCAATAGGTTGTCTTAATACTTCGCAGCTGTGTTTATCAAACTCAGGGAACTCATCGAGGAACAAAACACCGTTGTTTGCGAGCGAGATCTCTCCGGGTCTCGGATTAGATCCGCCGCCGATCAAAGCGGCAGGGGAGAGCGAATGATGAGGTGCGCGGAAAGGACGGTGAATCAAAAGCGGTGTTAACTCGGCGTTGAGCCCTGCGATAGAATAAATTTTCGAAGTTTCGATTGATTCTTCGAGCGTAATGGGTGGTAAAATATATGGCACCCTTGACGCGAGCATACTTTTCCCAGTGCCGGGAGGACCTATAAGAAGAATATTGTGTTCTCCTGCGGCGGCAATCTCTAACGCCTTTTTTGCCGACTCCTGACCTTTGACATCGGCGAAGTCCAAGACAGTGTCGCCCGTAATGGCAAAAAAGTCGTTTTTATCAAATGTAACCGGTGTCAAACGCTGTTTGCGCGAAAGGAAGTGATTGACAAGTTCGACTGCGTTTCTCACGGGATAAACAATAATTCCGTGCGCGGCAGAGGCTTCACATGCGTTTTCGGCAGGCACAAACAAATATTTAAAACCTGCGTCTCTTGCAGCGACAGCCATCGGTAAAACGCCTTTTACGGGACGCAATTCACCCGAGAGCGAGAGCTCGCCGAGGAAACAGCATTCTGAAAAATCGATCCTGTCAAATCCGGGAGGATCCAAAAGCGAAAGCAAAATCGGCAGATCGTAAACGGTGCCTTCCTTTTTGATATCAGCAGGGGCGAGGTTAACCGTTAAGACGCCTTTTTTCAAAGGGAGATCACAGGCGCGGGCGGCAGAGCGCACTCGTCCTTGGGATTCCTTGATGGCCGTATCGGGCAAGCCGATAATATCGAGCCTTGGTTGTGAGCCTGCAACGTTAGTTGCTTCAACAGTAACAATTTGTCCGTCAATGCCCCTTATAGCGGCGGAATATATTGTGCTTATTGACATATTAAACTCACCTCTGATTATTTCAAAATTATTATATATAATACCACATATAAAATATTTTTTCAATAATAAAAGCTCTTTTTTGTTAAAATCCTTCTCGTTTCCTGTTTTTTCCGCATGATACATAAAAAGGTATAGAGAAAGTGTCGAAAAAATTCATCTTTGCTCTTTACTTTTTGAATTTTGATGTTATAATGAGTACGTATGAAAATATATCAGGAGGCAATACTCAATGTCAACAAGAAAGAAATTGTCAATTGACGGCAACACTGCTGCGGCGCACGTGTCGTATGCTTTTACCGAAGTTGCCGGTATTTACCCCATCACTCCCTCTTCTCCTATGGCTGAAGTTACCGACCAATGGGCAGCAGAAGGCAGAAAGAATATTTTCGGTCAGACCGTTAAGGTTGTAGAAATGCAATCCGAAGGCGGTGCTTCCGGTACTGTTCACGGCTCGTTGGCCGCAGGTGCTTTGACCACGACTTACACCGCATCGCAGGGTCTTCTCCTTATGATCCCTAACATGTATAAGATCGCTGGCGAACTTCTCCCCGGCGTTATTCATGTTTCCGCGCGTTGTGTCGCAAGTCATGCGCTCAACATTTTCGGTGACCATTCCGACGTTATGGCATGCCGCCAGACCGGTTTTTCGATGCTCTGTGCCGGCAACGTTCAGGAAGTTATGGATCTCGGTGCCGTTGCTCACCTTGCGGCAATCGAAAGCAGAGTTCCTTTCCTTCACTTCTTTGACGGTTTCCGCACCTCTCACGAAGTTCAGAAGGTTGAAGTTTGGGATTATGATGATCTCGCAGAAATGTGCGATATGGATGCTGTTAAGGCGTTCAGAGAAAGAGCGCTCAACCCTGAACATCCCGTTCTTCGCGGTACTGCACAGAACCCCGACATCTTCTTCCAGGCAAGAGAAGCTTGCAATACTTATTATGATGCTGTTCCCGCAATCGTTGAAAAATACCTTGATAAGGTAAACGAAAAAGCCGGAACCGATTATAAACTCTTCAACTATTACGGCGCGCCCGATGCTGATAAAGTTATCATCGCTATGGGTTCTGTTTGTGATACCATTGAAGAAACTGTTGATTATATTAATGCTAACGGCGGCAAGGTTGGTCTTATCAAGGTTAGACTTTACCGTCCTTTCGTAAAAGAAAAGCTTCTTGAAGCAATTCCCGAAACTGTCAAGAAGATTGCTGTTATGGACAGAACCAAGGAACCCGGTGCAGGTGCAGAACCTCTCTTCCTTGACGTTGTTAATGCAATCCGCGGCACCAAGTTTGAATCTGCTCTCGTTATCGGCGGCAGATACGGCCTTGGTTCGAAGGACACAACTCCCGCTTGCATATTCGCGGTTTATAAGAACCTCGACGCTGTAAAGCCTATCGACGGTTTTACTGTTGGTATCAATGATGACGTTACCAACCTTTCGCTTCCTCTTGAAGCTGCTCCCAATACCGCGGGCGAAGGCATCGTTTCCTGCAAGTTCTGGGGTCTCGGCTCTGACGGTACGGTCGGCGCTAACAAGAACTCTATCAAGATCATCGGCGACCACACCGATAAGTACATTCAGGCTTACTTCGCTTATGATAGCAAGAAGTCGGGCGGTATCACGATCAGCCACCTTCGTTTCGGTGACACTCCGATCAGATCTACTTATTATGTTTCCAACGCTGATTTTGTTGCGTGCCATAATCCTTCCTATATAGAAAGATATGACATCACCGGTGATATCGCAGAAGGCGGTACCTTCCTTCTTAACTGCCAGTGGTCTCTTGAAGAACTTGAAAAGATCCTTCCCGCAAAGGTGAAGAGAGATCTTGCTACCAAGAATGTTGATTTCTATACCATCGACGCAATTTCGATTGCTCGTGAAATCGGTCTCGGCAACAGAACCAACACCGTTCTTCAAAGTGCGTTCTTCTCGCTTGCAAATATCATTCCTTCAGCCGAAGCAATTGATTATATGAAGAAAGCTGCATATAAGAGCTTTGCTAAGAAGGGCGAAGATATCGTCAACATGAACTACGCTGCAATCGATGCAGGTGCGAATGCATATAAGAAGATTGAAGTTCCTGCAAGTTGGGCAGATGCGGTTGATGAAACTGTTGATGAAGTAAAACTTGAAGGCAGAGAAGAAGTCGTTAACTTTGTTAAGACTATCCTTGAACCCACTAACGCACAGAAGGGTGACGATCTTCCCGTTTCTGTATTCCATGAGAACGCTGACGGTACGTTCCCGCAGGGTACTGCTGCGTACGAAAAACGCGGTGTTGCGGTTGATGTTCCCGATTGGAACCCCGAAAACTGTATCCAGTGTAACTTCTGTTCTTACGTATGTCCTCATGCAGCTATCAGACCCATCGCTCTTACCGATGCGGAAGCGGCTGAACATCCCGAATTCAAACTTGTTCCGATGACCGGTATGCCCGGCTACAAGTTCGGCATGACCGTTTCGGCGCTCGACTGCCTTGGTTGCCAGAGCTGTGTTCAGATCTGTCCTGGCAGAAAGGGCGAAAAAGCTCTCAAAATGGCTCCTATCGCAGAACAGCTTAAATATCAGGCTGAATTCGACGCAAGCTATAAATATTGCGATAACCCCGAAGTTCTTGCTAAGTTCAAACCCGAAACCGTTAAGGGAAGCCAGTTCAAACAGCCCCTTCTCGAGTTCTCCGGTGCTTGCGCAGGCTGTGGCGAAACTCCTTACGCAAAACTTGTAACTCAGCTCTTCGGTGACAGAATGTTCATCGCTAACGCTACCGGTTGTTCATCTATCTGGGGCGGCTCTGCTCCCTCTATGCCTTATACCGTTAACAAGAAGGGTCACGGACCTGCATGGGCTAACTCGCTCTTTGAAGATAACGCTGAGTTCGGTCTCGGTATGGCAACTGCAATGAACGCTCGCAGAGACAGACTTGCTGAAACTGTTGCTAAACTTCTTGAAGCAGATTGCGCAACCGATGAAATCAAGGCTGCGGCTGGCGAATGGCTCGCGGGCAAGGATGACGCAGAGGCTTCCAAAGTTGCCGGCGAAAAACTTCTCGCTGCTTGCAACGGCTGTGATTGCGGTCTTTGCAAAGACGTTATTGAAAGTGCTGACCTTCTCACCAAGAAATCCATGTGGATCTTCGGTGGCGACGGTTGGGCATATGATATCGGCTTCGGCGGTCTCGATCACGCTCTCGCGTCCGGTGAAGATGTAAATATCTTTGTATTTGATACCGAAGTATACTCCAATACCGGCGGTCAGGCTTCTAAATCTACTCCTACCGGCTCCGTTGCTAAGTTTGCTGCGGCAGGTAAGACGATGAAGAAGAAGGATCTTGCTGCTATCGCAATGTCCTACGGCTATGTATATGTTGCTCAGATCGCTATGGGCGCTGACTATAATCAGTGCATTAAGGCTATCGCCGAAGCAGAAAAATACAAAGGTCCGTCTTTGATCATTGCCTACGCTCCCTGTATCAACCACGGTATTAAGAAGGGGCTCGGCACCAGCATGCTCGAAACCAAGGCTGCTGTTGCGTCGGGCTACTGGTTCAACTTCCGCTTCAATCCTGATTTGGTTGCCGAAGGCAAGAATCCGTTCATTCTTGACAGCAAAGAACCTACAACTTCTTATAAAGACTTTATCAAGAGTGAAACAAGATACAGCTCTCTTGAAAAAGCATTCCCTGAAAGAGCAAATGAACTCTTTGATACTGCTGAACAGCAAGCCAAGGAAAAATACGCAGCTCTTAAAAAGAAAGCAGAAATGTAATTTTTACTGACATGTGGGCGAATTTATTTCGCCCACGTGTTTTAAAAGGTGAATTATGATGCAAAACAAAAAATCGGATGTCGCTCCGAAGAAAAATGTAGCACAAATCGTATTGACGGTTCTGCTGTCGATCGTGATGCTTGTTTCTTACGTTGTTGCATTGGTAAAAATCGAATCGCCTGTCGATTATGACAGACCGTCATTGGAAAGTTCCGAGCCGATTTTGTCGACCGAACCTTCTCAAACCTCAGAACCTGAAAATCACGTTCTTCCGACTGATTACGACTACTATGATAAGTTGTCGTTCAAAACGGAGGAGTGCAGAAACGCCGAGGTTGTTAACGGCACCCTTGCGTTGATAAAGGAAGGGAAGGGATATCCCGACGTTATCGGAAGTGATTTGATTACCGATGAGGTCATCGGTATTTACAGAAATATGTCTAGCAATGCTTATGGCCTTTCCGGATCCTCGCTTGAAGTTTATGATGACGCGTTCCGTGCATTTGATTCGTTGGCGGTGTGGTTCAAGGGCGTTATCGGCGTTAATTGCCTTCTCGTTAATAGGGCATATACCGATCCCAAGAGCGCTCAACTTTCGGGAAAATCCTTGGAACTTTCGTCCGGGTATTCTTTTGAATTGTCTGCTTATGGTGGGGATTACCAAATTACCGATGCGGATTTTGTTCCATTGCGCGAACAGTGTTATGCTTATGGTTTGATACAAAGGTATCCCGAGGGAAAATCCGAATATACCGGTTATCAGGTTGACTGCCAATATTACAGATATGTCGGCGTCGCGCATAGCGACTACATACAAAGATATAAGTTGTCGTTGGAAGAGTACATCGATAAAATCAAGACGGAAAAGGTTATTGAATTTAAATCTCGCATCGAAACTAACACGGCCTACGTTGTCTATTATGTCCCCTGCGAAACAAATTCAAACATTACTCGCATACCTGTTCCTTCATCCGGTGAAGAATACACAATTTCGGGCGATGGCAGCGGCGGATTCGTTGTTACCGCTAAAATTCAGCTTTAAAACAATATTTTCGACAAAACAATGAGCGAACGTTTGTTTTGTGCATGCACAAAAAAACGAACCCGAAAATGTTCAAAATCAACAAAGCTTAAAGGGCGCCGATAGAGGCGTTCTTTGCTTTTTATAGACGTATTTTCAACAAAATGTATATTTTTTAGGGATGTTATTTTTGACAAACTTTAAAATAATCTTAAAAAAACTCAGAATTACGCTCTAAAACATGCACCAAAACGCTATTTTCGCAAACGAAGATATTGCGGATTATAAACTTTTGAACAAAAAAATATTTATCAAAGTATATAACTTGTGCCTTGGAGAATTGTTGATGACGAATGAGGTCGAAATTGCGGTTTTTTGATGCTCAAAAAACAATGTGTTCAATTTGCATTATTTTAAAGGCGATTTTATATGCATACTTGACAAAAAAACACCCTTGTGATAGTATCTATATATAAATATATAGGAGTGTTATTGTGCACTTTTATAATTACCATTCTTCGCAGGAGGAAATCAAATGACTGGAAACAGAAGACACGTCAAGAGTTTGGGCGCTTATTTGCTGTTGTTTGCCATTCTTATGACAAGCTTCGGCTCTTTAACCGCGTCTGCTCTTGGTAGTTACGTTAATGGCAGTTCATCGCTTTACAGAACCGATTTGAACGACATTAAGAACTACTTGACTGCGACTACTTATGATGAGTATCGCAACGAAATTTACAAAGGAGAATTTTCGAAGCTTGACAAAGGCGGATATTACGGAGATAATCCCGAAAACTCCATCATTCCGTTGGATGTCGAAAGTTTTGAGCTCACTTCGGGCGATGCTAAAACCGTAAATGATCTCGCTGAAGATAAAGCTCCCGTTTTGATCAGCGGCTCAAACAGTATTGTTTCTTGGAAAGTGGACCTTCCCAAGGATACAATCTACTGTCTCCGCATCGAGTATTATAGCGGATATTTTGATTACAGCGAATCTGATGGAGAGACAGAGTCCAAAGATGATAAAATGGCGGAACAGCCTTATTTATCAAAAGGTTCTGCTGCTGAAAGATATGTTCTTATCGACGGCACGGTTCCTTACAAAGAGGCTCGTTCGATCGAGTTTGACCTTGTTTGGCAGGATGTTTATACCGTTGTTGATGAAAACGGCACACCTGTTTTGAAGGACGGCAAAAAACAAATGTATACAACTTCCGATGAAAAGTTTTTGGAGTTCATCAGAAATTCCGAAAATCACTCTTCGGACAGTGATCGTTTGTTTGTCAGAGATATCAACGGGAACGAACTCAAACCCGATAAAGAACTTGTCGAAACCTGGATCACCAAGGATCTTCATGATTCAACGGGTTACTATAACGAACCCCTTGCTTTCTTCTTCTCGAAGGGTGAACATACCGTCAGCCTTCAAGCGGTAAGAGAACCTCTTGCGATAAAGAGCATATCTCTTGTTCCTTTTGAAGAAAACATTTCTTATGAAGAATATCTTAAAAAATATTCCAACAAGAAAGATTATACCGGCGACGAGAGTGTTAAAATTCAGGCTGAATATCCGACATTTACATCGGGTAACACCATTTATGCTCTTAATGACAGATCTTCTTCTTATTCCGAACCTCAGGATGCTGCTCTTATCCGTCTTAATGAGATCGGCGGTGACAAATGGCAGTATGTCGGTCAGTGGATCGAATGGGAAATCACTGTACCCGAAGAAGGTTTCTATTCAATTGTCCCCAGAAGCCAACAAAACTGGTATTCCGGTATCTATGTTTCCAGAAAAATTTATATAGATGGCAAAATCCCGTTTGAGGAAGCGGGCAACCTCAGGTTTAACTATTCATCCGATTGGCAGACCCAAGGATTGAATAACGGCGGAGATCCCTTTAAGTTCTATCTTAAAAAGGGAACGAGCACCATCAGGCTTGAAGTTGTTCTCGGCGATATGTCTTCGGTTCTCAGCACCGTTGAGAACTCGCTTTCGCAGATCAACGGATATTACCGTAAGATTCTCATGATCACCGGTCCGGACGCCGATGAATATCGTGATTACGGCTTCGACAAACTTATTCCCGACGTTGTTAAAGGTTTGGGCGAACAGGCTAAGATTCTTACCGAAGTTTCCGCTGAACTCACCAGGCTCACGGGCGAAAAGGGCGAACATTCCTCGACTCTTGACCGTGTTGCGCTTGTTTGTGAACGCATGAGTACCGAGCCCGATAAGATTGCTTCTCAGATGAGCACTCTCAAGGACTATTCGGCTTCTCTCGGTTCTTGGTTGTCAAGCACACAGAACCAGCCGCTCGATATTGACTATATTTCGATTCAAGCCGTTGGCTCCGATGCTCCCAAAGCTGAACCCGGTTTCTTTGGCACACTTATCTACGAAATTCAGAAGTTCTATAAATCCTTCTTCAGTGATTACAACTCGCTCGGTGCGACCGGCGAAAATATCGCTTCCGAAAGTGATGTTGACGTTGAAGTCTGGACTGCAACCTCCCGCGACCAGGCGCAGATCATCCGCTCGCTTATCGACGATGATTTCACACCTAATCACAGCGGCATTAACGTCGAACTCAAGCTTGTTGCCGGCGGCACGTTGCTTCCCGCAACTCTTGCAGGCACAGGACCTGACGTCTATATGGGCGCCGGTCAGGGTGATCCTGTTAACTATGCAATTCGTTCCGCGGTTTTGTCTTTGAATACAAAAACCGGCAACACTGCAATCGGTTACGACTTTACCGACCTTAAAAAATCACAATGGTACGATAAAGAAAAATATCCCGAATTTTATGAACTCATTGAATCGGAAACCGTTAAAGATTTTGAATCTGTTTCCGATTGGTTCGCACCGCAGTCGCTTGTGCCTGTTACGCTTTACGGCGAAACCTATGCACTTCCGATGACGATGTCGTTCTCGATGATGTTCTATCGTAAGGATATCTTCGCTGAACTTGATATCGACATTCCTAATACTTGGGATGATTTCTACGATATTATATATTCGTTGCAATCCAACTCGTTGGATATCGGCTTCCCGCAGGGTACCGGTGGTTCAATGGTAATGATGTATCAGCAGAACGAGCCTTTATATGATGAAGGAAATTACGATTATTATCTTGAACTCTTGCAAAGATATTATTATGAAGGCGACTTTGATAAGATCAGCGATAAAGATCTTAAAAAACTCAATAAGGATCTTGCCGATAAGGGTCTTACATACGAAACCTACGATGATGACAACAACCTCGTGACGAGACCCAAAACCGATGGTATGACCATCAATCTTGATTCGGATATTTCGCTTGCAACATTTAAAGATGTATGTCAGTTCTTCACCATGTACGATTTCCCGATTACGTTTGACTTTGCAAACCGTTTCCGTTCGGGTGAAATGCCTTTGGGTATCATGGACTACACTGCATACAACACACTTATCGTATTTGCTCCCGAAATTAACGGTCTTTGGGAATTCACTCCGCTTCCCGGCACGGCTAATGAACTTACTCAGGAAATTAACAACTCGACCATCGGTGGTATTTCAACCATCATGTTGATGAACTCTGTAAGCAAAGATGAAGCTGCTGCTTTCGGTTCATGGGCATTTATGCAATGGTACCTTAATAAAGATATCCAGAGTGCCTATGGTAACGAAATGGTTGCACTTCTCGGTCCGTCTGCAAAGCAGCCTACTGCGAACATGGAAGCCCTTGAAGACATGGCATGGTCTACCGAAGAATCCAAGAATCTTCTTGCTCAGTTCAATGCCGTTGTTTGTACTCCCGAATATCCCGGCAGCTACATTATCGGCCGTTATACAACGTTTGCATTCCTTGACGTTGTCAACAACAGTGCTGATCCGATTGAAGAAATGCAGTCTCAAATCACCGACATTAACGTAGAACTCACGAGAAAGAGAGAAGAGTTCGGATTGCCGACTTCTGACTCGATCAAAGAAATGCTTAATGTGGTGAAAGAAAAGTATCCTAATTGGAATAAGGAAGGAGGAAAAAGTTAATGGCAAAAGAAAAAGCCGTTATCAGAAATGACATGTCGCGTTTCAGATGGACGTTGAATGAGATAAACAAAAATAAAGTCGGTTACTTTATGGCGTTCCCGTTCTTCCTCCTCTTCTTCGTGTTTACTGTCCTTCCTGTTATCCTTTCGTTTGTTCTTAGTTTCACGACTTTTAACCTTCTTGAATGGCCTGAATTCGTATTCATGGATAACTACATAAGACTTATCCTTGATGACGACGTATTCCTTACTGCGATTTTGAACACCTTGAAGTTCTCTGCGATCACAGGTCCCGGCTCATATCTTCTTTCGATGCTCTTTGCATGGTTCATCAATGAGCTTCGTCCTAAGATCAGAGCGGTAGCAACGTTGTTCTTCTATGCACCTTCGATTTCCGGTCAGGTTTACTTGATTTGGACGATCTTCTTCTCGTCTGACCAATATGGTTTTGTTAACGCTTGGGGTATCAAACTCGGCTTGTTGAACGAACCTGTTCTTTGGTTCCAGGACGAAAAGTATATTTTCCCGCTCATAATCGCTGTTGCACTTTGGACCTCTTTGGGCACATCGTTCCTTACCTTTATTGCAGGTTTCCAGGTTGTTGATAAGAGTCTTTATGAAGCAGGTGCGGTTGACGGCGTTAAGAACCGTTGGCAGGAACTTTGGTACATCACACTTCCTACGATGCGTCCTCAGATGATGCTCGGTGCGATCCTTGCGATCACTCAGTCGTTTGGTTTCGGTGCTGTTATCACCGCTCTTGTCGGTTTCCCGAGCCCGAACTATTGTGCACATACAATCATGCACCATCTTGAAGACTATGGTAACACTCGTTTTGAGATGGGTTATGCATCGGCAATCGCAACCATCCTCTTCTTTATGATGATCGGTGCGAACATGCTTGTTACAAAGATGCTCAGAAAGGTAGGTACGTAATATGTCTTTCCAGGATTTAAAAGTAAAATTCCGTAACTACCGCAATAAAAGACTTCAAAACAAAGAACAGTTTACCCGTTCGGTAACACGTTCTACCGGTGGTGACGTTGGTATCTTCATCATGCTTGCGATCGTTGCTGTCATCATGGTCCTTCCGATGGTATATGCGATCTGCCAATCCTTGAAACCGCTTGATGAACTCTTCGTTTTCCCTCCGAGATTCTTCGTGGTTAACCCCACTTTGAAGAATTACAGAGACTTGTTCACTCTTATGAATGAATCTTGGGTACCTTTCTCAAGATACATATTCAACACCGTTCTCATTTCCTTTGCGGGTACATTTGGTAACGTTATTTTGGCAGCCTATGCTGCTTATGCGTTGGCAAAGATCAAGTTCCCGGGAAGAAAATTCCTTTTCTCGGTCGTTGTTTATTCACTCATGTTTAACTCTACCGTTACCGGTATCACGAACTTTATCACGATGTCCGCTCTCGGTTGGGTTGACACTTATTGGTCTGTTATCGTTCCTGCATGGTGCTACACTTTCGGTCTTTACTTGATGAAACAGTTTATGGAAACTTCGGTTAACGATTCTGTTCTCGAAAGTGCTCGTCTTGACGGTGCTGGTGAAAACCTCATCTTCTGGCGAATCGCAATGCCCATGGTAAAACCTGCATGGATAACGCTTATCATCTTTGTATTTAAAGATCTGTGGAATATGGGCGCCAGCTTGTATATTTACAGCGAACAACTTAAAACTTTCAACTATGCAATCAGCCAGTTGGTCACCTCGGGTATCGCCCGTTCCGGTGTTTCGGCTGCGGCTACAGTTGTTATGATGATTGTTCCTATCGTAGTATTTGTTATTACACAGAGTAACGTCATTACAACAATGTCTGCTTCCGGTATGAAAGATTAAAAGGAGGAAGTGTATGAAAAGCAAAATCACAAAAGTGCTGCTTGTCGGACTTGCATTGATAATGCTCATCGGCACTATCTCCGTAAGTGCGATAACGCCCTATACCACGTATACCTATAACGTTGACGGTGATATGCAACGCAGCCCTGACGCATACACTCCGTTAAAAGTCATTGATACAGAGTATTTGCTTAAATCTCTCGAAATTGATGGCGGTGCCAGCGATAACGCAAAGGCGCTTTATGCCGGCAAAGGAATTTTTGTCGAACTTAATCAGCCCAAGGATATATTCGTTGATGAACTTAATCACGTTTATATCGCGAATACCGGTGCAAACCAGGTTGTCGTTACCGATGAAGAATTCAATATTCGTTTGATTATCGGTGAGTTTATCAACCAATATGGTGTTCCTGACAGTTTGAATACTCCCAACGGTGTTTTTGTAAATGCTGACGAAATTTTTGTCGCAGATACAGGTAACTCCCGCGTTGTAGTTTTTGATAAACTCGGTAATTTCAGAGATATCGTTCCCGAACCCGCGAGCGAAGTTCTTCCTGAAAACCACGTTTATCAGCCTATCGCAGTTTCGGTTGACCAGGCGGGTCGTATTTATGTTGTTTCTTCGACATCGAACTACGGCGTAATTTCGCTCAACCGCGACGGTTCGTTCAACGGATTTATCGGTCCTCAGAAAGTTACTTATAACGCTCTTGAATATTTCTTGAGATTATTCAAGACCGAAGAGCAGCTGGCTGCGAGCGAACAGATCGTTTCGACCGAATTTAACAATATCTGCATTGATCCCGACGGATTTATCTACGTTACAACCAGCACGATCGCTGATTCATCCGTTATTTCTTCTCTCAACGCGAGAGATAAGAGCGGTGACTATGCACCTGTTAAGAAACTTAACCCGAATGGCGCGGATGTTATGAACCGTAACGGTTTCTGGCCGCCCTATGGTGAAATTAAGTTTGCGAACATGACTACTGCTGAGATCTCAACCGCAGGTCCTTCCAAGATCTTCGACGTGGCACTTGGCGAAGCAAACACCTGGAGTATCATTGATAACGTTCGTAGCAAAGTTTTCACATACGACTCCAACGGTAACCTGCTTTACGCTTTCGGCGATAAGGGTAATCAGCTCGGTAATATCGAAAACCTCGTTGCTATTGATTATCAGGGAAGTAAGATGCTTCTTCTTGACAGATCAACCAGCGCATTTACCGTTTATAAGCGTACCGGCTACGGCGACTTGCTTACCGAAGCAATTCAGAATACCGAAGATAAGCAATTTGAAAAAGCTGTTGACTATTACATTGAGATTCTTCAACGCAACAACAACTATGACGCTGCTTATATCGGCATTGCTCAGAGTAAATACCGCGAAGGTAATTATTTGCAGGCAATGAAGTATTACAAATATGCATATAACACAGAAGATTATTCCAAGGCATATCAGGCATACCGTAAAGAATGGATGGAAACGAATCTTTGGGTAATACCTGTTGTCCTTTTTGCAGTAATTTTCGGTGTTTCGAAATTCTTCAAATATGCTAATAAGGTCAACAAACGCGGCCAAAAGAATGTTGAAAAACGTACTTTTGTTGAAGAAGTGCTTTACGGATTCCATATCATATTCCATCCTTTTGACGGTTTCTGGGATCTTAAACACGAAAAACGCGGCTCTGTTCGCGGCGCGACATTCTGGCTTGTTATTGCATGTCTTACCTTCGTTTATCAGTCTATCGGCGTTGGATATGTAAGCAATCCTTACGGCAACTCCACGTCGTACCTGATGTCTATAACCTCAATTCTTTCACCTGTTATCCTTTGGGTAATTGCAAACTGGTGTATCACAACCTTGTTTGAAGGCGAAGGCAGTTTCAAGGACGTCTATATTGCAACCTGCTACTCCTTGGTACCGTTGCCTTTGCTCATCATTCCGTCTGTAATCCTTACTAACATTATGACGGTCAGCGAACTCCAAATCGTAACAATGCTTCAATCATTTGCGTTTGGTTGGCTCGGATTGCTCATATTCTTCGGAATGATGGTTACCCACGATTACTCGCTTGGCAAAAACGTTATTACTTCGATCGTTTCGATCGTCGGTGTTGCGTTCATTATCTTCATCGCCGGCTTGTTCTCGGCTCTTGTTGCCAAAGTCTTTACGTTCTTCTATAACATTTATATCGAACTGTCTTACCGATGGTCGTAGAAAGGAGTGTAATTATATTATGAAAATGAAATTTGCAAAGATACTTACACTCGTACTCTGCCTTTCGATGTTGTTAACTCCGACGAATGTGATTTCGGTTTTGGCCGCAGATGATGCAGAAGAGGAAAAGTCTTGGGAAGATCAGTGGAAAGAAGATTTAAGACCGGCTTACACTCAATCGCCCTTTGATACCGTTCAATCGCGTATTAACGGTGACGGTTTGATAGAGCCGATGAAACTGTTTACCATTGTTGACGGTTATGCATTTTATGCAGATGAACTCACCGGTGAAATGATCTTCCTTGTTCTTAAAGACAAAGAACTTAAAAAGGAAGATATTCCCGAAGGTACCATTCCCGAATATACTGCATTCTATTGCACTAACCCTTACAACGCAGGTAGTTCAACCTCAAAAACAGATGCAACAGAAAAAGAGAAACTTCTTTCTCAGATCATTATCAGATTTACCGAGAATGATAAAGACGCTGAAATGAGTTCTTTTGCGGATGGTGCTTCCAATCAGCAGATTACCGTAAAGAATATTCGCGGCGGCGTCCGTGTTGAATACACTATCGGACGTGAAGAAGTTATTTATCTCGTTCCCAGACTTATTAAAGTCGAAAAACTTGATGATCTTATCAATCAGGTTGCCGAAAACTCTTTGGCAGAAAGAGATTCGAGAACACTCAAATCGTTCTATACCAAATATGATATTAACGCAAAGGGTGTTCCTCAGACCCGTAAAAAAGAATGGCTTTCAAAATATCCCGTTCTTGAACAATTCCCGCTTTATGCATGTGATGAAACTATCACAACCCAGGAACTTATCAGGCTTGAAAAAATCATAAAGCAATATACGATTTATGATTACGATACTCTTGAAGCTGACCACGCAGAAACGGAATATGTTTCTGACGATAAAGTTCCGCCTTTGTTCAAACTGGCGCTTGAATATCGTGTTGATGGTGATGAAATCACTATCAGATGTAACGCAGGCAACATTCGTTTTGACTCCTCGCTTTACAAACTTTCCGATGTTCTTGTTCTTCCTTACGGTGGCGCCGGTGATGCATCCGATAACTCGGGTTACCTGTTCTCACCGGATGGTTCCGGTTCTATCATCAATTTTGATGATTTAAGTGAACAGTTCACCAATTCCAGCAACCTTTACGGTCAAGACTATGCATATCATACAATTACCGGTCAGCACCGTGAAGTTTCGAGACTTCCTGTTTTCGGTGTTTATCAGAACGTTACCAAAGGTCAGCCTTTGATCGATCCCGAAACCGGAAAACAGCAGGTCGATGAAAATGGCATTAAAATGAACACTCCTCTCGAAATTGCTTATCTTGCAGTTATCGAAGAAGGTGACTCTCTTGCAAAAATCAATGTAAGTTACGGCGGTAAAGTTCACAATTTCGCCTCGATCTATACGTCATTCAACCCGCGTCCTAAGGACTCATATGTACTTGACGGCGGTATTTCTGCCGGCACAGATGCAATGTGGACTGTCGAATCGAAGCGTAAATATACCGGTGACTTCCAGATCAGATTGTTTATTCTTGACGGTACCGAAGACGGCGATAAAGCCGAAGAGGGACGTGACGCAAATAAATCTTATTCTGATATGGCTGCTGCATACAGAAATTATCTGGTAAGCACGGGAGTTCTTACAAAAGTCGAAGATCTCGAAAAAGATATTCCTCTTTATATTGAAACTCTCGGCGCATTGGAAACCACAAAGACTGTTTTCGGCGTTCCCGTTGAAACAATGGTTGCACTTACCAGTTTCCAAGATACCAAGGACATTCTTGATAAGTTGCGTGGAAACGGTATTGACAACGTCAAGGTTAAAATGAGCGCTTGGTACAATGGCGGCATTATGCCTGACATTGCGACCTCTATTAAGGTTGAAAAGGTTCTCGGCGGAAAAGAAGGTTTCAGTGATCTTATTGCATACGCAAATGAACACAACGTGACGCTTTTCCCTGATATTGAACTTTCTCTCGCTTACCGTGACAAATCGTTCGACGATTTTGATTCGGACGATGATCTTTCTCAGACAATTGACGAACGTCCCGCAGGTATGCAGGAATATGATCCTGTGCTCCAAGCGTTTGTCAACAGCATTGGCGGCGTTATTTCTCCGTCCTTCATGAAGGAACTTTATAATTCCGCAAACGAAGATTACAGCCAATTCAACGTAGGTTCGATTTCTGTTGGTTCGCTCGGCAAATATTTGTCGTCTGACTTCAACAAAGATAATCCTCTTACGAGAGAAGATTCCAAGGAACTCGTTATCCAGTTGCTTGAACAGATCAAGTCCAACAACAAGAAACTCCTTGTAACCGCAGGTAACGAATATACGCTCCGTTATGCAACGGACATCATCGAACTTCCTATGGATGACTCGAGACTCTTGTATTCCTACGCAACCGTTCCGTTTATGAGCATGGTTCTTCATGGTTATAAAGAATATGCCGGCACGGCTCTTAACCTTGCGGGTGATTACAACTATCACCTTTTGAAGACTATCGAAAGCGGCGCATCGCCTTATTTCGTAGTTGCTCAGAACAATACTTCCGAATTGAAGCAATATACTGCATCTGAAATAGCTAAATATTATTCTGTTCGTTACAGCATTTGGATGGATGACATTATAGATGCTTATAAACAGATTAATAATGCTATTCATGATGTTCAGAACGCAACCTTGCTTAAACATGATATCATCAGCGACGACGGAAAAGTCGTTAAGGTCGTATATGAAAACAATATAACCTTCTTCGTCAACTATGGCGAAAAGGATTATACCGTTCAGTTCTGCGGCAAAGATGAGATCGTTCCTGCTGGTTCGTTCATTAAGTTCAACGCAAAAAATGAAAAAGTTAATACGGAGGAGGGTAAATAATGAGTGATAAAGTTATAAAAAAGACCGCTCCCGACGTATCTAATGAAAAAGCACGAAAGAAACGTTCTCGCTCGCTTGACGTGCAGAAATCAAGAATGGGTTGGCTTTTCATAGCTCCCTTCTTGATCGGTTTCTTCCTGCTTTACCTTCCGATGATCGTTGAATCGATTCAGTTTTCTTTCAGTGAAATGAATTTCCAAAAAGAAGGCGGATTTTATTTGACGAACGTTGGCTGGGAAAACTACAGCTATGCATTGTTCACTGACCCTGATTATGTAACTACACTTTTCACGAGCATTAAAGAACTTGCTTTCAATGTTCCTGCAATCGTTATTTTCTCGCTGTTTATGGCTGTTCTTTTGAACCAGAAAATGCGCGGCAGAGCATTGTTCAGAGCTATCTTCTTTATTCCCGTTATCGTTTCGACAGGTATTATCGAATCCATTGACTTGCAGAACTCGCTCGCACAGAACATGGAATCGATTTCTTCAAGCGCATCGGGCGGTTTGGAAAGTGGCGGCAGCTCGGGTGCAGAAATTATTACGGCAATGGACATCAACAGACTATTTGCAGGAATGCAGATAGGTAGCGGCCTTGTTACATACGTATCAACGCTTATCAACGACGTTTATGAAATCGTTAATAAGTCCGGTGTTCAGATGCTTATCTTCCTCGCGGGTCTCCAATCGATTCCTTCGGCAATATACGAATCTTGCTATATTGACGGTGCATCTTCTTGGGAAACCTTCTGGAAGATCACGTTCCCGATGATCAGCCCGATGATCTTGGTTAATGCGATTTACACGGTTATTGACTCGTTCACGTCGCAATCCAACCAGATTATGACCTACATTTCCGGTGTATACACTACACAAAACAACACGGTTGCCGCAACCGCGATGTCTTGGATGTACTTCTTGTTGGTAGTTTTGGCGCTCGCACTTGTATCAGGTATTTTGAGTGCGTACGTATTCTACCAGAGAAAAGATGTTTAAGGAAAGGAGTTGCACAAATTGGATACTTCCTCTATGAGCAAGAAAGAGCTGAAAGAATATCAAAATCAGCTTAAACGCGAAGAAGCGATGCGAAAGATCAGAGCGCAGGAAAAAACTCCTTTTCTGATGCGACTCCGCTACAAGTATTTAACATTTCACTTTGCCAAACAACTTGTTTGGGCGTTGTTTAGATTTGTTTTGCTTGTCGGTATTTCTTACATCATTCTTTTCCCTTACATTTCTAAAATTGCAGGTTCGTTCATGAGCAGAGATGACTTTACCAACGTTATGGTAAAACTCATCGCCATGAATCCTACGCTTGATACCTACAAAGCTATCATCACTGATAACAACTATTTTGAAGCCTTGTTTAACACCACATTGCTTTCTGTACTTTGCGGTATTTCTCAGACTTTGATTTGTTCTATCGTTGGTTACGGCTTTGCAAAATTCAAGTTCAAGTTCAAGAAGATTCTTTTCCTTGCAGTTATCTTTACGATGATCGTTCCTCACGAAACGATTCAGCTTTCGATGTTCATGAAGTTTACTCATTTTGACATCTGGGGCATCTATGGTGGAACAGTCAACCTGTTCAAAAATCTCGGAACTATGTTTAGCGATCCCGAGGGCATTGCAAATGCTTATAAGGTTCTCGAACAGGGATTTATTGATAAAGGTATTGATTATAACTTCTTTGATATTATCTTCTCGAATTCTACCGGAAAGATTTATTCTTTCGGCAGCATGCTTAATACGTATTGGCCGTTCTTCGCGCTTTCTTTGACCGGTCTTGCTTTCAAAAACGGTTTGTTCATCTACATCATGCGTCAGTACTTTAACGGCGTTCCCGATGAACTAGAAGAAGCTGCATATGTTGACGGCGCAGGCACGATTAAGACTTTCGCACGTATCATTATTCCTATGGCTGTTCCGATGATGGTAACCATTTTCATGTTCTCCTTTTCGTGGCAGTGGTCTGATACGTTCTATACAAGTTTGTTCTTTACCGGTGAAAATGCACCTTTGCTGCTCCCCGATATCGTAAAAATTCCCATTACACTCGATACAGATTACGTTGCGCAAACAACTTATGAAGCGGCAATCAGAAATACCTGCGGTATTTTGATTCTTCTTCCTCTTGTAATTATTTACATGTTTGCTCAAAGAACCCTTATCGAAGGTGTTGAACGAAGCGGTATTACCGGTTAATAATCAACAAAAAAACTGTCGCGGTTTTACCGCGACAGTTTATTTTTGTTTGCTTCTAAATATAATTGACCATATCAAGGAAAAGAATAATGCCGCACTGATTCCGGCAGCGGTCGATGTTAATCCACCGTAAAGTGCCCCCAAAAGTCCATCTTTTTCAACTGCACTCTTAACGCCCTTTGCAAGTGAAAATCCGAAACCGGTCAAAGGAACAGTTGCACCGGCAGATGCAAAGTCAACCAAATTTGTATAAATTCCGAGACCTCCCAGAATAACGCCGATGACGACATAACCCGATAAAATACGTGCGTTGGTGAGTTTCGTTTTATCCAACAAAATTTGTGCCGGAATGCATAAAGCTCCGCCGATTAAAAACGCATAGAGATAATTCATATTTCCTCCCATGTTAAATGAATTGCATGTGCAATAGAAGGTATTGATTTTTTTTGAAAAACGCTGTCGGGATTTAATAATGCACCTGTGCCGATAACAAGAATATTTTTGATTTTTCCTTCATAAAAAAGCCTCATGAAATGACCGCCCAGCACGCTTGCTACACATCCGCAACCCGATCCGCCGGAATGAGTGTCTTGCTTTTTCGGATCGTAAATCAGCATTCCGCAATCCGTAAAGTTACCTATAAGTTCGATTTTATCTAAGTTTAGCATCTCGTATGCAATCGAATGCCCTTCGATTCCGAGATCACCGGTTATGATATAATCAAAATCGGCCGGAGAACAATTATTATCATTGAAGAAACGCTTGATCGTATCGACTGCCGCGCATGCCATTGCGGCACCCATGTTGTTTGCATCGGTTACGCCTTTGTCAACAATGCGTCCTATCACCGCGCTTTTGACTCTTACATTCGACTTCTTGTTTGAAAGTAAAAAAGCACCACATGCGGTGACGGTATTCTGACTTGTCGGTGTTCTTGTACTTCCGTATTCAAGAGGGAAGCGATATTGTCTTTCTGCGGAACAGAAGTGTGATGATGCTACACTGATGCTGTTGTTCAGGAAATTACCTTCGATTAAACATGCTGAACATATTAATGATTCAATAATTGTTGAGCAGGCACCGTATAATCCCAAGTAAGGCGCGTGATAATCGGTTATGGCATAACTAGTTGCTATGCATTGATTGATGAGATCACCGCCGCATATCAACTCAATGTCGTTGCTTTTGTAACCTGCTTTAGCCAAAAGCAGGTTGATATTCCTTCTTACCATTTCGCTTTCGGCTTCTTCAAAGTTTTTACAACCGAAATATTCGTCTTTGTCAAACGCGTCAAATCTGTTTCCGAGCGGGCCCTCATATTCCTTTTTGCCAACGATAGTTGAAGCATGGTTTATAAAAACATTGTTGAAATATAATTTTTTATCTATCAAAAGTTAATCCTCACATAACAAAAATATAGTATATTATTCCGTAGATTATCGAAGCAACTGTTCCATAGACAATAACAGGCCCTGCTATCGTAAACATTTTTGCGGCAACTCCTGTGATAAAACCTTCACTTTTTGCTTCGATTGCGGGCGAGGCGACCGAATTGGAAAAACCGGTTATCGGAACGAGTGCTCCTCCTCCGCCGAATTTGGCGATTTTATCAAAAACGCCGATCCCGGTCAGTAAACCTGCTATAAATATCAGAGTTATTGATGATAACAGCAGCGAAGTTTCCTCATCGAATTTTAACTTTTGATATATTTGAGCGAAAAATTCGCCCAACGTGCATATCAAACCACCGACAAAAAAGGCTTTGATGCAGTTTTTAAAACATGGAGATTTTTTTGCACGCTTTTCGATATACTTGCTGTATTGTTCGTTTGTCATAATTAATCCCTTCGTTTTTCTTTATTTTCTGCGCATGTCCCAAAAATATACTAGCGTACTTGACATATTGAAATATTTTGTTATAATAATTTCTTGAATGGAGTGTTTGTTTTGAAAAAACCTGTCGTTAAAAACAGATTCGAAAAACCCGATAATATTCGTTCTATGCTTCGCGAAAGCGTCGAAAAATATGGCAATAAAGTAGCATATAAATATTTCACTTCGCCCAGTGTTGTTGCCGAAATGACATATAAGCAAATGTATGCCATATATAATAATATCGGAACTTCGATTTGCTCATACGGTATTCAAAAAAGCAAGATCGCTTTGATTTCAGAGAACAGACCCGAGTGGATGATATCCTATATGTCGGTTATCAGCAGCGGCTCTGTTATTGTACCGTTGGATAAGGAATTGCTACCCACTCAAATTGAGAACTTTCTCAATCATGCTGAGGTCGAAGCGGTATTTTGTTCGGGAAAATATGCAGAAAAAATCCTTTCGATGAATCTTCCGACTGTGAAAAAAATCATCGATTTTGATAATACTGCAAATGATGATGTTCGTTATGTGACTTTTGAACGAATGAGTACCGAAGGCGCGAAGCTCCTTGCAGGCGGTTATAAAAACTTTAAAAAGTCGCGTTATGACACTTCGAAGATGTCCGCGCTGATTTTTACATCCGGCACCACAGGCACCAGCAAAGGTGTAATGTTGTCCGAGGACAATATTACCACCGCTCTTACTGCCTGTGCTAACATGATTAACCTTAAAAGCGATAATGTTTTGTTTAGTGTATTGCCCATGCACCATACGTATGAAACAACCGCAGGACAACTTACAGCATTAAGAATCGGCGTTACAATTTGTATCAATAACAGTCTTAAATATTTCATGCGCAATGTAAAGATTTTCCGTCCTACCGTTATGGTTGTCGTTCCTTTGTATTTGACGACCATGCGCAAGAAAATCAGTGACGAGATCAGGAAACGTAATAAAGAAAACGTTTTGAACATCGGCGTCAAGGCTACAAAGGTTTTGAAGAAGGTTGGTATTGACGCAAGAGGCATTGTCTTTTCTGAAGTTCTTGAATCGCTCGGCGGAAGATTAAAAGAGATTATTTGCGGCGGCGCTGCCACTGACCCTGAAACGATCGAATGGTTTCACGATATCGGTATTAACGTTTCGCAAGGATATGGTATTACCGAATGCTCTCCGCTCGTTGCTGTAAATCCATTAGTCACTGTTCATTATGACTCGGTCGGAATTCCGATTCCCGGAAGTCGCGTTAAAATCATCGCCGACGAAAACGGTAGTGAGATTGACCTTCATACCGGTGAAATCGGTGAGATTTGTGTCAAGGGTGGTCACGTAATGCTCGGTTATTATAACGATGAGGAAGCTACGAAAGCGGCTTTTACTGAGGAAGGATTTTTCCGCACGGGTGACTACGGCTATATAGATCAGGACGGTTTCCTTTATATAACCGGAAGGAAAAAGAATATTATCATTCTTGATAACGGAAAAAATGTTTATCCCGAAGAAATCGAAGAGTATCTTGAACGAATCGATCTCATTAAGGAAAGCGTTGTTATCGGAAGAGCAAGAGAATCCGGCGAAGTTGTTTTGACCGCATTGATTTATCCCGATTATGACAAATTTGTTGATTGCACCGAAGAGCAAATTATCGAAACAATGCGTGCCGAGGTTGCGAACGTCAACAAAAATCTTCCCATCTTCAAACAGGTTCGTAACATCGAAATTAAAAAGACCGAGTTTGAAAAAACTACAACCAAAAAAATCATAAGATATAAAATTTCTTAAAGAGGTGTTTTATGTTATCTAAGGTCAAAGATCTCCTTGTTGAGGAAATGGACATCAAACCCGAACTTATCGTTCCCGAGGCTGAACTCATGAACGATCTTGGTTTCAACTCTCTTGAGCTTGCAGATCTTGTTGTTCTTTGCGAAGAAAAGTTCAATGTTGTATTTGACGAATCTGCATTGCCGACTCTTATCACTGTCGGTGATGTGGTCGCATATTTAGAGTCCAATTCTTAACCGCTAAGGGCGCTTTGCATTTGCAGGGCGCTTCTTTTTTAAAGAAGGTGAATTTAATGCCAAATATATTAGTTGCCGAAGATGACCTCGCGTTAAATAAGTTGGTTAGCACAGTTCTGTCGAAAAACGGTCATTCTGTTTTTTCGGTTGCAAACGGTTTGCAGGCTTTGGAGATGATGGATACAAACCATATAGATCTGATCGTGGCTGACGTAATGATGCCGAAAATGGACGGATATGAACTGGTTGAACAGATCCGATCGATAAATAAAGACATGCCCGTTATGCTAGTTACTGCGCGCGGAAGCTTTAATGATAAATCCAAAGGCTTCAATCTTGGTGTTGATGACTATATGGTCAAGCCGATCGATATCAACGAGCTCGTTTTGCGAGTTAATGCGTTGTTGAGACGAAGCAAGATCGCCAACGAAAGAAAACTGACTATCGGCGAAACGGTTTTAGACAGCGATGCTTATTCTGTTTCCGTTGGCAACGAAACCGTAACTTTGCCGCAAAAAGAATTTTTGCTGCTTTTCAAACTTTTGTCATATCCTGACCGAGTTTTCACCCGTTTTGAAATCATGGACGAAATTTGGGGATACGAATCAGAAAGTGACGAAAAAACCATCAACGTTCATATCAGTAAATTGAGAAGCAGATATGAAAATAATCCCGATTTTTGCATCGAGACTGTTCGCGGTATCGGTTATAAGGCGGTGCTTAAATGAGCAAGAAACAAAGCACGAAAAAACTCGCGAAGCAAAAGAAAATAATCAGTGAACAAATAAGCAACGTTAAAAAAAGAACCCCGATGATTGTTTATCTCACTATGTTTATTTTCGTTGTTTGTTGTGTTACAGCGGTGGTACTCTTCTTCATCTTCTTGTGGCTCAATAAACTCGGCGCTGTCAAGGAAATTAATATTTATTGGGCGACGGTTATTCTTCTTATTTCGAGTATTGTAATTTCAACCAGTCTTGTAAGAGGCTTCGGCAACAAAATTCTTTTCGGCAGATTGCGCCAGATTATTGACGCTTCAAAAGCGGTCGCAAACGGCGATTTCAGCCAAAGACTTGAAGCCCCGAAAGAAAAAGAAACGGCTGAAATTTGCGAGAGTTTTAACGAAATGGTCGATAAGCTGGGCAATAATGAATTGCTCGCTCGCGATTTCGTTTCTAATGTTTCTCATCAGTTCAGAACTCCGCTCGCCTCAATTCACGGATATGCCCAACTTCTTGAAAGTGAAGATCTTTCCGACGCAGAGCGCAACGAGTATATTTCCGTAATTAAAGAAAAATCGATTTCCTTGTCGGATCTTGTGAACGATATCCTTGAACTGTCCCGTCTCGAACATCAAGGTGCGGCGATTGCGAAAGAGTTGTTCTCGCTTGATGAGCAATTGAGAAAATGCTTACTCTCAATGGACAAACAACTTGATGAAAAAGGAATCGATGTTGTATTGGAACTGCAACCGATCAATTATTTCGGTTCAAAGGAGTTGTTGACAGAGGTTTGGAATAATATTCTTGAAAATGCGATTAAATTCAGTAACCCCAACGGCGTCATAACCGTAACGCTCGATTCTGACTTTGATAATATCTTTGTGAGAATTATCGACGGCGGTATCGGAATGAGTGAAGAAACGAAGGAGAGAATGTTCGACCGTTTTTATCGCGGCGGCGAGGTTCATGACCGTCCCGGAAGCGGACTCGGTATGTCAATGGTAAAGAATATTATTTCGAAACATGGCGGAAGGATAACCGTAAACAGCGAACTTGGAAAGGGAAGCGAATTCATTGTTTCTCTGCCACTTGAATAAAAATAGACACATCATAATGGTTTTCTCCAAAATGATGTGTCTGTTTTTTCGCATATAATCGATAATGTAAATTTCAACTATTGTGCTCGTTAGCTTTGCCGGAAGCGATTGTGTTTTTTGGTAATTCATCTGCGTTTATATTATATAATTTTGCCAGTGCAAATAGATTTGAGGTGTTTGGGTCCGAAGTTACGTTTTCCCATTTGGACACGGCTTGTCTGCTTACGCCGATACTTTTAGCAACGAATTCTTGTGTCATATTGCATTTAATACGGTGTTCCTATAAATTCCCACCTAAGCTTTTTCTTATATTTGCTTTTTCATTATTGCGCGCTCGTTATATGATCATAAATGTTGAATAACGAAAAAGGAGAGCTCGACGCTCTCTTTTTCTATAGCATTAGAAATAATCTTATGAGGTTTTGTTGAAAAATATTATGATGTGATATATAATATATATATATCAATTTATATAAGGATATAACAAATGAAAAATAAAATCATTGCCTATTCATTGTTGATCACTATAATATTTTTCAATTTACCAATAGTTGTATTTTCTGATAATACAACTATTGTCGTCACGATTTCATCCGTCAACACCGGTCGCGGAGAAAACCAAATAATATTATATGATAAACATAACGAAGTAACCGGAACAAACGAGTGGGGATATGAAATCGTTGTTACAAACGGTCGAGTTAGTTCGATTGGCGGCAATAATAACCTTGTGCCTAACAAGCAGAACAGTTATGTTATATCTGCACACGGAACAGCGGTTGAGAAGCTTTATAAAATCGAAATAGGCATGAAAGCGGTATATGATTCAAAATCAAAAACAGTGAAATTTTCGATAGACAACGAAGGGATATATACGATATTAGAGATAAAAAGATTTGATGCCATTTCTGCAAGAAATAACGCTCTTGAAAATTTCTATATAATTGACGAAACAGCAGAAACACTATTTAATGAAGCGGAAAACAAATACAAGGCATATATTAGTGGGATTGATATAGATTCTGTTGACAAATTAATAGCCGATTATGAACGAATTACGTTATTATACCGCGACGTTCCCGCGAGCGAATATCGCGGTATATGGATACGTCCTAATCAGAAAAATGAAAAAGAAGTTGAAGCTTTTGTCAGAAAATGTTGCTTATCAGGCTTGAATATGATTTCTGTTGAGATTCTTTATGATTGTACTTTTATCTGCCCAATGCCTGAAGACAGTTATTTCGAACAAAACCCGTATTTTGAAAATTTCGATGTTTTAGCTGCGTTTTCAAAAATGTGCAATAAGTATGGAGTAGAATTGCATGCTTGGATGCATACTTTTGCCGTCGGCGATCCCAATAGTGTAAATCTTGAACAAAGCATTATCACAAAACGTCCCGAATGGAGATTGGCGGATTCTAACGGTAATATGTATGATTATTTCCTGAACCCTGCTTTGAATGAGGTTCAAGATTATCTAATCGATACATATGAATACATTTTGGAAACTTATGATATTGATGCGTTTCAGTTAGATACTATACGCTATCCTGCGTTAGAAAACGGTATTGATTACGGATACGATGCTGCAACGATTTCACTATTCAAAAAAGAATTCCCGCAATATGAGGATATGAGCATTGTTTTTGATACTGATGCTGTATATTGGAAAGATTGGGCGAGTTATCGCAAAAGTAACATTAATAAGTTTGTAGAACGTGTTCATATTCTAATTAACGAAGTTGCTCCCGATGTTTTGCTCAGCGCAGACGTAAACGCAGTCTTAAATATGTCACCTGACACTTGTTATCAAGATTCTGCATTTTGGCTTTCTCAAGGGTGGCTAGATATGGTTCATCCTATGGCATATGGTGCAAATGATGATATATATGTAAAACGATTTATTGAATACGCTGGCGAGAACTGTTGGGTGGTGCCTGCGTTGGGTGCTTTTGTCGAGGAGTTCGATAGGAATGTGCTCCTTGAGCAAACACAAAAAATGTTAGAAATAGGTTGTAACGGTGTGGCATATTTTGCCGAAATGGATTTCTTTGGCAAAAATTGCGATGATATTTTAGTAGAAACAATTTTCAACAAAACAGCACTACCTCCTGTATTCAACAATGCTAACACCGCTGTCGCTGAGGTAGAAAGTTTTATTCAACGCTTGCAATTAGCACACGAGCAGGGCGTTATAGATAAAAATAATTACGATGTCTTGATTAAAAAAGCAAATACGATAATTAAAGATATCAAAGTAAAGGGAACCGAATTCGGAAAAAAGAATTTATCCGAGCTTGAGAGCTCAACTGTTGGGTACGTATCGAATGACGAACTTCTCGAAAGGTTACTTTTAGATTTGAATGCGGCTTTGCATGCTATTCTGCGTAATATAACTAATGATAAATATTGCGAGATGACGATTGGTGATATATTAATACCTCAAAGTGCTGTCGGACAAATACAGCTTACTATCGATAAAGTTAATTCATCGCATATAGGTGAAGATTCTATTTTAATATCAAATCCACTTTTACAAGATTTATATAATGTAAAATACACTTACGTTATGTTGTTTGAGTGCGTAGATAAAACCAATAACATTTACCGGCTTATAGAAGCTCACCAAAACTACGGAATCGTACAAAACTTTGATGCTGTCTTTACAGACGATATGATAATGCTTTCGTTCCATAGTAATGATGTTGGCGAAGGTGTCGAACGTAGGGATCTTGCAAGAACTGTTCAAATTGGCACTGAAATGGTGCTTTGGGGAATAACATTAGATAACGAATCGTTCTCTGCGCTCCGCCCCATGATGTATATTTATACACCTCAGAATGATATGCCGGCAGAGGATTCATCTGATATCCCACCTGATACTTCATCGGAGTCATCTGAAGTGACTACATCGGATAAAGAATCAAATGACTCGAACACAAATAAGGATGATGTAACGTCACATGTCAGCGAGGCGATTAAGAGTACATCTGATGTTGACTCAAACATTATTGTGTTCGTCGGCATATTCGTTAGTATTGTATTGATAATTTTAATTTCCATATTCAGCTTCATAAAAAGCAAAAAATCGAATTAGAATAAAAATAGACACATCATCAAGGATTTCTCCAAAATGATGTGTCTATTTTGTTTTTACAATTTATTCGGTTAGAAAGTAGGGAAGAAGTGGCTTATTTGCTAGCTTCTTCAACTGCAACTGCACATGCAACAGTCATACCAACCATGGGGTTGTTACCTGCGCCGATCAAGCCCATCATTTCTACGTGAGCGGGAACGGAGGAGGAGCCTGCGAACTGTGCATCAGAGTGCATTCTGCCCATGGTGTCGGTCATGCCGTAAGAGGAAGGACCTGCAGCCATGTTATCGGGGTGAAGAGTACGGCCGGTGCCGCCGCCCGAAGCAACCGAGAAATATTCTCTGCCGTTTTCAACACACCATTTTTTGTAGGTGCCTGCAACGGGGTGCTGGAAGCGAGTGGGGTTGGTGGAGTTACCGGTAATGGAAACGCCAACCTTTTCGTGGCGCATGATTGCAACGCCTTCGGAAACGTCATCGGAGCCGTAGCATTTAACGTTAGCTCTGGGACCGTTGGAGAAAGGAATTTCCTTGATGATTTTAACTTCTTCGGTATAATGATCAAATTCGGTTTCAACATAAGTGAAGCCGTTGATTCTGGAAATGATATAGGCAGCGTCTTTGCCAAGACCGTTAAGAATAACGCGGAGCTGGTTCTTACGTACCTTGTTTGCGTTGAGAGCGATCTTAATTGCGCCTTCGGCAGCAGCGAAGGATTCGTGGCCTGCGAGGAAGCAGAAACAATCGGTTTCTTCGGAAAGAAGCATTTTGCCGAGGTTGCCATGGCCGAGACCGACTTTGCGGTTTTCGGCAACAGAGCCGGGGATGCAGAACGCTTGGAGACCGATACCGATAGCAGCAGCGGCGTCAGCAGCCTTGGTGCAACCCTTTTTGATTGCGATAGCACAACCTACGGTGTATGCCCAAATAGCGTTTTCAAAGCAAATGGGCTGAGTGCCGCGAACGATCTTGTCGCAGTCAATGCCTTTTGCGAGAGTGATTTCTTTGCACTCCTCGATGGAGGAAATGCCGTATTCTTTAAGAACCGCGTTGATCTTATCAACACGTCTTTCGTAACCTTCAAACAATGACATGGTATTTACCTCCTTAATTATTCATGACGAGGGTCAATATACTTGACCGCATCATCAAATCTGCCATAAGTGCCGATAGATTGGTTGTATGCTTCGTTGGGTTCAACGCCCTTCTTGATGAGGTCGGTCATCTTGCCGAGCGAAACGAATTCGTAGCCGATAACTTCGCTGTTTTCATCAAGAGCCATACGGGTGCAGTAACCTTCGGTCATTTCGAGATAACGAACGCCCTTGTCTTTGGTGCCGTACATAGTACCGACCATTGAACGGGAGCCCTTGCCGAGGTCTTCCATACCTGCGCCGATAACAAGACCGCCTTCGGAGAAAGCAGACTGCGAACGGCCGTAAACGATTTGGAGGAAGAGTTCTCTCATAGCGGTGTTGATAGCGTCGCAAACGAGGTCGGTATTAAGAGCTTCGAGGATCGTTTTGCCGGGGAGGATTTCAGCCGCCATAACAGCGGAGTGGGTCATACCCGAGCAGCCGATGGTTTCAACGAGAGCTTCTTCGATGATACCGTTCTTAACGTTAAGCGAGAGCTTGCAAGCGCCCTGCTGAGGAGCACACCAACCCACACCGTGAGTGTAAGCGGAGATATCCTCGATAAACTTAGCCTGAACCCATTTGCCTTCTTCGGGGATAGGTGCAGGACCGTGCTTCGGGCCTTTGGCCACAACGCACATGTTTTCAACTTCTTTTGAATACTGCAACATTGCAAAATTCCTTTCGTTTTATATCTTTTTATTTGATTATTTCAGCGTAAACTTCGCCGGAGCAACCTGCGGCGTTTGCTTCATCGGTGTCGATATGTACTGCGGGAGCAAATTTGTCGCTTACACGCACAACAACTTCACCAAACGTGAGGCAGCGTTCACCTGTGCAGATTTTTGTAGAAACGATCTGCTTGTCCGAAACACCGAGTTCGTCCGCGGTAGCGGGATCAAGGTGAATGTGTCTTTTTGCGGTAATAGCGCCTTCTGAAAGTTCAACTTCACCTGCAGGGCCGACGAGTTTGACCGAGCCGCTTCCTGCGATATCGCCGGATTCGCGAACCGGGGCAGAGATGCCGAGCGTTCTTGCGTCGGTAAGCGAGATCTCAACCTGAGTTGCAGGTCTTGTCGGACCGAGAATAAGAACGTTTTCGATCGACTTTTTGGGACCAACGAGAGTGATTCTTTCGTTAGACGCAAACTGACCGGGCTGAGAAAGCATTTTCTTAACAGTGAGTGCGTTGCCTTTGCCGAGCAGAGTTTCCATATCAGCTTCGCTGAGGTGGACGTGACGGGCAGAGGTTTCGACGAGTATTTTCTTTTCCATTTTTATACCGCCTTTATAAAAATTTTTTATCTACGTAATTATATATCAAAATTTCCATTTTGTAAATGGTATTTTGCAAAAAATGTGCTTTTATATCTTATAAATGTCGATATGAATGTTCATTTTCTGTTTTCACAAACAAACACAAGCATATTAAAGTGTAACGCCTGCATATTTTTGGAAAAATTGTGTTGAAATAGTGTTTTTTATGTGCTATAATACAAGATATTGAATTGATAATAGGAGTATTATGCCATGGATTTTGTTTTTTCAAATAAAGTTAATGATATGAAACCCTCGGCTATAAGAGAGATTTTTAAATCGCTTTCCGATCCGAACGTTATTTCGTTCGCGGCGGGCAACCCTTCACCCTTGTCTTTTCCTGTTGAAAAGATGCACGCCTGCGCAGAAGAGATTTTCGCCGGCGAAGCCTCTTTTGCTTTTCAGTATGGCATCACTGAGGGTTATCCGCGATTGCGCGAGCAGGTAACCGCAAGACTACGTGAAAGATTTAACACCGGCAGTGATGATGATGACGTTATTATTACGACCGGCGGACAGCAGGGCATTGACCTTTGTGCAAAGGTGCTTTGCAACGAAGGCGATACCGTCATCTGTGAAAATCCGAGTTTTATTGGTGCTCTCAATGCTTTCAGATCATACAATACAAATCTTGTCGGTATTGATCTTGAAGAAGATGGAATGAATATTGAGTCTTTGGAAAATGCTTTAAAGACGAATCCCAACACCAAAATCATTTATGTTATACCCACCTTCCAGAATCCTGCCGGAATAACCACTTCGCTTGAAAAACGCAAAGCTATACTTGAACTTGCAGAAAAATATAACGTTTTGATCCTTGAAGACAATCCTTACGGAGAACTTCGTTTCTCGGGCGAGGATGTTCCTACGATAAAGAGCCTCGACACAAACGGCAGAGTGCTTTATTGCTCGTCTTTCTCTAAAATTCTATCGGCAGGCATGCGTATCGGCTTTGTTTGCGGACCCAAAGATTTAGTTCAAAAGATCGTTGTTGTCAAACAGGTTAACGACGTTCATACAAATCTTTTCTTCCAAATGGTTGCTTCGAAATTCATTGATAAATACGGTCTTGACGATCATGTGAATTTTATTCGCGGTCTTTACCGTGACAAATGCGCGCTGATGATTTCCGAACTTGATAAGCATGTTGCTGGAAAAGCTGTTTACACCCGTCCCGAAGGCGGTTTGTTCATTTGGCTGACCGTAGAGGGCGGCAACGGCGATGATATCGCGAAACGCGCTATTGAGAACAAGGTCGCGGTTGTTACGGGCTCGAGCTTCAATCCGATTCAGGGTGGTTTTTCTCCCTCGGTTCGTCTTAACTATTCAACGCCTTCCGACGAACAGATTATTGAAGGCGTAAAACGTCTTGCCGGCGTTCTTTAATGGAGTTTATTATGGAAAATCAAAATATAAAAAAGACAATACTTTCTGGCGTTCAGCCCTCAGGCACACTTACAATTGGCAACTATCTCGGCGCGTTGCGTAACTGGGCAACGATGCAATATGATTACAATTGCTATTTCTGTGTCGTTGACCTTCATGCTATAACCGTTCGTCAGGTTCCTGCCGAACTGCGTCAAAACTGTTTGAAGACGCTCGCTCTTTATCTCGCTGTCGGTATTGATCCCGATGCAAACGCTTTGTTCATTCAAAGCCATGTTCCTGCTCACGCAGAACTTTCTTGGGTGCTCTCCTGCTATACAATGTTCGGCGAACTTTCAAGAATGACGCAATTTAAGGATAAATCGGCTAAACATTCCGATAATATCAACGCGGGTTTGTTCACATATCCTGTGCTTATGGCTGCCGATATTCTTCTTTATCAGCCCGACCTGGTTCCTGTCGGTAGCGACCAGAAGCAACATATCGAGATCGCGCGCGATATAGCAAACCGTTTCAATAACGTTTATTCAGAAACGTTCAAAATTCCCGAACCGTATATGCCTGCGGCAGGCGCGAGAATAATGTCGCTTTCTGATCCTACGTCAAAGATGAGTAAATCTGACCTTGGCGATGGAAGCATTTTCCTTCTTGACGACAGGGATACAGTTATCCGTAAAATCAAACGCGCAGTTACCGACTCGGGTTCGGAAGTTCGTTTTGCCGAGGGCAAAGACGGTATTAATAACCTTATGTCTATCTATTCGGCGTTCACCGGTAAGGATTTTGACTCGATCGAAAAAGAATTCGATGGAAAGGGTTACGGTGATTTTAAACTGGCAGTGGGCGAAGTTGTCGCCGATGCATTGACCGAATTCCAAAGCAAATACAAGGTTTTCATTTCCGATAAGGATCAACTCAATAAGATTCTTATAAGTGGTGCCGAAAAGGCATCATATACGGCAAACAAGACCTTACGTAAAGTTTACCGCAAGGTTGGTTTCTATTCTGTAAAGTAAACGAAAAGGAAAATCATTTTTATGGCTAAAAAGACCGCTGAATATAACGATCAAACAATTTCATCACTTAAAGGCGCAGATAGAGTTCGTCTGCGTCCTGCGGTCATTTTCGGTTCCGACGGCATCGAAGGCTGCGAGCATTCGTTCTTTGAAATACTTTCAAACTCCATCGACGAATTTCGCGAGGGATATGGCAACAGAATCAACGTAACCATCTATAACGACCGCACTATGGAGGTTGAAGACTTCGGACGCGGTGTTCCGCTTGATTGGAATGAAAAGGAACAAAAATACAACTGGGAACTTGTCTATTGTGAACTCTATGCCGGCGGTAAATATAACAACGCTATGGGCGGCGCTTATGAATATTCGCTCGGTTTGAACGGTCTCGGTGCATGTGCAACTCAGTATGCATCTGAATTTATGGATATTACCTCATATCAGCGAGGAACAAAATATACGATCGGTTTCCGCGAAGGTGAACCGGTTACCGAACTTTGCAAATCCGAAGCACCGAAGAGCAAAAGCGGCACTGTCGTTCGTTGGAAGAGTGATAAAAAGGTATTTACCGATATTTCTATTCCCAAAGAATATTTTACAACCGTTTTGAAAAAGCAGGCTGTTGTTAACGCAGGCCTGACTTTGTCGCTTAAATGGCAAAAGATCGACGGATCCTTTGAAACCGAAGAGTTTTGCTATGAAAACGGTATTATCGATTATATTCGAGAACTTGTCGGTGATAGCGGACTTTCGCCGATAGGTGATTATTCAAGCGAGCGCGTCGGACGCGATTCATCCGATAGGCCTGAATATAAGGTCAAGATGCAGTTCGCGTTCTGTTTCTCGAACGACGTAAATCTTATTGAATATTATCATAACTCATCATATCTCGAACATGGCGGTTCTCCCGATAAAGCGGCAAGAAGCGCTTTCGTTTGGGCTATTGATCAATATGCAAAAAACAACGGCAAATACAACAAAAACGAAAGCAAAATTTTGTTTTCTGACGTTGAAGATTCGCTTGTGCTTGTCGTGAATTCTTTCTCGACCCAGACATCCTATGCAAATCAGACGAAAAAGGCGATAAATAACGTGTTTATTGCCGAAGCAATGACAGAGTTCTTCAAACATTCTCTGGAAGTTTTCTTTGCTGAAAACCCGCAGGCTGCCGATAAAATCGTTGCTCAAATCCTTGTTAACAAGCGCGCGAGGGAATCGGCTGAACACATGCGTGTTTCTTCCAAAAAGAAACTCACTGCAACGTTGGATATCACAAACACGGTCGAAAAGTTCGTCGGCTGCCGTTTGAGAGACCCGAATCGGTGCGAGCTTTACATCGTTGAGGGCGACTCTGCTTTGACGAGTTGTAAACTCGCAAGAGATTCCGAGTTCCAAGCGATCATTCCCGTTCGCGGTAAGACTTTGAACTGTCTAAAAGCTTCGTTTGACCGCATTATGAAGAGTGATATAATTCTTGACCTTATAAAGGTTATCGGATGCGGTGTTGAGGCGAAACAGTTGAAAGTTAAAGGCGTTTCCGCTTTTGATCTGTCTGCTTTGCGTTGGGACAAAATTATCATTTGTACCGATGCAGATGAAGACGGATATCAGATCAGAACTCTGATCCTCACAATGTTCTATCGCTTGCTCCCGACGCTTATCAAAGAGGGAAGAATTTATATTGCAGAGACTCCGCTTTATGAAATCACCTGCGGGAAAGATACGATGTTCGCATATAACGAACCCGAAAAAGCCGCGATACTTGAAAAACTCGGTGACAAAAAATATACAATTCAGCGTTCAAAAGGTCTCGGCGAGAATGATGCCGATATGATGAGCCTGACTACTATGAAACCTGCGACGCGCAGACTTATACGCATTTCGCCCGAGGACGAAGCCAAAACTTATGAAATGTTTGATATTTTGCTTGGTGATAACATAACCGGCAGAAAAGAATTCATTTCAAAATACGGCGCAAAATATCTTGATCTCGCTGATTATTAATGAGGTTTTAAATGGCTAAGAAAAAGACAAAGGTTGTTGAACCTGAAATTATTGCCGATCCTATTGATGTTTCGATCACAAGCGTGCTTGAAACGAACTATATGCCTTATGCGATGAGCGTTATTGTCTCTCGTGCAATACCCGAAATCGACGGTTTCAAACCCGCGCACAGAAAACTTCTTTATACCATGTTTAAAATGGGTTTGCTTACCGGCGCAAAGCAAAAAAGCGCCAAGGTTGTCGGTCAGACGATGGTGCTTAACCCTCACGGCGATGCAGCAATCTATGAAACGCTTGTGCGCTTGACAACGGGCAAGGAATGTTTGTTGCACCCTTTTATCGAATCAAAGGGAAGCTTCGGCAAACAGTATTCCGATATGGCTTATGCCGCATCGCGTTACACTGAATGCAAACTCGCGAAAATCAGCGAAGAAATTTTTGATGGTATCGACCGCGACGCTGTTGATTTTGTTGATAACTATGACAGCACAACGACCGAACCTGTTGTGCTTCCTACGAGCTTCCCTAATGTTCTTGTGTCTCCCAACTCGGGTATAGCCGTCGGTATGGCCAGTGATATATGCTCTTTTAACCTCCGTGAAGTTTGCGAGGTCACTTCGGCATATCTTCGTAACGAGGATATTACCACCGACGAAATCATGGAGATTTTGAAAGCACCTGATTTTTCAACCGGTGGTTTGCTTATCTATGATAAAGATAAAATCCGTGAAGTATATGAAACGGGCAAAGGCTCTCTGAAAGTCAGAGCGAAATATGTTTATGACAAAAAAGAGAACCGCATTGAAGTTCTTCAAATCCCTTATACAACGACGCTTGAGAAGATTCGCGAAAGCATGATCCAACTTGTAAAGGAAGGGAAGATAAAAGACGTTTCTGACGTGCGTGATGAGATTGATATCAACGGTTTTAAAATGGCTATCGATCTTAAACGCGGCGCTGACCCCGAAAAACTCATGCAAAAACTCTTCAAACTGACAAAACTTGAAGATGATTTTAAATGCAACTTCAATATTCTTGTCGGTGGCGTTCCTCAAACGCTCGGTATCAAAGCGATCCTTGAAGAATGGTGTGCGTTCCGTGTTGAATGTCTGAGAAGAACCTACATTTTCGATCTTGGCAAAAAAACGGATAAATTGCATTTGTTGTTTGGTCTGCGTTCGATTCTTCTTGATATTGATAAAGCCATTGCTATCATCAGAGGTACCGAAAACGAAAAAGACGTCGTTCCGAACTTGATGAACGGTTTTTCAATTGACGAAATTCAGGCGGAATTTGTTGCAGACATAAAACTGCGAAACCTAAATAAGCAGTATATTCTCAAACGTATTGAAGAGATAGAGCAACTTGAAAAGGACATTGAAGAGCTCAAACTCTTGATTTCAAGCGAAAGACGTATTAAAACGCGTATCATAAAGCAGTTGTCCGAAATTGCCAATAAATACGGTGCACCCCGCAAAACCTATATTATTGACCGTGAAGACATCGCCGTTGATGATTCCGAAGAACCGGTTGCCGAATATCCCTGCGAAGCATTTCTCAGTATGGAGGGTTATTTCAAAAAATGTACCCTCGCATCGCTTCGTGGTAATGACGTACAGAAATTCAAGGAGAACGACTCGCTTCGTACAAGATTCGAAACCAACAATAACGAAGAAGTACTGTTCTTCACGTCAGATGCTCAGGTTTATAAATCGCGTTTGGATGATTTCGAAGATTCAAAGGCGAGCGCTCTCGGTGAATACGTTCCCGGAAAGCTCAAATTCAACGAAAACGAAAAGGTTATTTCTGCAATCTGCTTGAAGGAATACACCGGAAGGGTAATAATTTTCTTTGAGAACGGCAAAGCCGTATCGTTGCCTTTGGATTCCTATGCAACGAAAACAAATCGCAAAAAGTTGACAAACGCCTTTTTTGGCGGCAGTCCTGCCGTCGGTGCATTCCTTGCAAAAGGAAAATGTGAATATCTTGTCCGTTCTGATGATGATCGCGCTTTGCTTATAAAAGAAAGCCAAATTATCGAAAAATCGACAAGAACATCATCGGGAAGTATCCTGTTCAATCTCAAAAAAGGCAAAAAGATCGTTTCGGTTACAACATACGATCCCGATAAACAAAGACTTTTGAAGGAATCACGTTACCGCAAGAGCAAATTGCCTGCATCGGGTGTTTTGTTTGAAGATATAGATCCCGAAATTACTCAGCAAACACTTCTTGATTGACAAGGGCTGTATTAAGTGATATAATAAAATGATTGGAGGTGAAGCAATGAAAAACAAGCGCAGTTTCTTTCGTAACCATTTGTACGAATTTATCGTATTTGCGATTTTTACTGTAATTGCCGCAATTATTTTCTTGATTCATCAATTGGCGGGTGTCATTGCATTCGCCGGAGTTATTTCCTATGCTGTCATAATTTTAATTTTCGCCAACCTGCGTCGAACCCGTGTTATTCGTGACCGTAACGGCAACGCCATTTCTCAATTGGTTGCAGCGTTGGTCGAAAAAATGGACTCTCCTGTCATGGTCGTAAACGAGGAAAACAAAATCGTTTGGTGTAACGAAGAGTTTTCTTTGCTTGAAGAAATTAATGAAAAACAACTTGATGCCGGTGCAAATAAACTTTTCAACGGCAAGGTTTCATATTCTAATCTTCTTGCCGCTTTTCAGGAAAACAATGTGTTCGTTATCGTTGAATCCAACGGCGCATTTTATGAAGTTCATATTCATCCTATTGAATATGGCCGTCACAGTCTTTTTGCAACAGTTTGGTATAGCATCAATAACGAAAAGAATCTTAAAAAGAAACTTGACGATTCCGCATTGAGAGTTGCTTATATTGTTATTGACAATACTAACGAAGTTACTCAGGAAGTGCAGGAAAACGGACGTTTCGGTTCCGCAACTGTTAATAAACTTCTTACCGAATGGGCATCGGCGTTTGATGCGATCCTCACCGAATATGACAGAGATAAATACGTAATGCAGTTCGAGAACCGCTATTTGCAGGAAATGATCAACTCGAAGTTTGACATTATTGATAAAATCGTTGAGTCTTCGCTTGAAATTTCTTCGGTTCCGATTACCATTTCGATTGGTGTTTCAATTGGCGAGGGTACTTTGAGTGAACGCCGCGAATCGGCGCAGGCAGCGCTTCGCTCCGCGCTTCAGCGCGGTGGTGCGCTTGCCGTTGTCCGTACGCCCGATGGCGAAGACAGTTACGGCGGACGTACCAAAGCGGTTCAAAGACAAACAAAGATTCGTTCCAGGCTTTGCCGCGATCTGCTTTTGGATCAGTTGACAAAATGTTCTAACGTCATTATAATGGGGCATTCGCGTCCTGATTTTGATTCTATTGCCTCTAATATCGGTATTTCAAAATTAGCGCAGATGCTTGGCAAGGATTTTTGTATCGTAGCTGATAAGAACGATAAAAGCATTTCTAAAATCATTGATTTGATTTCGGGTTTTCCTGAATATGAATCGGTTTTTGTGGATCCTGTTTTTGCTCAGGAGCTTCTTTCTCCCGAAACGCTGGTTATTATCACCGACGCTTCAAACCCTGAACTCTTTTCAGCGAGAAACGTATATGAAAATGCCAGCAAGGTCGTTGTCATTGACCACCATGCTATTAAAGAAACTCTCGGGAGTCAGGTTTTGCAACAGTCAAATATTGACCCGACCGCATCAAGTGCATCGGAACTGGTTTGTGAAATACTTGAACTCACAATCAACGCAAGTGCCTTGCGCCCCGAAGAAGCGCAGGCTTTGCTTGCGGGCATTTTGCTTGATACTCAATTCTTTGCTCGTGACACAGGAACGAGAACATATGCCGCCTGCAGTTATTTGAAGAGCGCGGGTGCCGAAACTAGCAAAGCCAAGAATTTGTTTAAATCGGACATTAAACAGTTCCGTGTTGTAAGTAAAATCGAACGTCAAATGGAAGTCTATCTTGACAAATTCGTCATTTCGTATTATGTAGACGACACCGATCCCGAAAATAAGGTTTCGGCTTCTATGGCAGCGGACAGAATGGTCGAAATTGATGGAATCAACGCTTCCTTCGTTCTTTATTCTTTGGACAACGGTATTAACCTTTCTGCAAGAAGCGATGGTAGCATCAACGTTATTAACATCGCTAAAATGCTTGGCGGCGGCGGACATTTTCAGTCTGCGGGCGCTTTGATCAGAAAAATCGACGGCGACGAATTCGGAAATGCCGTTGAGGACCTTGATGAGGCTGTAACTATACTTAAACGTGCCATCGAAGAATATGTCGGCGGTGCTACGAAAGAAGGTAAATAATAATGAAAGTGATTTTGCTTGAAGACGTTAAGGGTCAAGGAAAAAAAGGCGAGCTTATTAATACTTCCGACGGATATGCACGCAATTTCCTTTTTCCGCGCAAACTCGCTAAACCTGCCGATGCAGGCTCTATAAAAGAAATTGAAACAAAAAAAGAAAGCGCGGCTTTCCACCTTGCGGAAGAGAAGAAAAAAGCGCTTGAAACAAAAGAGTTTCTTTCTGATAAACAAATTGTTTATAAAACCACCGGTGGTTCTGACGGAAGACTTTACGGTGCTGTAACCGCGAAGGATGTCTCGGAAAAAATCGAAAAAGATTTCAACCTGAAAATTGATAAACGCAACATTTCAATTGCCGACACAATCAAGACTGCCGGTATTTATACGGTTAAAATCAAGTTGTTCCAAGGAATCAGCGCTGACTTGAAATTGATTGTTGAAGCATAATTTTGATGAGGTGCCAAAATGGCAGAATTTGAAAGCATCAAAAAAATGCCGTTTTCGCTTGAAGCGGAACAGGCAATATTGGGAACGGTTATCGTCGATTCGGAGAAATTTGCCGAGGTAGCGTCACTTAAAGAAAGCGATTTCTATCTCGAACAACACAAACAGATTTTTGCCGCAATGAGAGAAATGTTCGCGAATAACAGAGTCATCGATCCGGTGACTCTAATTGACGCGCTTACTCAACTCGGAACATATACCGAAGGCGATGCGGCAAAATACATCAAATTGCTTGTTGATCTTTCCGCCGATTCGGTTAATATTGAAGAATATGCAAAAATTGTGCGTGACAAAGCGGTTCTTCGCTCTTTGATTGATGCATCGCGCGATATTTCGGATATGGCATATAGCGAAAAAGGCGAGGTTGCAACTGCCGTAAATTATGCCGAACAAAAGATTTATTCAATATCTCAGGATAAATATAAAGACGGATTTGATAAAATCAGTGACGTTGTTGCCGAATATACAAAAACGTTGAGCATACTTACCAACAATCCCGAACTCCTCGCGGGCACGCCGACTCGTTTTGATAAGCTTGACAAACTCCTTGTCGGTATGGGCAAAGGTGATTTGATAGTTGTCGGCGGACGTCCCGGTATGGGTAAAACGAGTTTTTGTATGAACGTTGCAACAAATGTTGCAAAAGCAGCCAACAAAAACGTTGTTATTTTCTCGCTTGAAATGTCCTCAGAACAACTTGTTTCGAGAATGATAAGTAGCGAAGCGCATATAGACAGCTCTAATCTTCGCACCGGTAAACTTCAAAAATCCGATTGGGATAAGATCGCGCAGGCTGCAACCGTTCTTTCACGTACGAATATTTATATTGATCCCAATCCTAACATAACCCCGACCGAAATGAAATCCAAACTTCGCAGACTCGGTAACGTCGGTTTGGTAGTTATTGACTATTTGCAACTTATGCACCCCGATGTAACAACCGGTAATCAGGTTCAGGATATTGCAAGTATTACACGAGCTATTAAACTCATGGCAAAGGAATTTGAGATTCCGATCATCCTTTGTTCTCAGTTATCAAGGGCAACCGATAAACGAAGCGGAAAGGAACGTCAACCGATGCTTTCTGACCTTCGTGATTCGGGTTCAATCGAACAGGACGCTGATATCGTAATTTTTATATACCGCAGCGATTATTACGAAAATAAAGACGGTGAAGCTACTGAAGAAGTTAATACCAACTCAGATTACATAGTTGCTCAATGTAACGTTGCTAAAAACCGTCACGGAAGTCCCGGCATAGTTCAATTGGCGTGGGTTGGTAAATACTTTAAATTTATGAGTATTGATGACAATGTTTCAACAGAAGCAAATAACAACTGATTTATTACGCACAGTAAGCGAGTATTTTAGTGAAGTTCCTCTTGATATTAAAGAAAAAACGATATGTGTTTGCCTTTCGGGCGGCGCAGATTCGGTTGCGTTGCTCCGAGCACTGCTTTTATTGAGAGATAAGTTCGCATTTCAGATTTCGGCTTGCCACTTCAATCATCAGATTCGTGGCAACGAAGCAGACCGCGATGAATCGTTTTGTAAAGAATTGTGCAAGAAACTTGATATAAAACTTTATTGCGGCAGAGATGACGTTCCCGCATATTCGCGTCAGAATAAATTATCGTTAGAGGAAGCGGCGAGAGAGTGCAGATATGCGTTCTTTTCCCGCATTTTATCAAAAGATTCCGTGGATTTTTGCGCAACTGCGCATAATATGAACGACGATGCCGAGACCTTGCTGTTAAATCTCGTTCGCGGCTCGGGTTCAAACGGAGCTTCTTCGATCGCACCCTATTATCAGAGCATTTTTCGACCTTTTTTGAAAGTAAAACGTGATATAATCGAGTCGTTTCTTTCAGAAATCGGGCAAGAATATGTAACCGACAGCACGAATGCATCTCTTGAATATACACGTAACTTTGTTCGTAATGTCATTTTACCCGAACTTCAAAAGATTAACCCATCGGTTGTTGAATCGCTTTCGCGATTTTCCGATTCATGCAGAGAAGACCGATTGTATTTTGAAAATATCATCGAAGACAATCTTGATTCTGATCTGCGCTTGTTGCCCAAATCGGTAAGAGATAGGGTTCTTTTAAGAAAATATAAAGATTTTTCGGGTACGATTTTAAACAGCGCGATGGTTTCCGCTATTGAAAAATCACTTTTTACCGATAAAAGATGTCTGATTCCGCTTCACGGTGAAACGGAAGCGGTTGTCGAAAAAGGTAAAGTTTGTTTTTTAAACAGAACGGAAGATATTCCGAAATGTTTTCAAGAACAATTCGTCGTAAAAGGTTTTAATTCGATTTTCGGCAACAGAGTCGAAGTTTTTGCGGCAGATACTCCTTTTAATGATAAAAAAGTCGGCAATAATGTTTTTGTATCGGCATTTTTGGCTTCTGAAAATATAAAAGGTGAATTGCGTGTAAGAAATCGTTCTGTTGGAGATAAGATTTTTATTCACGGCGTTAATAAAAGTTTGAAGAAACTTTTTATTGATAATAAAATCCCAAAAGAATACAGAGACATTATTCCTATTTTCTTTGACGACATGGGGATAATATATGTACCGTTTATCGGCGTTGCCGATCGCGTTTATAAAAATGACGTTAGTAACGGTCTTTATTTAAAAACAGTTTTTAATACGATTGATAACGAAAGATGGAGTTCCGCCTATGAAAAATAAAGGTCATGGTAAGATTATAATTTTCTATTTGATCTTCTTCGTGGCAATAATTCTCGTTGCACAATTTTTTGTCAACAATGATACTGACCGCGAAGAGCTCGATTACAAACAAGTTGTTTCTATGTTTCAGAAGGAACAGGTCAAGCGTTTTTATATAGATAAAAACGACGTTTTGTATTTATCGAAGAAAACCGATAAAAGCGATGAATTGGACCTCAATACTTTTGAATATGTTCATGTTTTGGCGGATGAATCTGAATTCAGAGAAGATTTCAGAGATCTCATTTTTGAGCAAACAGAAAAGGGCGTTCTTAAAGAATACAACTACCAAGCACCTACAATGATTCCTTGGTGGGCAGCGTTCTTGCCTTATTTGCTTGTAATAATTGTACTTGTCGTAATTTTCATGCTCTTCATTTCGAGAACTTCGAAGAACGGCGGCGGTATCGGTCTTGGCGGAAAAATGAATTCGTTCAGTAAGGCTCGTACAAAACTCGGTAGCGACGAAAAGAAAAAAGTTCTTTTTTCCGACGTTGCTGGTGCTGATGAAGAAAAAGAAGAGTTGCAGGAAGTCGTTGAATTTCTGCGCAATCCCAACAAGTTTTCCGAACTCGGTGCACGTATACCCAAAGGCGTACTGCTCGTTGGTTCTCCCGGTACCGGCAAAACGCTTTTAGCAAAAGCCGTAGCCGGTGAAAGCGGTGTACCTTTCTATTCAATTTCCGGTTCTGACTTTGTTGAAATGTACGTCGGTGTCGGTGCGTCACGTGTGAGAGACCTTTTTGAGACGGCAAAGAAGACTGCGCCCTGCATCATATTTATTGATGAAATCGATGCGGTCGGACGTCACAGAGGCGCCGGTCTCGGTGGCGGACATGATGAACGCGAGCAAACGCTCAACCAGTTGCTTGTTGAAATGGACGGTTTCGGCGTTAATGACGGCGTTATAGTTATTGCCGCAACCAACCGCCCTGATATTCTCGACCCTGCATTATTGCGTCCCGGTCGTTTTGACAGGCAAGTAACCGTTAATCACCCCGATATCAAGGGCAGAGAAGAGATCTTGAAGGTTCACGCTCGCGGAAAGCCCCTTGGCAGCGATGTTGACCTCGCTACGATCGCAAAATCAACTTCGGGTTTCACGGGTGCTGACCTTGCAAATCTTCTTAACGAAGCGGCTTTACTCGCGGCGCGTAAGAAGAAAACGGTTATCAACACCGATGATATTGAAGAAGCAACGATCAAGGTTATCGTTGGTCCTCAGAAGAAATCTCTTATCATTTCTCCCGATGATAAATTGAAAACGGCTTATCATGAAGCCGGACATGCCATTGTAACTCGCAAACTCGCTTCGCAAGACCCCGTTCATCAGATTTCGATCATACCGAGCGGCAGAGCACTTGGCTACACGCTTTCGCTTCCCGAAAAAGATAAAACAAGTGTTTATAAACAAGAACTTTTGGATAATATCTGTACCTTGCTCGGCGGTCGTGCGGCAGAAAAGATCATGTGCAATGATATATCCGGCGGCGCATCCAACGATATGGAACGCGCTACCGAAATTGCCAGAAAAATGGTCACAAAGTTCGGTATGAGTGATATTCTCGGACCTGTGGTTTATTCCGCTGAAAATTCGGAAGTATTTCTTGGCAAGGATTTCGGAACAACAAAGAACTATTCCGAAAAGATTGCAGAACAGATCGATGATGAGATCTATAAATTTGTAACCTCCGGTTACGAGCGCGCTATTATGATCCTTGAAGAAAACAAAGACATTCTTGTTTTCATAGCAAACTATCTTGTTAAATATGAGATTATGGATGCAGAGCAGTTTGAACTTTGTTTCACCGACGGCGTTACCGAAGAAATGCTCGTTGCAGTCAGTGAACGCAAGAAAAAAGCCGCTCATACCGAGAGCCAAAAGAGAAGAGAAGAACTTGACAAGCAAAAGACAAAATCCGTCAAAGATTCAAATTCGAAAATAGATAATACCACCGAAAATAATATCGAAAACGAATCTGATGAAGAGTTTTTCTCGGATAATGTTCCTCATTGATTTTTAGATAATGCTCTGTCGCGGGGATCACCTGCGACAGAGTAATTTTCTGTATAATCATATTTCAAAATGTTAATCCTCATTATAAATGGATAATATGGAGGAAACATTTTGGAAATCAAGGAACGAATTTATTCAAAGCGAACTTTTTCGATTGTTGTCATATCATCACTTATATTTATTGTTACGATGTGTTTGCTGATTTTTATTCCCGCAAACAAGCATGATCAATTTTCGATCGATTCTAACTCAGTGATTTCTTCAAAAGATTCTAATGAGAACGCGAATCAAGATGACAACGTTGTTTTATCCGACGGAACGATTTCGGAAAATGACAAAAATGCAAATGCTGATGTATCTGATGTTATTATTGATGAAATCGAACACGGCTGGGTGATCAATAATTACGGATACACCTATATCTATGGAGACAGCGGCTACCAACAGTTTAATTATAAACAAACCGCATTGCAGAGATATGTGGACAGTCTTAACCGATTTTCCAAAATTGTACCTGAAAAGACAACGGTTTTTAATATCATCGTTCCTGTCAGTTCTACATTTGCTTCAATACCTAGCGAGATATATAAAGAAGACAATTTCTTCAATCTCTCGCAATCGTCATTTGTTTCAACAGTTTCATCAAAGACTGATGATACGATCGTAAATGTTCCGATTGTAGATGCTTTGGAAAATGCATATGACAACGGAGAATATGTATATTTCCGTACCGATAATAACTGGACACCCCTCGGAGCATATAAATGCTACCGAGCGTACTGTGAAAATGCAGGGATCACGCCGTTTGATTTAGAAACCTTCACCTCGAAATACGAAGGTGATTTTCTGGGAAGTTATTACACCGCAACTGCTTCCGATTCAATGTTTCAAAATCCCGATAAATTCATATCATATTCCAGCGCTCCCGAAATTTACACCAAAATGTACGTTTATGACGGCGAAACGGTCTATTCGGATTATTCACTCGGAAACAACGAGGTGTCTACGCAAACCAGATATAATATTTATCTCGGAAGAGAAGCGGGAAGATATGAGATCTGTTCAAATGCAGAAGGCGGTAATTTGCTGATCATCGGCGACAGCAGTGTTGCGCCCATGTTACCGTTTCTTGCTTCACATTATGCTAAAATCGACTATATCAATCCCAAAAAGTTCAAAACTCCAATTGCGGAATTTCTTGCGTCAAGGGAGTACGATCATTTAATCACAATGTGTTATTCCACGAATGCGGTTGCAGGGGATTTTATTCCCGCACTAAATATTTTAACCGGAGAATCAGGAAATGAATAAGACAGTTCTCGGAGGTTTTGTTTCTGTAAAAAGCGTTATTGAAGCAAAAAGCCGACATATTTACAAGATTTTTATTGAAAAGAACCGATATAACAATGTAATGCGTTCCGAATTGCGCGTGCCGGAACAGCGACAGTACGCGGCTCTTCTAAATTGCGGCGCTGATGTCGAATTTGTTTCGAGCGATGAATTTGCAGAAATAATGCAAAACCCGAATGCGGGCGGAATCGCCGCCGAGGTCGGGGAGCGAATTTTCACACCGTCCGAAGAGGTTTTCTCTCTTCGGAACGGATACATAGTTATGCTCGACGGCATTGAGGATCCTTTCAATTTTGCATATGCCTTACGCTCGCTTTATGCTGCCGGTGTCGATGCAGTGATTTTACCCGAACGCAATTTCTTTACCGCAAGTGATACCGTCATCCGTTCGTCGGCAGGAGCATCTGAACTGATCAAAGCGTGCTGTGTTTCCGATCTTGCCGAAGCATGTAAAAAATTGAAAGAAAACGGCTATCAAATTGTTTCAACCGCGAAGAACGCAAAGGCGAAAGATCTTTACCGTTGTAAATTGAGCAAGCCGCTTTGTCTTGTTTTCGGGGGCGAAAAACGCGGCATTAAACAAGAGATTCTCGACATTTCAGACACTTGTCTGAAAATCAAATATCCCAGAAACTGTCATTATTCGTTGCCTGCATGCAGTGCAATTTCGATTATTGCTTTTGAATGTGCTCGCAAGATGAATTTTTAAATTTTTGGTAAAATGACTTCGGGAACCTTTCCGACGATAAGCGTTTCGGAGATTATAACCGAATTTTCAATCGTTGTTTTGGATTTGTAAAACGGAGCTAAACATTCTATCTCGGTCGTGTATTCGATATAAACGCGATGAAGAGTTTGGTTAATACCGCCGCTACTCATTTCGCTCTTTATTTCGTAGGAAACCGCGCCGACAGGTACTATATCAATTTTTATCTCAGGCCCTTTACCTGAAAACAATTTTGAACCCAAAGCATTGCCCAGAGGCACACCGAAATCGTGGTTAGAGGTCCTTATTGAGTCATAAACGACATCTGACAGTTTGTTTGCAAGTAAATTTATCTGTACAGAGTTCATTTCTATTGAGCTTATCTGACCGCTTGATTGATATTTAATGTTTACTAATTGATTATTTGTTGTTTTTTCGTTATTGAGTTCATTAATGATATTCAAATTGATTTCTCTTGTTAAACCTCCTTTTATGCCATTTTGTGCATAAACGTCGCAAGATGCCGAATAGTATTTAGAAAATCGAAATGTAAATAATGTCAGGATAATCATTAAAACAAGTGTTAAACATAAAAGCTTCTTCTTCATCGTGTCACCCAATACAAGTATATTCAACTGACATTTATTATATTAAATTCGGGATACTCAATTTATAATGAGGTAACAATGAACATATTTATTGTTTTGTCGTATGCGATAATACTTTCGTTGGACGCCTTTTCGGTGTCAATATGCAAAGGGATAACGTTAGGAAAGGCCAAGAACTCCGATGCTTTAAAAGTCGGAGCATATTTCGGTATTTTCCAAGGACTGATGCCTTTGATGGGATATTTTCTGGCGAATTCTTTTGGAACGATAATTCGTGAGTTTGACCATTGGATAGCATTCACATTGCTTTTGTTTATTGGTATTAAAATGATATGGGAGGGTACTCATCCCGACAAAGAAAGCGATGGCTGCAACGCGCTTTCATTTAAAGAAATGATAGTTCTCGCAATCGCAACAAGCATTGATGCAATGGCGGTTGGTATCGTCTTTTCCTGTGATTCGATGCCACTTAAAAGCGAAAATCTGGCTCTCGGAATATTCGCTTCATGTTTCTTGATTGCTGTTATTACGTTTGTTTTGTCAACATTTGGAGTTAAAGTAGGTAAGATCTTAGAAAACAAACTCAACAACCGCGCTGAAATTGCGGGCGGAATTGTGCTGATTCTCCTCGGCGCGAAGATTCTTTTTGAACATCTGACAAATATTTCATTATTTGGTATATAAATCAAAAAGCAGAGTCGTTAAGGCTGCTTCTCATAAAGATAATAAAACTCCGACAGATTTTGAATATGTCGGAGTTTTATTATTCTATAATTTGGAATTTGCATACACCGTGCGTTTGTTACTTGACAAAAAATACAATAATTGTACAGATGAAAATGAATACTGCCGTTCCTATGCTGAAATATGCAACTTTCCGACTTTTATTCCATAGCATATAAGCTTGGCAAAGCATAGTTACTCCCATCAAGGGCATATAAATATTGATTGCTTGATTCCATACATCAAACATCTGTAATACCGCCAAAACAACAACGGAAAAACTTGCAAGAATGGATATTATCGTTACAATCTTATGCAACATGGGAGCATCTTTCCACTTCGATTTCATAGTAAAACCTCCAAACAAATCAGTAATTATCGAACGGACTTATAAGAAGAACCGGCATCGCATTCGTCTTTACAAATGCGGTCAAGGACCAATCTCAAACCCTTATTTGCAAAATGCTTGCAAAAACATTTAACTTCAGGATCATTATACGCAAAATTATAATGTTCGTCAAGTTTTATTCCGACTCCGTCGGAGTGATATTATTGCCAAAAGCAATAGTGTTATTGAAACTTTACGGTTTCAGTGGTATTTTATTCGCCTAAACTGCCGCAGCCAATACCACTATGCGTAGCATAATAAAACTGCGAAGCAATATCACTCGACAAATATATTTGGCGAATAAAACTGCGAGACTTCCTTATGGGAAGTCTCGCTAATGGCTCTGCTTTTCATTATACTTCTGTTCTGCCTTCAATAGCCTTTAAAAGTGTTACCGAATCGGCATATTCAAGCGTTGCCCCGACAGGTAAACCATAAGCCAAACGAGTGACCTTTGCGCCAAACGGTTTAATCAGCCGTCCGAGATACATTGCCGTCGCTTCGCCTTCGACACTCGGATTTGTCGCAATTATAACCTCTTTGACGTTTTCATCTAAACGCGCAAGCAGCTCCTTGATCTTCAATTCTTCGGGTCCGATACCGTCGACGGGGGAAATAACACCGTGAAGAACGTGATACTTTCCGCTGTATTCATGGGTTTCCTCGATAGCTTCGAGCGCTTTATTGTCTTCAACGACTATTATCGTTTCGTTGCTTCGCTGTTCATTTGAGCAAACGTTACATAAACCGTTTTCACAATAGGCTTGACATACAGGGCAAAGTTTGACGCTGTTTTTTGCATCAATAATTGATTCAGCGAAGCTTTTGACCTCGTCATCGCTCATTTCGATTATACGATATGCAAGTCTTGCAGCACTTTTTCTTCCGATCCCGGGCAGGGAAGCGAAACTGTTCACGAGCCTTTCGAGAGTTGGTGTCATTCAACGCCTCCGATTAAAACATGCCGTTCATTCCGGGTATTGATCCGGTGATTTTAGCCATTTCTTCGCTGTTGGTATCTTCGACACGTTTGATTGCTTCGTTTACAGCGGCAACGAGAATATCTTCAAGCGTTTCTTTATCGTCGGGGTCAATAATCTCGGGTTCGAGAGAAATTGAAAGAATCTCTTTCTTGCCGTTGATTTTGACATTAACAACACCGCCGCCTGCGCTGATATCATATTCGCATTCTTCAAGTTCAGCTTGCTTTGCTGCCATGTCTTCCTGCATCTTTTGTGCCTGACGCATAAGTGCGTTCATATCCTGAGGGCCGCCGCCCATGCCTTTTGGAAGTCTTACTTTCATTTTATGCTCCTTTATAATTCATCAATAAGAGAAATTTGTTGACCCGAAAGATCGTTGTTGCTTTCCTCAAACTTAATAGTAACAACTTTTCCGATCACCGATGCAAAAGCGTTTCCGAGTTCAACTCCGCTTTCGCGCCGAATCATATTTAGAATAAACGGTTCGCCGCAAATGATAATTTCATCGCCTTGGCGGAAAACAACCGCTTGTTTTAAAAAGGCTGACAAAGAGGGATCATTTGAGAGAAATTCATAAACCTCTGAAATTTCCCGGAACTGAACACGTGGAATATCAATAACCGGTTGCTCCGGAATAATATCTTCTGTCTTAACCGGATTTTCAACCGAAACATTATGTTCGTTAGGAACATATCCGGTTGCCATCATCACCGATAACTTCTTTTCAAGTTCAGAAATGCGAGCCGCAAGCGCTTTCGGTGAATCGGAAATGGTTCTGTCACACATTTTTATGACCGACATCTCGAGAACAACGCGTTTGTTCATGGAATACCGCGTGATTCTGCTTTGCGTTTCTTCAAGAATCGAACTGATATAGAATAACTGCTCAATGGTTAATTCGTCATAAACATAGGCGTATTCGTTTTTAAGTGTGCTCTTTCGGCCAGATCGTATCAGTTGTTTATCAATAATGATATCTCTGACCGTAAGCGAAAGGTCATCAATAAATACAGAGATATCTTTTGAGGATTTATGTATCTGCTCGACGATATCAATAGCATCGGGAATGTTTTTTGTTGCAATTGCATGCAAAAGCGGGAAAATGGTTTCGTCACCGGCAAGCCCTAAAACTCCTCGAATCGCATCTTTTGTTAATGCACCCGAAAAACCGTTTGAGCATGCTTCCAAAAGTGAAAGCGCATCACGCATTGAACCATCGGCTAATTGCGCAAGCAGTTCGGAAGCGCCGTCAGCCAGCAGAATATTTTCTTCGTTTGCGACAAACTCGATGCGTTTCTTGACCGCTTCTTCATCAATGCGGGAAAAGTCAAAACGTATACAGCGAGAAATTATTGTCGGAGGCAACTCGTTGATTTCAGTGGTTGCTAAGATGAAAACAACATATTCAGGCGGTTCTTCAAGCGTTTTCAACAGCGCATTAAAGGCGCTGTCACTGAGCATATGAACTTCGTCGATAATATAAACTCTTTTTTTCAAAACAGACGGCGGATAAACAACCTCATCGCGCAGATCGCGTACATTATCAACCCTGTTGTTGCTCGCTGCGTCGATTTCGAGGACATCGGTTGCGCTACCGGAATCAATTGCTTTGCATGATGAACAAATGTTGCAGGGGTTGCCGTCGATCGGATTTTCGCAGTTAACCGCTTTGGCAAGAATCTTTGCTGACGATGTTTTTCCTGTACCGCGGGTGCCGCAAAATAGATATGCATGAGAAACTCTGTTGTTTGCGGACTGCTTTTTTAAAATGGAGGTAATATGCTCTTGTCCGCTGATTTCGTCAAAATTTTTTGGACGCCACTTTCTGTAAAGCGATAAATACATTCATACACCTCCTAAAAATCATGAGATACAAAATATGACCATACATCTCATCTCGAACACTGCTTACATCCGGAAACCGAAGGGTCCTCTCAAGACAGGCACCCTTGCGGCACATCCGTAGGTCTGCTTAATGCTGCTTGGTTCCCCACCTGACATATTTCACAGGTACGAATTGCGCAAAGACCCGCCTCTCGGCAAGGCACCTGCGGCGCGGCGACACAAACAGGGCCCTCAAAGAGCTTTCGCCCCCACTGTAGCGGATTGTGGGTACAAGGCACCGCTAACTCCCCGACTAGTATGGCCATATTTCATATCTCATCTGTTGGATTATATCATAATTTCCTATCTTTTTCAAGTGGTTTTAACAGTTTTTATCGTTGTAGATACATATCATTTATCGTCATTTTAATTGACAATTATATATAAATAATATATAATAAGTGTTTAAGGAGGCGAGGTTGATGGAAGTTAAGTTTTTCAAAGTGTTTTTTTCAAAACATAAAGAGTGTCAATGGCTTAATGAGCTTGGCGAAAGCGGGCATTTGCTGACAAAAATCAATGATTCGAGATATCATTTTGAAAAATCGGACGAACATAAATATAAATATTCTGTAGAACATCTAGACTTTTCGCCTCAGAGCAACGACGCTCAGATTTATTTCAAATCGCGTTTGAATTCAGGTGTTAAACCACTGGTTTCTGATAACAATTGGGTATATTTTGTGTCCGAAAACGAGGGCATTGAACTTGATAACAAAGTTTTTAAAAAGAACGCTTTGTATCACTTTTGGAGATTTATTTATACGTTTTTCTTTGCGCAGTGTGGATCGTTTCTTGTTGGTTATCATATCTTTTCGATAAAGTTACTTGAACGCCTTGGACAAGCAGGCGACGGTCGCATTTCTTCATATCTGTCACTAAGCAGATCTACCAGCATTTTATATGCACTTTTAAACCTGTTTAAACGAATCGGAAATTATATGATCGACGTTTTGAATGGTTATTTTAAAATCTGGACTCACTTTTTCGGAGAAAGTGATCCGATTGCCGTTATCTCGATTGTAATTCCGATCACAATTGTTCTGTTTCTGATTGCCGCATTTCATTTTAATGAATTTTTGTTATATAAAAAACTTTCAAAAGGAATTCAAAATAATCAACAGGAGGATATAAACGAAAATGCAGAGTAAACAATATAGCATTAAGCTTTCTGAAATTGCTCGCATTCATAATCTTCAACCGATATATGTGCCTGAAAATTATGAAGAAATTCTCATTTATCGCTCCGATTTGAGCCGACCCGGTTTGCCGTTGGCAGGCTTCTTTACCGATTTTGAAAACGAACGTATTCAAGTTATCGGTAACATGGAACACAGCTATCTTGCATCACTTTCTCCGGAATCCCGCAAGCTTTCGCTAGAGAAATTCTTCTCATATAACGTTCCGGCGGTTATCGTTACAACATCTCTGGACATTTTTCCGGAGCTTTTAAAATCGGCGACAGAAAGTAAAACACCTTTGTTCCTTGCCGAAAAATCCACTTCTGTTTTAATGGCTGCAATATCTTCGGGGTTGAGCGTTTCACTTGCAGAACGCATTACGCAACACGGTGTTCTCGTTGAAGTTTATGGCGAAGGCGTTTTGATTTTGGGCGACAGCGGCATCGGTAAAAGCGAAACTGCTGTCGAGCTTGTCAAGCGCGGTCACAGACTTGTCGCAGACGATGCTGTCGAAATCAAAAAGGTGTCCGCGATTACGTTAGTCGGCAGTGCACCTGCGCTGATTAGGCATTATATCGAATTAAGAGGCATAGGGATTGTTGATGTAAAGCGAATTTTCGGCATGGGTTCTGTCAAGGAATCCGAAAAAATTGATTTGATTATCAATTTTGAAAACTGGCAACAGGGAAAACTTTACGACCGTTTCGGTTTGGATTCGGAGTTCACGGAGATTCTTGGCATAAAAATCCCTTCTATCACGGTTCCCGTTAAACCCGGACGCAACCTTGCGGTAATTATTGAAATCGCTGCGATGAACCACAGACTTAAAAAAATGGGTTATAATACCGCAGAAGAATTCGATAAAAGATTAAAAGAACAAGCAGGTATTTTTGAATAAAATCAAGGAGAATATTATGTATTATCTCGGAATAGATCTCGGCGGAATGTCGATTAAAGCAGGCGTTTGTGATGATGACGGCAAAATACTTCACAAAGACACTTGCGTTACCGTTCGCAACCAAGGCGGAGACAGAATAATTGACGACATGGCGGCGCTGTGCTTGAAGGTTATCTCCGATGCCGGTCTTAAAGTTGAAGATATTGAATATGCAGGTATTGCATCGCCCGGCAGCGCCGATCAGGAAAAAGGTGTGATAATTTATGCATCAAGTCTTCCTTTTTTGAATTATCCGATCGCGGCAAAACTTACCGAAAAAACAGGTATTAAAAAAATATACATAGAAAATGATGCAAATGCAGCTGCGAAAGGCGAAGCCACTTTCGGTGCGGCAAAAGGGTGCAAGGATTCAATTTGTGTTACCCTTGGCACAGGAGTCGGCGGCGGTATAATCATAAACGGCAAAGTTTATTCGGGTTGCAACTTCTCGGGCGGCGAACTCGGTCATATCGTCATTGAAAAAAACGGTGCTGATTGCGAATGCGGCCGTAAAGGCTGCCTTGAATGCTATGCATCTGCAACCGCTTTGATGAAAATGACAAGAGAAAAAATGCTTGAAGACAGCGATACTGTCATGTGGAGCCTTTGTGATGGAGATATCAAGAACGTGACAGGAAAAACTGCATTTGACGCAGCGCAGCAGGGAGATAAATCCGGTCAGGAAATCGTTGACAGATTTGTTGATTATCTCGGTGCGGGCATTGTTAATTTCGTAAACATTTTCCAGCCGGAAGTTTTAACGATCGGCGGCGGAGTCAGCAAACAGGGAGAAAATCTTCTTGCGCCTTTGCGCGAGATTCTCGAACGCGAACAATATTCAAGACATAGTGATAAGAAAACCATTTTAAAAGCCGCAGAACTCGGAAACGACGCCGGCATTATCGGGGCGGCATCGCTCGGCAAATAACGGAGAAAACATGACATTTACTTCTGAAACAGAAACCAAATTTTTAAATACAATTGCGTTGCGGGGGATCGTTATATTTCCCGGTACAACCGCAAGTTTTGAGATCGGCAGAAAACCTTCTGTCAATGCATTGAAGAACGCTGAAAGCACTGATGAACCGCTGTTTCTTGTTCCTCAGCATGATCCTTCTGTCATCGCTCCGACCGAAGGCGATTTGATGAAGACCGGTGTTATTGCGCGCGTTGTTCATTCCGCTCGTTTAAAAGACGGCGGGATCCAAGTCGTTGTTGAAGGTATTCGCCGCGCAGATCGTGAAGACATCGTGATCACTGAAGATATTATTCTTTGTTCGGTTGCCGAACGAAGAAGGAGAAGGGCAAGTTCTTTTACGCAAGAACGCATTGCTACAAAAGAACTTTACGATGTTTTTTCGGAATATCTGAATTACGTTCAGAAACCCTCTGAGGAAATTATTGATGAAGTGAAGAAAATCAGCGACTCCTCGCACATCGTCGATTTTCTAGCCAGTAATTTTGTCGTTAATTTCGAAGAAAGAAAAGAACTTCTTGAAGAATATGATACCGTTAAGAGAATCCGCAAACTTTGTGAGATTTTTGAAAAAGATATTGAAATTTTCAATTTGGAAAACAGTATTCATCAAAAGGTTCGCTTTAATCTCCAAAAACAACAACGTGACATTTATCTTCGAGAACAAATGCGTGCAATTCGCAATGAACTCGGTGAAGAGGGAAATGGCGATGATATCGACGATGGTGATGAATATTCTGCGAAAATCAAAGCCGCCGATCTTCCGCATGATGTCGCTCAAAAGTTAATCGAGGAAAATTCAAAACTTTTGAAGATGCCCTTCGGAACGCCTGAGGCAACGGTTATTCGCAATTATATCGAGACCTGTCTCGAACTGCCTTGGGACAAAAAAAGCAAGGACAGACTTGATATAAACGCCGCAAAACGCGTTTTAGATAAAGATCATGACGGAATCACAAAAGTTAAGGATCGTATTCTTGAATTCCTTGCCGTTAAACAGTTAAAACCGGATCTTAAAGGACAGATCCTTTGCCTTGTCGGCCCTCCCGGTGTTGGCAAAACTTCGATCGCGAAGTCGATTGCAAGAGCGACCAACAGGAAATTCGTTCGGATTTCGCTCGGCGGAATTCGAGATGAAGCAGAAATACGCGGACACAGAAAAACATATATCGGCTCGATGCCCGGTCGCGTAATTAACGCACTGAAACTCGCCGGCACTTCTAATCCCGTTATTCTGTTTGATGAGCTTGACAAACTCACAAAAGATTCTCACGGCGATCCCACGAGCGCAATGCTCGAAGTGCTTGACGTTGAGCAAAACAGTGCGTTCCGTGATAATTTCATTGAAATTCCTGTGGATCTCTCGGAATGCATGTTTATTGCAACCGCAAACACAACAGAAACGATTCCCGCACCGTTGCTTGACCGTCTTGAAGTTATCAAAATGGACAGCTATTCGGATAACGAAAAACTTGCAATTGCAAAAAATCACCTTATTCCCAAACAACTTAAACTTCACGGTTTGAAGTCATCACAATGCAGATTTACTGTTGAAACAATCAAGGCGTTGATAACCTCCTACACGCGCGAAAACGGCGTCAGAAACTTGGAACGCGAGATAGCATCAGTGTGTCGCAAAAGTGCAAAACGTATCGTAGAAGGCGAAAAACGAGTCAATGTTGACCTTGCCGAACTGCGTTCGATGCTCGGCCCCGCGAAGTTTATTCCGGATAAGATCTACGATTCTGACGAAGTCGGTATTGTCAACGGTCTTGCATGGACATATCTCGGCGGTGACATGCTTCGAATTGAGTGCAGTTCTATGAAAGGTAACGGAAAGCTGGAACTTACGGGACACCTTGGCGACGTTATGAAGGAAAGCGCAAAAGCGGCAGTCAGTTATATCAGAAAGCATTCCGATGAATTGGGCGTTGACGCTGAGTTTTATTCAAACCGCGATATTCATATCCACGTTCCCGAAGGAGCGATACCGAAAGACGGTCCGTCAGCAGGCATAACGATCGCAACCGCAATCGTCAGCGAATTAAGCCAAAGGAGTGTGAAACGCGACGTATGTATGACGGGAGAAATCACTTTGACCGGCCGTGTTCTGGCAATCGGCGGATTGAAAGAAAAATCCATGGCAGCTTTTAAATGCGGCGCGAAGAGAGTAATCATTCCATTTGAAAATCTACCTGATATTGATGAATTTGATTCGGAGGTTAAAAACGCACTTGAATTTATTCCTGTCAGACACATTTCGGAAGTGTTCAAGATTGCATTGAATTAATAATCATGGAAATGTCTTTTGGCGGAGTTAATCTCCATAAAACCGATCTGAAAATCAGTGCAGGTTTGCCTTGGCAACTGATAAAAGGCGGAATCCCGCAAGTGGCTTTTGTCGGACGGTCCAACGTCGGCAAGAGTTCGCTCATCAATTCCTTGCTCGGCAGAAAGAAACTTGCAAGAGTTTCTTCAGAGCCCGGTAAGACTATAACGGTCAATTACTATGAAGTGGATAACAAACTATTTTTGGTTGACCTTCCCGGTTACGGATTCGCACGTCGCGCAAAAAGCGATATCAGCAAATGGTCATCGCTCACAGAGCATTATTTCGTTGATAATGCTTCTTTGACATACGTTTTGCAACTTATTGATATCCGTGTCGGCATTACGGAAGATGACAAGATGATGTTGAGCTATCTTGATCATTATGGATTGCCTTATATGATCGTTGCAACAAAATGTGATAAGCTCAATAAAACACAACTTAATGAAGCTTGCTCAAAACTGCTGTCAAGCGGCCTTTTGCGCAGCAATACCGAAGTGCTTCTTTATTCATCTGTGAAGGGAATTGGTAGAGATGCGCTTTGGCAGAAGATAATTGATATGTCCATCGGAGGAACAGATGCTTCACGATAATATTTCAGTGTCAGAGAACGGACACCTTACTTTTTCGGGCGTTGACGTTGTTTCGCTTGCGAAAAAATATGGTACACCGTTATATCTGACCGACGAAAACAAAATCAGGGACAACTGCCGTAAATACAAAACGGCTGTTGAAAAACATTTCGGCAAAGAGAGTCTCCCTCTTTATGCCAGTAAGGCGCTTAGTTATAAAGATATCTACCGAATCATCAATGATGAAGGGCTCGGTGCCGATGTTGTCTCCGGCGGTGAACTTTTTACCGCGTTGAGCGTTGGATTTCCGGCCGAAAAAATCTATTTCCACGGAAATAACAAGACAGAAGCAGAGATAATTTATGCTCTTGAAAGCCGAATCGGCGGTTTCGTTGTTGACAATTTTGATGAACTCTTTTTTATCCAAAACGAAGCCGAAAAACGCGGAGTAACTCAAAGCATTTTGCTTCGCCTTTCTCCCGGCATCGACCCTCACACGCACCGCGCGGTTGTTACCGGAAGTGTCGATTCCAAATTCGGGGTTGCTATCGAAACCGGTCAGGCAATCGAGTTTGTGGAAGCCGCATCGAAATGCAAAAACCTGGTGCTAGAAGGCATACATTGCCATATCGGCAGTCAGATCTTCGATAGATTTCCTTTTACCGATGCCGCAAAAATTATGCTCGATTTTGTTCTCGAAGTTAAGAACAAGTTGGGTGTCACATTCAGCAAAATCAATCTCGGCGGGGGAATCGGCGTTCGCTATACAGAAGAAGATCCCGTTATTGAGATTGACGATATCATGTGCGAGATCAAAAACGAGCTTGATAAACTCGTTGATGAAAGAGGATTATATCGTCCCGTTTTCCTATTTGAAATGGGTCGTTATATCTGCGGCGATGCCGGCATGACGCTTTATACAGTGGGGTCGGTAAAGGAGATTAAGGGCTATAAGAATTACGTCTGCATCGACGGAGGCATGTGCGACAATCCTCGTTATGCTCTTTATCAGTCAAAATACACCGTTTATAACGCAAGCAAAGCCAACTCCGAAAGGGAATACACCGCATCTGTTGCAGGAAGATGCTGCGAAAGCGGCGATCTTATCGGAGAAAATATGCTTATTCAGCGTTTTGAACGCGGAGACATTTTGGCGGTTGCCGTTACGGGCGCTTATAACTATTCAATGGCTTCGCATTATAACCGCGTTCCTAAACCTGCAATGGTTTCGATTTTTAACGGAATCGAAAAGTTGGTAATAAAACGCGAAAGTTATGATGACTTGATTAAAAACGAACTTTAATAAGAAAAGAACCGCAAAAGCGGTTCTTTTTTTCGTTAAAATAATTTTAAAAAATCGGGTTTGTTTGCCGTAATATACAGCCCTTGCAGATAACCGAGTGTGTCATATTTTTTACAATCGATAAATTCAAGAGAATAGGCACAAAGCGCCTGTGATTTGTAACCCATTTCTCGATCTTTCTTGTTAACGGCATATTTTCCGTCACCGAGCAAAGGGTGACCTATGTGAGCGAAACTAGCTCGAATTTGATGTGTTCTTCCGGTGACTAACTCTATTTCCAAAAGCGAAAGGGACTTATCTCTGGCAACGTCAACTGTTCTGTATCTGGTGACGGCGGTTTTCGAAGATAAAGTAGCTTGCTTTCTAACTCGCACGAGATTTTCTTTTGAATCCTTTTCGAGAAGAAGTTTGATTTCACCGTCCTTTGGATTTAAAACGCCGTGAATGACCGCAAGATATGTTTTTCTTACCTTTCGTTGCTTGATAATATCATTCATTTCGCGTAACGCCGACGCATTTTTTGCGGCGATGACAAGCCCTTGGGTATTTCTGTCAATACGATTACAAAGCGCGGGAGAAAAACTGTTTTCTTCTTCCGGAATAAACTCACCTTTTGAAATCAAATAGGTGGTTATTCTATCAATGAGAGTATCATCTTCATCATCTGTGTCCGAATGAACGAGCAACCCTTCTTCTTTATCAACAATGATGATATTTTCGTCCTCATAAACGACATTGATTTTTCCTTTCGAGTTAAAGCGCTTCGGAGCTTTCTCGGAAAAAAGATCATCGGGCGCAAAAATCAGAATAAGATCGCTCTCGTTAAGAATCTGGTTTTCTTTCGCTCGTTTACGGTTAACAGTGATCTTCTTCTTTCTGATTAACTTATACATCATAGAGAAGGGAAGATGTTTATATTTTTTTGTAAGGAATTTATCCAATCTTTGACCGGCGTCATTTTTTCCTACAATAATTTCTCGCATAAGTTCCTCTTTAAAATCAAATAAGAACAACAATAAAATTCGTTGTCTTGTTACATAAAGCATTATATCACCAAAAGGAAACATATTCAATAAAAAAGTAGAACGATAAATATCCGCCTCATTTGTGCAAATTGCTATTTTTGCAATTTTAATCAAATATTATAACAAAAACAAAAAGCGCAAAAAACAATATATAGGCCCGAGACGCATCATGTGCACTAAATATCGCGCAGTTTGTGTTGTTTACATAATCATGTTTACATAATTAATGTGCATAATGAACAATTTTTGAAATATTTCTTGTAATCTATTGAAATAAAGAGGTTTTTGTATTATTATATTAAATGCACGACTGCGGAATGAGAGGTACATAATATGCCGCGAACCGAAGCACAATATAAAAAAATGCTGTTTATCGGAGGCGGAAATATCGCAGGAGCCGTGGCGTGCGGTCTTGTATCTTCCAAAGCGGTGCCCGCTGAGTTCATAACCGTTTTCGATATCAACGAGTTGCAATTGGAAAAATTCAAATCTTTTAATATCAAAACATCAACCGATCTTTTTGATGCCGCAACAGATGCTCAGATTATTTTTCTTGCAGTAAAGCCCAACGTTGTAAAAAGTGTCGTTAAACAGTTATCCGAAATCGACGGTCTTCTCGACAGAAGTATTTTGGTCTCATTTGCCGCCGCTGTTTCTATCGATCATATTATAAACGCATGCGGCAGAGATGTTCCTGTCATCAGAACAATGCCAAGCACTCCGATCCTCGTCGGTGAGGGTGTTCTCGCCGTATCTAAGAATGATTTGGTTTCTGCCAAGGACTTTGAACTGTTTTGCAGAACAATGTCCGCGATAGCGCATGTTGCTGTTATTGACGAGGCTCTGATGAATCCTATCATTTCGGTTCATGGGTCATCTCCTGCTTACGTTTATCTTTTTGTCAAAGCAATGCTCGATGCGTCAGTTGAGCAGGGAATTGACCGATCGGTTGCTCTTCCTTTGATTTTAAAAACCATCAAAGGTTCCGTCACCATGATCGAAAAAAGTGACGAGTCTATTGATACGCTTATCAAGAACGTAGCTTCACCCAACGGCACCACACTCGCCGCTCTTAATTCTTTCGAAAATGATGATTTTTCCGGCGCCGTTTCGCGCGCCATGAACGCGTGTACAAAACGCGCAAACGAAATTTCCGACGAATTGTAATTATCTCTATGTTGTTCGCATATACCTTAAACGGTGATTATAATGAATGTGGACAACGATATTCGCGCTTTAACTATATATGTCCCGCCCGAAGAAAAACGAACGTTATTTGATATTTATAAGAAATACAGAAACCGTTTTTCGGAATTCAGCCGAGCCTGTTTTATTTCAAGGAAAAGGGAATACATGATTTTCACAATCGAGTATTTACTATTCCTATTCCTCGGTGTGATGCTTTCCGCCAATTTGCAGTTTTTGTGTCTTTTCATACACAAAGTTTATAACAGCGAGTATTTCCTGTTTTTCTTTGTACTCGTCATGTTTATTTCGGCGCTTTCGGGATTTTCCGTTTTCGGAAGAGCCGTCCCTTTTTTGTTAAATGCTTTGATTGCGACGGTTTGCGGTATTTTCCAATATTCGGTTTTGTTCGGAAACATATCGTTCGCAGGTTGGCGCCTGATCGCCGCCGTGCTAACGCTGGCATTCATCTCTTTTTTCGGTCTTTTGCTTTCGACCGAGATATTTTATGGCTCGATTTCATTTGTGGGTTTTAATTCAAATAACTTCAAATTAAAGCTGTCGTTAATATATTTAACTGTTTTATTCTTTTTGAACATTTCTTTATTTTATAGCTTTGATATACTTTTTAATCACTTAATGATAGGATAGTAAAAGATGACCGGTTGTGAAAAAATGAACACGCTCACATCACAACTTAATAATTATTTCAGTTATCTTTCCGATGTGAAAAAGTCATCTGATAACACTTTGCAGGCATACAAAAGAGATTTGCAGAAGTTTGTTGATTATGCTGCCGTTGCAAACATTGATGATTTTGCTGATGTAGATTCAGATGTTGTTGCCGAATTCAAGGCTCACCTCGCTTCTTGCGGTCTTTCTTCGCCCTCTGTCAGCAGAACGCTTTCTTCCATGCGCGGATTGTTTCAGTTTTTGATTTCGACCGGCGTCTGCGAAACAAATCCTGCAAAAGCAGTTCATAACGACAAAACAGAAAAGAAAGAACTTATGGTTCTTTCCTCTAAAGAAGTTGAGACATTGCTTTCGCAACCTAATGTGAATGATATCAAAGGCATGCGCGACAAAGCGATGCTCGAAATTCTTTACGCAACCGGCATTAAGGTTTCGGAACTGATAAATTTGAATTTAGACGACGTCAACTTGCAATTATCATTTATTCGTTGCGGCAGCGAAGATAAAGAGAGGTTCATCCCGATTTATCCTATCGCCGCAAAAGCGGTTTCATTGTATCTTGAAAAATCGAGAAAACTACTCGTTACCGATCAACGCGAAAAAGCGCTTTTCGTGAACGTTACCGGCGAAAAAATGACGCGTCAGGGATTCTGGAAGATTTTAAAAGCATATACAAAAAGTGCGAACATAACCAAAACGATAACGCCCCATACATTAAGGCATTCATTTGCGGCGCATTTGCTTGAAAACGGGGCGGATATTCATGACATACAGGTTATTCTCGGTCATTCCGATATCGCTTCCACACAGCGTTATGCGCAGTTCCTTAAAGATAAGATGAAGACAAGTTACATCAAATTCCATCCGCGTGCATGAGGTCATTTTATGGGAAAACTTTATGATTTCTTTTCCGGTGACAAAAAGAACGGGAAAGGTATCACAAAGAAACAAGTCGAGTTTGACAAAAAACTCGGTTTTGGTTTCTTCTTTCGTTTGATGAAAATGAGGCTAGGGAAGTTTTCCGCCACAAACTTCATTTTCGCATTATGCAACATCTTCTTCTTTGTTGCTTTGTTCGGCCTGTCAGGCATCCTCAACGGCAGCACAGATGCCGCCGCAAACCCGCTTTATCCGCAGGTAAGTAATGCATTAATGAACGATGCATCCCCCGCGACCGTTTCATTATTCGGCATTTTCGGTGCATCTGCCGATAAAGTTGTCGTTTCCTTAGCTTCAAAAATAATGATCGGTTCGGCAGCAACGCTCATTTTCACGTTCGGTGTTTCGACGATCGGCATGGTCTATAACATGCGCAACGTATGTATCGGTGAATATATCGACACTTGGCACGATTACTTCTATGCTATTAAAAAGAACATTCGGCAGGGAATAGTCATCGGGATTTTAGACGCGATAGTCATTTGTCTGCTCGTATATGATATAATTGCATACGGCGTTGAATCAAACAACGAGTTCATTTTCCTTGTATTCTTCTATGCATCAATACTTTTTGCACTTGTTTATTACGTGATGCGTTTTTATATGTATATTCAACTTGTTACATGTAAGATGTCAATTTGGAAGATCATAAAAAACTCGTTTCTTCTGACCGTGCTCGGCTTCAAAAGGAATATCATTGGTTTGATCGGCGCGATTATATTTATTGCAGCGTTGTTCTATGCTTTTATAATCCTGCCTCAATTTTCAATAGTTTTATTATGCATGTTCGTCTTTTCATTCCTCACATATTTGGGAGTATACTGTGCATATCCGGTTGTAAAACGATATGTAATTGATCCTTATTATGAAGACCACCCGGAAGAAAAGCCCGAAGACCCTTGGTCAACCGACGAACCTGTATTTATTGACAGAGGATAATCAATACAAAATTCAACCCCGATGTTTGTTCATCGGGGTTGATATCTTTTGACACCCAAAAAGAGAATATACAAGTTCCCCAGTCCAAACTTTGAACCTATTGTATAAAATAAAAATTTTATACAATATGGGGAATGGATAAAAACAAAAACCAGGCTTTAATTGAAAAAAGCCTGGTTTTTCGTTTGCATTTAAATTATAAATTCTTCTTCAATATCTTCTCCGTACGGAATCATTTCCGATATCGGCAATACACCGCCATAATCATAAAGACTCTCATTTGACAACGAAATTGCGTCAACTCCGTAATTACTGCAAAAATCTCTTATATCGTTTCCATATCTGTATTTATTAAGATCACCTGTGAATCCCAACATTGTCTTTGATATACTGACAGAACAGCCGCCGATCAAACCGTGACTAAATCCTCTTAATCCGATTTCGTCTGTATCATTCAACGTCAGAACATCAAATCCGTTAAGCCGAAGCGTTTTTCCTATATAATAATCCGATGTTATAACCGCGTTCTCATTAACGACAGCACAGCAACATTTTGTATAATTCTGCGGCACGTACAATATACGCATTTCTTCATATTTAGCATACGCTTTGATCAGATAATCCGCATTTTTTCCGCAGATTAAAGTTTTATACAATTGGAGATTATTAAAAGGACAATCAAACGGATACAGATCCGAAAGTTCCGTTTCCGATTCTCTGAAAATCGATCTGCTGATTTCATCAGGCAGATATTCCGCATTGCTTTCACAAAGCCAAAGTCCTTTACGAAAGTTATTCAAAAGGATATCCGGATGATATGCCAATTCGCTACTCATATTAGTGGATTTTCCGAGTTTGTATGTGATTATGCCAAGATCATTCAGTTCTGACACAAGTTGTTCAGGCATCAACTGAGAAACGAATGCCCTGCGCAATCTCGTTTTTACCAAATTAGGTTCACAATATCTTTCCTGCATACACGCCTCTCGCTTATGAACAATTTGTGAACATCAGTCACAAAGCAATTTGAGCAGATCAAACACGCTCCGGATCGGGATTAACTCGATACCACTCGGAGTATTCAGTGATTTTATCGAGCGATACGGCAATGCAACACGTTTAAATCCCAAACGCGCGGCCTCGTTAACCCTTTGACTCGTGTTGGCAACCGATCTGCATTCTCCGGCAAGACCGATTTCGCCGAACACAATCAAATCATCCGGCATCGTAACGTTCTTATATGTAGAAATCATCGCCATTGCACAAGCGGCATCACAAGCGGGCTCGATCAATCGCATACCGGCCGCGACGTTCACATAAACATCTTGGGTTGAAAATTTCAAACCGAGCCGTTTCTCCAAAACCGCAAGCAACAGCGCGGTACGATTGTAATCAATACCGGAGGACATTCTTCTCGGAGAAGGATAAACCGTTGGCGTGACAAGACATTGTACTTCTGCGATAATAGGTCTGCTTCCTTCGATAACGCAAACCGGACAGTTGCCGGGAACGCCTTTCGGGCGCTGTGACAATAACATCTCGGAGGGTTTTTCAATCTCGGCAAGTCCGTCCTCGCACATTTCAAAAACGCCTATTTCGTTTGTCGACCCATATCTGTTTTTCTCGGCTCTCACAATGCGATATGCATGTTGTTTGTCGCCCTCGAAATACAGGACGGCATCTACCATGTGTTCAAGCACCTTGGGGCCTGCAATGGCTCCCTCTTTATTAACATGACCGACAAGAAGCATTGAAACGCCGTCTTCTTTCGCTTTACTAATCAATCGCAGAGCGCATTGTCTGACTTGAGTAACACTTCCTTGCGACGAGGGGTAACTATCATCATACATCGTTTGAATCGAGTCGATTATCACAGCCTCGGGACGAATTGCGTTTATTTCGCCGATTACATCATCAATATTATTTTCGCTCAGAACAAAAACTTCATCATGCTCCACACCGAGCCTTCTGCATCTGATTTTTATCTGTGCAGAAGATTCTTCTCCGGTTATGTATAAAACCCTTCCATGCTCACCAAGCTCTTTACAAATTTGCAAAAGCAAAGTTGACTTCCCTATTCCGGGTTCGCCCGAAAGCAAGACGACTGATCCCGAAACGATGCCGCCCCCGAGAACACGGTCGAATTCTCCGATACCGGTGCTTGTTCGTTCCTTTTCCAAAAAAGAAATATCTTTGATTCGACAAGATTTTGGTTCATTCGTTAAAACCGAGTTGTTAGGTTTCGCTTTTTTTGTTTTCACGGGCGCAGTTGCAACGCTTTCATGTTCGGAAAATGTATTCCATTCGGAACATTGAGGACATTTCCCATACCACTTCGACGCGACATAGCCGCAATTTTCACAAATATACTCGGTTTTCATTGACTGTTCTCCAAAAATTCTGAAATACTGCAATAAAGTGTTAATACAAGGGCTTTTCTGTAATCTTCATCTGAAAGTGAGGCAAATTCTTCGGGATTTGACAAAAATCCGCATTCGATAAGAACCGCGGGCATTTCAAGGTTTTCGAGTAAATAAATGGTTTCGTTTCCTGATTTTACTTCTCTTTTATTGTCGGGTTGAAGCAAACGAGAATTTTCCTGAACGATATTTGCCAAATCAAAACTTTTTGGGTTGTTTTCAGAATAAAACGTTTGCAATCCTTTACAGTATGAAAGCGGAAATTTATTCATATGAACACTAACAAAAATCGATCGATCAAATTTATTGGCAAAATCTTCCCTATTTCTCAGATCATGATACTTTTTTCTGTTTTCCTCGCCCGATTTGTAAAGAAGTCGGTCATCCTCGCGAGTCAGTTCCGCTTGATAACCACAGGCATTGAGTAATTCGCCAAGAGCAACCGAAATTTCAAGATTCAAGTCTTTTTCAAGCAAACCGTTCTCATTTGCACCCGGATCTTCCCCGCCGTGACCTGCGTCAATAACGACGATCTGACTTTCATTTTTATCAAATGCATTCGATGCATTTGACGCCTTTGCTTTACGATATCCTTCGTAACCCATAGAAGTAAACATCGAAACAAAGAAATAGAAAACAATCGACAATGCTAAAATCAATGCAATCAGGCTCAAACTGATTTTCGCTTCTTTAAAATCAGAACGCATATTAACCTCACAAATATTTTTGTAAGATTATATGCGATCCGATCAAAAAATTATTACTTTTCGTTTTTGTTGTTTTCTTTTTTGGGCTTTCTTTCGAGCGGCCCGTCATAAGGCGGTTTGACCTTCATGCCAAACAAACCGCGAAGTGTTTTGTCTTTAAAACCGATCGTATAACCAAGTATACCGCTGATAACAGCAGGCAACAAAGTGATAAGCACATATCCGGTAACGCCAAGATACTCGCGAATTACATAGAAAGGAAGAAAACTACCTTGAACTGCATAATAGACCAACAATGCAATCGGAGAAACATTCAAAATTCCGCCCGCAGCAATGTCAATGATCGACGTAACGACACCGATCAAAATGACCGGCGAATAAGCGATCAGTACAATTTTAACGCCCTTCCATCGATCAAGTTCCGCACCTTCGGAACGAACACGTATTCCCTCTTTAACAGCAAAGAAATACATATCGTCATAATGCATGAAGCACATGAAACCGACAGTAAAAACACCGGCGATGATAGAAATTATATCAACACCCTGCGATTCGCCGCCAATGACAATGACTGCTAAACCAACCATAATGCCAAGCACCGACATCACGACATGAGTAAGTATGAACTTAACAATAATTCCGGAATTTTCTCGGATAAACTTAAACATTTTTATTGCCTTTCGTATCCTGTTTGAGGAGAATCACAAGAACAACAACCGCAACCAAAACCACCATAACGATCGTAATCACTATGATCCACGTTGAATTAAACGAAGAAGAGTCATCTTGGTTCACATCCGAATTATTTACATTCGGCATAGAAACAAATCCGTTCAAACTGTTTCCGTTTTGAACATCAGACGTTTCGGAAATTGTATTTGAAGTTTGCGAAGGCGACGGCAAAAGATCGGTCGAAGAAACTTCAATGCTAACATCAATTTCCGGTGTTGTAACGTCATCAAGATCAATGTTGATATTTGCCGCATTTGTATAAACAGGTGCAAAATCGTACATAACCTTGCCATTTACGATTTTTTCATAATCACTTGTAACAAGGACATAATCGAACTTGATTTCTGTTTCTTTCTTTGTCAAAGGTTCGAATTCAAGCGAAATGGAAATTTGATCGTCTTCTTTTACGCCAAGCATCGGCTTTTCGGAGGCAAGCGACCAGATATAATATCCGTCCGACTTTTGATGCGAAAAATTCACATCATCAACGCTGGAAACCGAAGCCAACCATTCATCGGGAACGTTAACGTTTACGTTAACTAATTTCAGATCTTTTTCTTCGTAGAAAATGTCATATTCAGAAAGTGATATGCCGTTTTCAACTTTAATATCGCGCAAAGAAGCTGTAACAACAATATTATTTGATGAATTTACTTCATATTCGATATTCAGCGCAGCGCCATATTCTTCCTCGCCCAAAACCGTCAAATTAATGGCGAAGAGCATAAAGAATATCAACGCCAAAGCAACCGCTTTTTTCATTTCGCTTTATCCTTTTTCTTTTTCTTTTTCACAAGAAGAACGATAACAATAACGGCAACCACAATAATTATAACAGCGACCACAAGAATAACTTTCAAGGCTGAGTAAAGCTGGATGTTGATTTCTTCGTTGAAGGTCTCAACATCTCTCGCCGATGATGCTTTTTTCGTGAATCTTGCAAACACTTCTACCGTGTCATTTTTGACGGTAATAGGACCGTCTATTTTTTCGCCGCCCTCTTGTTTGGTATACCAGCCGTCAAAAGTATATCCGACTTTGAAGGGGTCGTCAATCAATTCGATTTTGTCTCCAACCTTGCCCTCGAAGCTCACGATAGTTTTTTCGTCGGTAATAAATCTGACTTTTTGACCTTCCGATTTGCCGAGGAAGAAATAATCAAACGTTATTTCCTCGCCCGGTGTTGCGGAAACAAGGTGAATCCCGAGCACGGTCTTATTACCGGTTATGCCGAGTTCTTCAAGATCAATATATCCGTTCCAAGTGCCTGTTATATCACTCGGTAACGCATTAACATAACCGAACATTGATGCAACTTCTTTTGTGCGCGCGAAATTGACTTCGGGCCCTATAAATACAAGAGATGCATTCCACTTTGTGTTTTTATCCGCGGTAACGCCGAAATAGATTCGGTCATACTCACTCGTGTCGATATTAACTCCCGATTTTCCGTTCGGTTCATAAGTCAAAGTAACCCAATTCGAATCGCCCGTTTCGGAATGCGAAAGTGTGATACCGCCGTTCTCATTCACAGCGGTTGTGTAATCCGTATTACCGGACGCATAGATCAACTTGCCGGCATCCGTCGGCAAAAGTTCAAGCCCAACATCAATGAACGAATCAGTGGGACGTTTGTTCTTCTCGTTCATACGGAAGTTTTCGTTGACGTTTGCATAACCCGTGGTCAATGTCTTTTCATATTCGGGTTCGGTATATTTATTACGCAATGCAGGAATATAATTCACTTTATATTCATCCAAAACGTAAACTTCCGACAAATAAGTTTCTCCGCCGCGTTCGATCTCAGCATAAAACGCTTCGTATTTTTCAAGCGAAATGCCTTTGTCGCCAACCTTGCCGATGTGTTCAGATTCATAAACAACGTTAAATTCGCTCGTGCAAATCGAACGTCCCGAGGGAACCATTTTAAGGTCATATACGAAACTGTCGGCATATGACGGGAAGAAATTGTAGGGATAAACCCCATAATCTTCTGCAACGGGAGAATATGTATTGGTGATAACCTGACCGGCTTCATTAAAGGACATCAAACGTACAAAACCTTCGCCATCGCAAGTGCAATCATTCAACACGTGCTGAGGACCGACACCAAGTTCGGAAAATTGATAGTCGGCAAGGATTTCAAGAACGTATCTGTCGCTATCACCAACGCGACGCATTTGATCACAAACACCTTCGTTGTGACCGCAAAGCACCATGATAATATTTTCGTTGGGAACAATTATCTTTTCCCACATTTCCTTTGAACGGTCAGAGGAAAACTCTCCTGAAGGAAGAAGATATTCATGAGTACAAACGATTACGTTTCTGTTCGGATAAGCATCGCAAACGGATTTCGCCCAGTTAACAGTATCATCTTCAACTTCTTTGTAGTTACCGATATAAAGGAATACAAAGTCGTGAGCACCGATCGAAACAAGGTCGTAATGGTGCATGTTATTGTTAAGGCTTCCACCGTACCAATCAAAATCCTTATATCTGTCTTCGCCGAAATATTGCCAATAATAGCTATAATCAGCGGATTCGTGACAAATATCATGGTTGCCGCTGACAACACCGTTAGGAACATTCGCGTCGTCAAGAATATCCTGTGCCTTATCAGCGACTTGATATTCATAATGAGCAATTTCATCGCCCATGTGTGCCTGGTCGATCAAGTCACCTGTATGAACATAATACCCTATATTGCCTGCTTTATATTCCTCAACGGTATATTCGCAGATCTTATAATAAAATTCATTAAGATCATCGAAACGAGAGTAATATTGAGTATCAGAGTTCCAAATGATCGTATTGCTTCCGTTATATACCAAATCGGGCGCAACGTTAACTCTCATACGATTTTTATATGTATACTTTTCAATGTTCGCCGAAACCGTAACAGGAACTCCGCTTTCGGTTTTTCCGATGATATCCCAACAGGAATCTTTATAGTTCCAAGCTTTCAAAACAATGCCTGAACCGTTGCCTGTCGTGCCGGTGTAAGAAACAAGAACATCTTCGCCTTTTGCCTTCGACGTATTTATAACAAAGGACTGATAAGGAACACTGTCTCCGATAGCTTTTGTTACCAGTTCCGCTTTGTTATTGAACGAAACCAAAACTTCATCAGAAGAACGAAGATAGTCCTGATCAAATTCGCCGTAGCGGTTTTCATACATACGAATGTCTTTTAAAAGTTCCGCGGAATAAAGCGAAGCATCACCCAAAACAGACATAGTGAGTTCATCGTCTTTAACGGAAATGTTATAAAGTTTATTCGTGACGTTAAAATTAACTGTTGTACGAGAAGTGTTTCCGACAGCGTCGGTTGCAATTACATACGCAACATGATTTCCCAAAGAAAGATTCTTTGCATAGATGTCAGAAACCTCTTTACCGTCAAGGTACAAAGCAGAATCAACAGAGGTTATATCATTGGTTTTATAAGTGATCTTGTCCAATCGCGAAACGTAACCGCCGTTAGCCACAGAAAATTCGATTTTGGGTGCGGTGTTGTCAACGATGTATTCCTTTTCGCTGACGGTTTTGCCGTCCTTTGAAAAAACTGCAACCTGTTTACCGTCGTTCATCTTTGTTGTATCAACGATGAACGCATCGGACAACTCGGGTTTTCGGAAAACATATCCGATCATAACGGGTGTTTCAGGAGTGCTTCCGCCGAGACCTGTATCCTGGAACCAGCCATCGCCAACCAAAATGCCGTCAGAATAATCAGCAAGCTGAACAGTAACACCGGCAGCGCCAACCTTGGGCATATAAAGTTTCATCTTAGCGGGTTTATCAAAACCAAGACCGTTAAATCGAACTGATTCAAAAGTTACGTCATCGATGTTATAAGTTCCGTAAACATCTGTGAAATTGTAGGTTTTATTGGAGACGCCGAGAACGATTTTAAGTTCATTGTCGCCTTCGGCAAGATCTTTGGTATTTAACTTAATAACGTTTTCGCCATTTACCAAAGGCGCAATCTGTTTGTTATTCAGATAAATGAAGCTGTATGCAGAGGACGCGTCAGAAGCAAAAAAATTGACTTCAAAATCAACGTCCGAACCGACCGAAGCGTTAATTCCTCCGATAGAAACACTATCTGCGCCGTCGCAAAAAAGGCTTGCGCTGCTTCCGGAAATCACCTCCGGTTCAGCAGCAAAAACGACGAAAGGAAAACATGAAATTACTATTATAGCCGAGAGAATAAATCCAATCGCTTTTTTCATAACAAATCTCCTTAATTTATTTATTTTATTATATAATTTCGCAACAAAATTGTCAAGTATTAAAGAACCTAACATATTATTATAAGAATAATGTTGATTTTTAAATAAAAAGAGTTATAATTGTTTTTAATAATATATTTTACAGGAGATAACATGAAAAAACACACATTTTTAAAATTCATCGCCTTGCTCCTTGTGGTTTTATTGGTTGTTCCTACAATAACCGCATGCGGTGTTTTTAATGAAGAATTTTCAGACGGATCAAATGAATCAAGCGAAACATCAATCAACGTTTCAAACAACAATTCCGATTCAAAAGTTGATTCTTCCAAACCGGACATTAGCGAAGCCGAACAAGATAACGTAATCACTTTCCTCGCTTGCCCCGACAACATCATTCATCCGTCTGTTTTTTATGATGCGATCAACAGAGCCGCGGCAAAAAACGGTACAACTCCTTCATACACCGATCTGCACAACGCAGAATATGACTTTTCACAGATCTATGAGCACGTTGCCGATAAAATCAGCAATGCGGATATAGCATATATCAATCAAGAAACACTTGTTGGCGGCACAAGCGGCGCAATACACGGATATTCCTGCTTCAACTCTCCGCAGGCTATCGCCGACACAGTTGTTGACCTTGGATTCGACGTCGCTAATGTTGCCCACAACCATATGCTCGATTCCGGTGACACCAGATATCTTGAAAACTGCAACAACGTTTTCGAAAATAACGGCGTTGAAGTTATCGGTTACTATCCCGATGAAGAATCAACCAACAATATCACCGTTATCGAACGCGAAGGAATCAAAGTCGCTTTTCTGGCCTACACATATAGCACAAACGGCATCCCTCTTCCCAAAAACAGCACTTTCGTCATTCCTACGTTCAACAGACCGCTTGTTGAAAAGCAGGTAAAGCTGGCAAAAGAAGCGGCCGATATCGTTATTGCTTCCTGTCATTGGGGTTGGGAAGACAGTTACAGTCCCAACAGCGAGCAACTTGAATATGCCGAATTGTTCTGCGAACTCGGCGTTGACGTTGTTCTCGGCATGCATCCTCACGTTATCCAACCCATGGAATGGATGACATCTTCAAACGGAACAAAAACACTGGTTGTTTATTCTCTCGGCAACTTTGTTTCGGGCATGTATAACGCCAAAAATATGCTTGCGGGCATGCTTGAACTCAACATCCGCAAAGACGCTAAAACCGGCGATGTTTCGATCGAAGCGCCGATGTTTATTCCTACCGTTACTCATTACACAGAAGAATCAAAAGTCGCTTCAAACGACACCGGATACAGAAACTTCAAAATTTATTATCTCAAAGATTATACTTCTGAACTGGCCGCCGAACACGGTGTGTCTAACTACGAAAAATCACATGCTTCAACTCTTGTCGGCGGCAAATTCTCGTTGGATACTTTGCGCATGACGCTGAATAAATATATCCCCGATGAATTTTTACCCGACAGATTCAAATCCGAAGAAGAATAAGACAAAGTTTTTTCTTCCCGATTGAGCATGAACTAATAGTTAAAACCGTTTTGCACCCTGTGAATATAAAGTAAAAGGACTTCCGAAGAAGTCCTTTTGTTTTTTGCGAAAGAGCAGTATAACGGTGCAAAGGAAAGTGAAACGGTACGTAAAACAGGTTGAGGGATCGCAGCAATGTGGCGCTTTAACCTTATTGTATCTCTCTTTTTTTGAAGAATACTACCGATAGATACCACGAGAGAACATATACACCGATACCGATAACAGCAAGGACAGCGAGGATTGCATTAGGCTGAACCTCAGCAACAAATTGACCTCTAAAGAAGCTCGATGCCAAAACACTTGCTCCGCAAACCATACCGATCATCACATAATAAGCGGTTCGTCCTTTTTCAACGCCTAACTTGAATATGAACGGTAGCGAGATTGACGACGTCAGTGTAGCCATAATCAGCATCATCAGCATAAGCACGATAAAATCATTCCATACAAAATCTCCGCTAACAGTTGTCTTGATGCCCTGTGCAATTCCCATCACAAGAAGCATAGCAGTTTGAGAAAGTAAACCTATCAGATATTTTGCAGAAACAAGCTGCGCTTTTGTATAGGGCATTGTACCACTATACTGCATCCACCGGCTTCTTTCGTCATATCCAAGCAGGTTGACCGGAATCACACCGCACAACAGGCAAGGATAGAAAACGAAGAACATATTGCCTTTGCTGGCAAGAGAAAGAACAGTAAAGGCAGCGGCGATAATGATATACGATTTGCAATACTTCTTCATCATATACCAGTCTTTGAGTAGCAATCCTTTCATTTCATTTCGCCTCCTTTACCATAAACACAAACAGTTCCTCAATGCTAATAGGACTGATATTAACACCTGCATGCACGGCGCATCTCCGCACCATTACTTCAATGCCATATGGATTTTCCTTCGTATACTTAATTGCCTCTGCCGGAAGATCGTGCAATTCTTCAGTAGTGCAGTGTATCAAACCGTACTCGGCAAGTAATTGATCCTTCTCCTCGCAGAGAAGCAGTTTTCCCTTGTGTAGAAAGGCCACGTAGTCACACAGCTTTTCAAGATCGCTGACAATATGAGAGGAAATAAGGATGGAGTGGTTTTCATCTCTTGTAAAGTCGCAAAACATTTCAACCACTTCATCACGCACCACAGGATCAAGTCCCGATGTTGCCTCGTCCAGAATGAGCAATTTTGCATTATGAGATAAAGCTATGGCGATACCCAGCTTCATCTTCATACCACGGGAAAACTCTTTAAACTGCTTTCTGTCCGGCAACGCAAGCTTCTGTACTAAACGAGCATATTCCGCATCATCCCAGTTGCGAAAGGTGTTTTTCATTACCTTACCGACTTGTTTTACTGTGAGGCATTCGGGAATCCCCACCTCATCCATTACAACACCAACATCTTCCTTCGTGAGCTGAATATTGTAGGTATTATCTTTTCCGAGGATGATAATGCTTCCGCTGTCCTTATGGATCATATCAAGAATGAGTTTGATCGTGGTACTCTTTCCGGCACCGTTCTCTCCGATCAGCCCCATGATACATCCGCTTGGCAACGTCAAATTCAAATTATCCAGCGTAAAGCCGGGATATGATTTTGTTAGATTTCTAATTTCAAGTGCATTCATCCTTGTTCCTCCAGACTGAAATTAACCATTTCAATAATATCTTTTTTGCTCAAATTACAGGAAGCAGCGAGTCTAACGATCTCGTCTATATGTCCTTCAATCTTCTTTAAATTTTCTTCCCGAAGTAGTTCGACATTCTTTGGTGCAACATAGCACCCCTTGCCGGGAAGCGTATAAATAAAGCCGTCTTTTTCAAGTTCTTCATAAGCACGCTTGGTGGTAATAAAACTGATGCGGAGATCTTTAGCAAGCCCACGAATAGACGGCAGCACCTCATCCTCTTTTAAAGTGCCGCTAATAATCTGGCTCTTGATTTGCGAATATATCTGGTCGTAAATCGGTGTCCCGCTTTTATTATCAATTAGTATGTTCACGTCATCACCCTTTGTTTATGCTGTATATGCTAATTATATACAGTTGTAACAGTCTTGTCAATACATATTCAAAAAAAATGCCCCGTTGGACGTTTCTAACTACCGAAGGTGTTTGAAATAAAAGAAAAACCTCTTTTGTCTTGGTAGACAAAAGAGGATTCTTTCGTGGCCCGCCCTAAGGGATTTGAGCCCCCGACCTACGGAATCGGAATCCGTAGCTCTATCCAGCTCAGCTAAGAGCGGTTTTATTTTATTCTTGAAGAAATAAAATACAAAAGCCAGAATATCAAAGATATTATAAAGAATATTGACGCGAAAATGATCGTCAAAATACCATCGGCAGCCGTTTTTCCGTTGATCAAAACATACACAAGTTCACAAAAAACAGTGCTGATCAGAGCAGGTGCCAAACAAACCGCCGCATCAAGAAGAATGAACCTACCGATTTTCTTAACACGATATTTCAGCAAGTGAAATGCCGTCAGCCAAAACGGCAGAGTGAACAAACACCCGATGGGAATAACCGTCACAAGTATAAAAAGAAATCCGTCTTCGATATAAAGAAGATTCGACAACAACATATAAAGCGGCGCAAGGATAACACAGAACGCCGCTTTAATAATCAATGCTGATTTTGAATATAACCTATCCATCAGTTCTCGCCTTGCCTAATCGTTGAGCGTTTAATCTTTCCGCTGATTGTTTTGGGAAGTTCGGTAACAAACTCAACGATCCGAGGGTATTTATAAGGCGCTGTGACTTTTTTGACATGGTTTTGGATTTCTTTTTTTAACTCTTCACTCGCTGTATAACCTTTTGCGAGAACGATAGTCGCCTTTACAACCTGACCTCTAACAGGATCAGGTGCCGCAGTAACCGCACATTCAAGGACAGAAGGGTGCGTCATAAGAGCACTTTCGACCTCAAACGGACCGATTCTGTATCCGGAACATTTAATAACATCGTCATTTCTGCCAACGAACCAATAATATCCGTCTGCATCACGCCATGCTGTATCGCCGGTGTAATAGCAATCGTTCATGAACGCTTTTGCGTTCGCGGCATCATCTTCCTGATATCCCTGGAAAAGTCCTGCGGGATAATGCTTTGAAAGGTTGCGGACAACAATGTTTCCGACAATACCGTCTTCGCAACTGTTGCCGTTTTCATCAACGATATCGAGATCAAAATCGGGCGAAGGTTTTCCGGTGGAACCGGGTTTTATCTCTATTCCGTCGTAATTCGCAAGAATGACGGGAGTTTCGGTTTGACCGAATCCTTCGGTCAAAGTAAGTCCGGTAAGTTCTTTGAATTTATTGAAAACTTCGGGATTAAGAGGTTCACCCGCGATGCAACAATGTTTGATCGAAGAAAAATCATAATGTGCGATATCCTCTTTAATCAAAAAACGGAAGATCGTCGGAGGCGCGCAAAATGTCGTCAACTTGATTTCCTGGATGAGTTCAAGCGTGTTTTTTGCGTTGAACTTCTCGTTGTCATAAGCAACAATGACAGCGCCGCAGATCCATTGACCGTAAATTTTGCCCCATGCAAATTTCGCCCAGCCGGAATCCGACATCGTCAAATGAAGTTTCCCTTCTTCAACGTGCTGCCAATATTTAGCCGTGAGAATATGCCCGATTGGATATGCATAATTATGCAGAATCATTTTGGGCATGCCTGTCGTGCCGGAAGAAAAATAAAGAAGCATAGGATCCTTCACATCGTTGGGAACACGTGTGAATTCATCAGCACATCCGATATAACTGTTACGAAAATCGATATATCCATTGGGAATCTTCTCGCCGACAACAGCAACACCAACGAGCGATTCACACTCACCAAAAGATTCTTCGATCGCTTTGAGGATATTATCATCGTCAACTGCAACGATCATCTTGACCCTTGCGGCGTTGCAACGGTAAACTATATCCTTTTTGGTAAGTTGAAAAGTGGCCGGTATACAAACCGCACCGAGTTTACACAAAGCAAGAATGCATATCCATGCTTCCGGCCTTTGTTTGAGCATAAGCATAACGCGGTCGCCTTTTTTCACACCTTTTTGAGCAAAAAAGTTGGCCGCTTTATTTGACAGTTTTCTCAGATCCTCAAAGGTGTACATGTGACGAATGCCATCATCGTTACAATAAAGCAATGCAGGTTTATTTTTATCCTGCGCAGCCCATGAATCAACAACGTCATAAGCAAAATTGAAACCTTCGGGGATATTAACTTTGTAATTTGTTTTGAAATCTTCGTATGAATCAAAATTGATTCTCGGCAAGAAATTCTCTAACATATTAAAATTCCCAAATCAAAGATATTAAATAATTCTTATATATTCAATCTTTTGTTCAACAAGAGGTTTGTCATTAAAATTCGTTGATACAGAAGCAATTTCATCAACAGTTTCAATGCCGTCCGTTACCTTGCCGAACGCGGCATATTGGCCGTCAAGGAAGGTGCTGTCAGCATGGCAGATAAAGAACTGACTTCCTGCGGAGTTGTAATTCATCGAACGTGCCATCGAAATAACGCCTCTTTTGTGAGAGAGTTCATTTTTAACGCCGTTCAAAGCGAACTCGCCTTTGATCTGATGACCGGGACCGCCCATGCCTGTGCCCGTCGGGTCGCCGCCCTGAATCATGAATCCGGCAATAACGCGGTGAAATATCAAACCATCATAAAACTTATCATTAACAAGCTTTTCAAAATTGTCAACGGTTATCGGCGCGATCTCTTTATAGAGTTCAAGTTTAATAACTCCGCCGTTTTCCATTTTAATTTCGACATTTACGGTATTGCTCATGATATAACTCCTAAAAAAGATTATAATTAAGAAAATAGCCGAACACCGTTACAGTGTTCGGCTTTTTGGTGATCCATCGGAGAATCGAACTCCGGACACCATGATTAAAAGTCATGTGCTCTACCGGCTGAGCTAATGGATCATGTCTGCAACCGCTCGAATAGAATACCACAAATGAAACCTATATGTCAATAGCAAATTCAAAAAAATATTGACATAATTCAACTGAATATTTGGGCATATTTTATCATAGCGGAGAGACCTATCAATAAAATCTGAAATTTGCAATTACTTTTCCGAGAACAGTGACTTCCCTTGCGTAAATCGGTTGCATCGTGTGGTTTGCCGGCTGAAGCCTGATTCTGCCGTTGTCACGATAGAATTTTTTGACTGTCGCTTCGTCTTCGATCATCGCAACAACAATTTCTCCGTCATCGGCATAGCGTTTGCTTTCAACAACGACGATGTCCCCATCAAGTATACCTGCTTCGATCATGCTTTCTCCCATAACGCGCAATGCAAAAAGATTCGCTTTGCCGCGAGCCATCGTAGCGGGAAAATCAACATATCCGTCATAGTTTTCAACGGCCAGAATAGGTTGTCCGGCGGTTACTCTGCCGAGAATCGGGACTCGTTTCATCTTCGCACTTTCGCTTTGCGAATTACCTTCGATCTTCAAAGCACGACTTTTGCCCGAAGACTTTTTAATATATCCCTTTTCAGAAAGACGTCTTAAATATTCATGCACCGATGAGGTGGATTTAATACCGACAGCGGCACAAATATCTCTCACCGAGGGTGCATAACCGTCTCTTTCAAGGCAAACGGATATATATTCGTAAACTTCTCTTTCTTTTTGAGTAAGGTCGATCATTGTTTTTGCCCCATATCACTTTCTGATTGCCTTACAGCAATCTCCAAAAGTTCCTTCGCCCTATCAGTGCGTCCGGAAAGATAAAAATATCCGTAAAGGCACTCCAAACCCGTTGCACGGCGATATTCAACCGCTTCAGCACTTCGCGAGTGATGCGTATTACGTGCATTTCTGCCCGTTTTATAAAACCATGTTTCGGTCTCGTCAAGCAAAGGCAACATATAACCTATCAATCTGCTTTGCGAAACAGCTGTTATTATGTCCTTGATGCGCTCGTTCAATTTCGAAACAACACAATCACCGTCAGAAATAACATATTCTCTTGCAAGTGTTTCATAAAACGAATCACCCAAATATGCGAGAACCAACGGGCTGTAATTTCGTTTGATAAACTCTAAACTTTTTTCCATTTAACACCTTGACGGGTATCTTCAAGGACGATACCTTTTTCAAGAAGCTCATTTCTGATCGCATCGGCTTCGGCAAAATTCTTCGCCTTCTTCGCCTCGGTACGTTTTGCGATCATTTCTTCGATGTAGGCAACGTCAACATCGGATTCCTCTCTGCCGAAACCGAGCAAATCACAAAGCGGAACATATATCTCGTTAACCGCATCAATAAAATCTTTCGACGCGCCGTTTGTTATAACAGTATTGATTTCTCTGGTCATTTCAAAGAGATATCCGATCGCATCGGCGGTATTGAGATCATCGTCCATCGCTTCGATAAAGCTGTTCTTCTTTGCTTTGAGAAGCTCAATGCTTTCTGCTTCTCTTTCAGACAAATCACCTTGTGCATTTTTAGCTGCGAAATCAATATTACCCAAACAATTATTCAATCGTTCAACAGCGGCAGATGCTTGCGAAAGAATATCGTTGCTGTAATTTATAGGGCTTCTGTAATGCGACGAGAGCAGGAAGAAACGAACCGCTTTGTATCCGTATTTTCCGGCAGCATCGCGAACCAAGAAGAAGTTACCGGCTGACTTGCTCATCTTTTTGTTATCAACGTTAATATGTCCGTTGTGGAGCCAAAATCTCGCAAGGGTGCAACCGGTTGCGCATTCACTCTGCGCAATTTCATTTTCATGATGAGGGAAAATCAAATCAACTCCGCCACCGTGAATATCAATATCCGTCCCGAGATACTTATTGACCATAGCAGAGCATTCGATATGCCAGCCGGGACGACCTTCCCCCCAAGGAGAGGTCCATGAAATTTCACTTTCCTCTTTCTTTCCCTTCCAAAGCGCAAAGTCAAAAGGATGCTTCTTTACCTCGTTAACGTCAATGCGTGCGCCCGCTTCGAGATCCTCCATGTTGTAATGAGAAAGTTTGCCGTATTGCTTGTCGCTCTGAGAATCAAAATAGACATCGTTACCCGAAACGTATGCATTTCCGTTTATGATAAGTTTTTCAACTATTTCAATGATTTTGTCGATGTTCTCGGTGGCACGGGGATGAATTGTAGCATCATGAACGCCGAGCCCGCGCGCGTCGGTGAAATATTCATTGATAAATCTTTCGGCGATCGCAGGTACAGTTGTGTTATTCTCCTTTGCGGCACGAATGAGTTTATCGTCAACGTCTGTAAAATTTTGAACGAAAGTAACTTTGTTTCCGCGATATTCGAGATAACGGCGAAGCATGTCAAAAACAACGAAACAACGCGCATTTCCGATATGGAAATAGTTATATACGGTCGGTCCGCAAACATACATCCTTACTTCCCCGTCGCGAATGACAAAATCTTCTTTTTGTCGTGAAAGTGTATTAAAAAGTTTCATAAATGCCTCTTATTTGTTAGTGTTGATAAACTTCCAATATGATTTGATATAATTGAAGCCGGAGAGAACCGTGAAAAACAACATTGCTGCCGTCGAGAGCAACGTTACCCAACCGTGACAAAACGGAAGAATAACGGGTTCGAGCATTACGGCAGATGTGCCTATGATTTGGGTTACGGTTTTGATTTTTCCTAACTTATTCGCGGCAATGACAGCGCCGTTAGAATTTGCAACAACAAGTCTCATTGAAGTGACAGCAAGTTCGCGGAACACAACAACGATCGCTGTCCAGAAAAACAAATGACGAATAACTTCAACAGGAATGAGTGTTAAAAAGGCCTCATCATATTCAAAAATGTAATCCGAAAAACAAATCGCAAACATCGCACCGAGAATAAGAAATTTATCCGCTAGCGGATCCATGAACTTTCCGAAGTCAGTGACCAAATTGCGCGATCTGGCAAGATATCCGTCCAAAAAATCGGTAAAAGATGCTACAAGGAAAAATGCAGCGGCGATAATACGGCTTATATCAGGATTTTCAAAAAAATTATAGACCAGAAAGAACACGAAGAACGGTATCGCGATAATTCTTCCTAGGGTCAATTTGTTGGGAAGGTTCATACTTTTCCTCCGTAAACGTTTCAGCAAACCTTGCCGAAAAGATCATAATCAAGAACTTCGGTGATTCTCACATCGACAAATTCGCCGTCACGAACCCTTTTCGATGAAGTGAAGTAAACTTTTCCGTCGATATCAGGCGCATCGGCATAAGAACGTCCGAAGAAACACTCGGAAACAGGATCATATCCCTCGCAAATCACTCTTACAGTCTCATTAACAAAACCAGCATTAAAATCGTTGTGGATCCGATTTTGATCGCTCATGATCGCTTCGCAGCGTTTCTTCTTGGTGTTGGCAGTCACCTGACGAGGCATATCGTACGCAGGGGTTCCTTCTTCGCGCGAATATTCAAACACTCCAAGTCGTTCAAACTTTGTATCTTTCAGGAAGGAACGAAGTTCGTTGAATTGTTTTTCGGTCTCGCCCGGAAAACCGATGATAACCGTGCTTCGCAAAACTATCCCCGGCACTTCCGAACGGAGTTTACCGATGACGTTCTTGATACTTTCAGCGGTATCGCGGCGGTTCATCGCCTTTAACACATCATCATTAATATGCTGAATGGGCATATCTATGTATTTTAAAAGTTTGTCGTTGGTCTTGAATTCATTGATAAGACCATCGGTTATTCTGTCGGGATAACAATAGAGAACTCTTATCCATTCAATGCCTTCAATTTCAGAAAGCGCGGATATAAGGCTGTCAAGTGCATAAGTGCCGTAAAGATCCTCTCCGTATCGCGTTGTGTCCTGAGCAACAAGGCAGATCTCTTTAATACCCATATCTGCGAGATTTTCGACCTCGTCGATAATATCTGTCATTTTACGGCTTCTGAATTTACCGCGAATGTCGGGAATAACGCAATATGTGCAACGGTTATCACATCCTTCTGCAATTTGCACATAGGCAAAATATTCGGGCGTGGTTATAACTCGTTCTCCGCCGAGGGGAGTTTCATCAACATTTTTAAAACTGCTGAATGTTCCGCCTTTATATGCAACTTCAACAGCCTCACAAATGTCTTCGATAGAACCCGTGCCGAGGATACAATTGACTTCGGGAAGCTCTTTCAAAAATTCTTCTTTATATCTCTGCGGCAGACAACCCGTAACAACAATACCCTTTAACGAACGGTTCTTTTTTAACCATGCTATGTCAAGTATATTATCAATAGCCTCGTTTTTAGCACTTTCGATAAATGCACAGGTGTTTATAACGATAACATCTGCCTCGATGTCTTCCGCTACAATCTCCATGCCGTGATCAACAAGCATGGCAAGCATAACTTCGGTGTTAATAAGATTCTTCGGACAACCCAAAGAAACAAAGCCAACCTTAATCGGCATATCCTTCACTCGCTTTCAAAATTCCTTATAACATCTCCGATGTCAGAACCGTTAAAGCCGGCGCGCAATGCACCCGAATAAACCTTTTGACGGTATTTTATATCATTCATTTTGGAAATGTCATATTTTTTTCTGATAAATTCTTCAATTCTCTCGCTTTGATCTTCAAACTCATATTTAGCAAGAGCGTTCTCGATATCTTCGCGACATATACCGCGCCGATACAGTTCATTGCGAATACGACCCAAACCCATATTCTTAAATTCATAAAAGGTTTCGGCATATCGCTCCGCAAGACGTGCATCGTTAACATAACCGCGTTCTACAAATAATGCAGCCACATCGGCGGAAAGCTCCTTGGAAAACTTACGCGTCAATTTATCTCGAAGTTGACGTTCCGACAGGTCACCATAAGAAAGATAATCAAACGCTTTCTTAATACAAGTGAGCCTCTCAAACGCTTCTTGAAGCGCGGCAAAACCGTCTTCATCAAGTTCAATTCCTTCTTCGATCTCCAACAGTTCAAGATCATGAACGGTGATACGATATCTTTCTCCGCCGCAAACAACAACCGCTTCGTTGCTGTTGTCATCGCAGCGGACAGAATCTACGATAAACATGAATTATTCTTCACCGAAAAATTCTTCGGCGCTGACGGATTCCTTAATATCGTTTTGAGAAGAACCGGTATAGTGCGCAAGAATTTTTTCCGAAAGTTCTTCGGCAAGCGCTTGATTTTCTTCAAGAAGTGCACGGACTTTATCTTTGCCCTGGCCAAGTTTTTCGCCGTTGTACGAAAGCCACGAGCCGCTTTTATCAATCACGCCGCAATTGATACCGAGTTCAATAATTTCGCTTTCCTTTGAAATACCCTTGCCGTAAATAATATCGAATTCAGCGGTACGGAAAGGGGGAGCAACTTTGTTCTTAACAACCTTACATTTAACGTGGTTACCGATAATTTCGCTGCCGTTTTTGAGTTGTTCGGATTTGCGTACGTCAAGACGCACGGAGGCATAAAACTTCAAAGCGCGTCCACCGGTCGTTGTTTCGGGATTTCCGTAAATAACACCGACTTTTTCACGAAGCTGGTTTATAAAAATAACGATACAACTTGATTTCGCAATCGCACCCGAAAGTTTACGGAGAGCCTGAGACATCAAACGTGCATGAAGACCGACGTGCGAATCACCCATGTCACCATCAATTTCATTTTTAGGTACAAGCGCCGCAACAGAGTCAACAACGACAACTTCAACCGCACCGGAACGAACGAGTGCCTCGGTTATTTCGAGCGCCTGTTCACCGTAGTCGGGTTGAGAGACAAGAAGCGAATCGGTATCAACGCCGAGAGCTCTTGCATAAATAGGATCCAATGCGTGTTCGGCGTCAATGAAAGCCGCTTCACCGCCCTGCTTTTGAACTTCGGCAATTATATGAAGTGCCAGTGTCGTTTTACCGGAAGATTCAGGACCGTAAATTTCAATAATCCTGCCCTTCGGCACACCGCCGATTCCCAAAGCAACATCAAGCGAAAGCGAACCGGTGGGAACACTTTTGATCTCCATCCCCGCATTTTCGCCAAGACGCATGATCGAGCCTTTACCGCATTGTTTTTCTATTTGAGCAAGCGCGGTTTCAAGCGCGAGTTTCTTACTGTCATTTTTTACATCTTTAATCGCCATTTTGATACCTCCATACGAACTTTTGTTCTTGTATATAATATCATACACATAAAATAAAGTCAATTATTTATTTAATAAAACATGCTTTTTTTCAAAGTTTAGACAAATTCTTTTAAAAGAAACAAAAAAAATAGTTTGTTTTGTGAAATTAGTCAATATACAAATTGATTTTTTTTAGTTAGAATATATATGGCTAATTTCATTGACAAGGAGTGTTATCATGGCACAAGTTCAACACCACGGAAAAATGGGTTTAATTGTTCTTAAAAGCTGCGCCCAGCTCGGCAAAGAAGTTGATCAGTTTATCCGTCAGTTAAGAAATGATGATGAATCGGAAAGTTACATCATTCCCATTGAAGAAGTTCGTTTCAGCAACGGCGAAGGCAAAGTTAAAATCCACGACTCTGTCAGAGGCAGAGACATTTACATACTTTGCGACATCGGCAATTACAGTTGCACCTATGACCTCTTCGGTTATGAGAATCACATGAGTCCCGATGACCATTTCCGCGATATCAAGCGCGTTCTTTCGGCGATCGGCGGTAAAGCGAGCCGTGTCACCGTCCTTATGCCTCTTCTCTATTCATCCCGTCAACACAAGAGAAAGGGCAGAGAATCTCTTGACTGCGCACAGGCGCTTGAAGAACTTCAAAATCTCGGTGTTGATTGCATTCTTACCTTTGATGCACATGACTCCACCATTTACAATGCCATCCCCGGCACTTCTTTTGAAAATATTTATCCTACCTATTCCATGCTCAAACGTTTCATTCAGAATGAAGGCGATGACATTTTCAAGGATAACATGACCGTTATCAGTCCCGATACCGGCGCTATGGACAGAGCGATCTATTATGCAAACGTTCTCGGTCTTGACGTTGGTATGTTCTATAAAAGAAGAGATCATTCCAGAATCGTAAACGGCAAGAACCCCATCGTACAGCATGAATACATCGGCGGTCCTTTGGAAGGTAAGCGCGTGCTCATCATTGACGATATGATCGCTTCCGGCGAATCTGTAATTGACGTCATCAACGAAATCCAGAAACAGAACGTCAGCGACGTTTATGCAGCTGTTTCCTTCGCATTCTTCACGAGCGGTCTCGAAAAGTTCGACAAACTTTACGAAGAAGGCAAACTCAAAAAACTCTATTCGACCAACCTTACCTATGCGCCCGAAGAACTTTTGAAGCGTCCTTGGTTCGTTCAGGTCGATATGTCCAAGTTCATTGCGAAAATTCTTTGTACGCTGAATAACGATGAATCCATTTCACCGCTCCTCGACAGCGCTGCAAGAATTCGCCGCTTGCTCAAAAGGCACAACCAAAACAAAGATTCCTAACAACTGTATCATGCAAAAAGTTGTTGACAAATTGGCTTTTTTGTGATATACTTGATAAGTACGAAAACTTTTAGTTTTCTCCTTACTCCGTCCATGAGTCGGAGTCAAAGTCCAGAAGGAGGTGTAGAAAGATGAACAAGTACGAAACAATTTTCGTTGTCAACAGTGCGCTCGGCGAAGAATCCGTTAAAGCACTCGTTGAAAAGTTCACCTCGCTCATTAGTTCGAATTCCGAAGTGGAATCGATCAATGAATGGGGCAACAGAAAATTCGCGTACCCCATCGAAGATTTAACCGAAGGTTATTATGTTCTCGTCAAATTCGCATCGGCGCCTGAATTCCCGAGCGAACTCAGCAGAATTTATAACATCACCGACGGCATTCTTCGTTCGCTCATCGTTAAATGCGAAGAGTAAACAATTCATCCGCTGAAATGTGAGGTAATACCATGGCATTCAATAGAGTAATACTTGTTGGCAATATTGTTGCCGATCCCGAATTGAAGACTACCCCCAACGGAATTTCCGTTACAAGATTCCGCATTGCGGTAAACAGAAGATTCACTCGTGCGGGCGAACAGCCTCAAACCGATTTCTTCGATATCGTTGCTTGGCGCCAAACCGCTGAATTTGTTTCGCGTTTCTTTGCAAAAGGCAGACCTATTCTTGTTTCCGGCACTCTTCAAAACCGTAACTGGACCGACAATAACAACGTTAAACATTACAACGTTGAAATCGTTGCCGATGAAGTTTCTTTCGTCGACAGAAAAGGCGAAGGCATGCCCGGACAACCCATGGCACAAAACGCCGCACCCACTTACAGCACACCCACGGCAGATTCCGGTTTTGAGGATCTTTCCGCAGACGACGAATTGCCCTTCTAATTTTTAATCAAGGAGGAAAATCATGGATAACGAACAGGTTGTTGTTACCGAAGAAACTGTTGCACCTGCTGAACAGAACGAAGTTAGAGAAAGCAGAGAACCCCGCGAACAGCGCGAGGGCGCAAGAGTTCCTTTCCGTAACAAGAGAAGAAAGAAAGTTTGCGCATTCTGCGCCGATAAGGTAGATCATATCGATTATAAGGATACCGTTCGCATCAGAAAGAACCTTTCTGAACGCGCTAAAATTCTTCCCCGCCGCGTAACCGGCACTTGTGCTCTTCACCAGAGACAGCTCACCGTCGCTGTTAAGAGAGCAAGACATCTCGCACTTATTCCTTATATCACCGACTAATCAGTCTACAAAACACGCGGGCAACCAAAACGGATTGCTCGCGTTTTTATTTGAGGTATTATGTTAGATTCCATAAAAGAGATTTTACTTAACGAAGGAATAGAATGTGTCGGAGCGATCGACATTAGCGAATGCGAAATCATTAACGAACGTATTCTGCCAAAAGACGCAAAAAGCGTAATAATGTTTTGTATCCCCTACCGATCAACAAAGGAAATCGCAAACGACGGTTTCTCCGAATACGCACGAATCTACGATTACCATAAATTCAGCGCCACGCTTTTCGAGCGGATAATTCCATTGATGAAAGAAATCACCGGCTATGAATTTTATGGTTTTTGCGATCATTCCCCGATCAACGAAAAGTTGGCAGCTGCCAAATGCGGGCTCGGTATCATCGGAAGAAACTCGCTCTTGATAAATAATGTCTATGGAAGTTTCATATTTTTAGGAACTATACTAACAAACGCCCCCTGCGAAAAAAAGGCTTTAAAAATCAATTTTTGCGAAAATTGCGGAATGTGTATAGATGCCTGCCCCAACTCAGCTATAATGCCGCAAGGAATAGACCGTTCGAAATGTTTATCCGCCATTTCTCAAAAGAAAACCAAAAGCAACCTTGAAAAATCGTTACTAAAAGAAAACCATATCGTGTGGGGATGCGATATATGCCAAAACGTATGTCCTCACAATTCATGCGCAGACATTTCACCTATACCATATTTCGAAAATTCCAGAATCAATAACATCAGCATTGATTTTATCAATTCCCTTTCGGATGACGAGTTCAAAAAGTATGCGTTTTCCTATAAAGGCAGAAAAATAGTGCTTGACAATATTGAGTTTAATTGATATTGTCCCTTGACTGACAATGTTATAAATGATATAATTTCTTTAACAAATATAAATGGAGCATACAGATGAACGTCAACGAACAGATTCAACAAATCGCTCAAAGAATTAAATATCTGCGCGACGCAGTCGATATGACCGAGCAGGAAGTTGCCGACGCAATTGACATTTCTCTCGATGAATATCTCTCTTATGAAAACGGCGAAAGAGACATTCCTATCAGCGTCATTTATTCCGCCGCCGCAGCGCTCGGCGTCGATGCTACCGAACTTATCCTCGGCGAAGCACCTCGTATGGCAGAATATTGTGTCACAAGAAAAAACGCAGGTGTTATCATTGAACGTTACCCCGGCTATTCGTTCGAAGCATTGGCTCATAACTTTATCGGCCGCGACAAAGAGCCTATGATCGTCACTTTATCTTCAAATGACAAACGTTCGCCTCTTGTTTCGCATTCCGGGCAAGAATTCAATTATGTTCTCGAAGGCGCGATCGAGGTCACTGTCGGCACTCGCACAATGAAGCTTGACGCAGGCGATTCTATCTATTTCACCGCCTCGATTCCTCACGGACAGCACGCTGTTGAAGGAACCGCCAAATTCCTCACGATTATAGAAAAAGAATAATGGCTGAATTCAAGAAGAAAAAACAGTATGGTCAGAATTTCCTCACCAATTCTGCAATACCAAAAAGAATAGCCGCCGAAAGCGGAATCGAACCCGATGACGCCGTTATTGAAATCGGTCCGGGATTCGGCATTTTGACACGTGAGTTATCTGCCGTCGCAAGCAAGGTTGTTGCAATCGAGATCGATACCGAATTGATGGAGATTTTACCTCAGAAGTTAGCGGAATGCAACAACGTTAAAATCATTAATTCCGACATATTAAAGACAGATATAGATTCACTTATAAAAGAGGAATTCGGCAATAAGCAGGTTTGTGTTTGTGCAAATCTCCCTTACTACATCACGACTGATATTGTCATGAAACTGCTCGAAGGGGAATACGGCTTCAAAACGATAACCGTTATGGTTCAAAAAGAGGTTGCCGAACGATTTTGCGCAAAAGCCGGCGCCGAAGGTTATGGTGCGATCACCGCTTCGATAAGTTATTACGCGTCCGTAAAACGGCTTTTCACCGTTAAAGCAGGTTCGTTCGACCCGAAGCCCAAGGTTGACAGCGCCGTTATTCGTTTCGATCTTCATAAAGAACCGATCGTGAAACCTATTGATAAGGCGACGCTTTTCAAAGTCATTCGTGCCGCTTTTTCTCAGAGAAGAAAAACCCTTTCGAATTCCCTGAATTCTTATTTCGGAAGTTCAATTTCAAAGCAGAAAATTATCGAAATCATCAAAGAAGCGGGTTTTCCGGAAAACGTTCGAGGCGAAGAACTCGATATATTTGCATTTTCTAAAATTTCGGATTTAATATATAAAAACAGCGAAGTTTAAACTCCGCTGTTTTTTCTTTTATATTTATTTACTATCGCGCTTAATGCTGATATTAAGCCAATATTCAAGATTTTCAAACTCAACGAGAATCGCCTGCGTTTCTTCGTTATCACCGCATCGGGATTTGATCGAGGTTTTTGCAGAAGCAATCTTTTTGAGCGCTTCTCTGCCCCAAGAGATTTTTTGAGCATTGGAAGCATTTTCAAAATCCAATTTTTCGCTGAAATCCTTAATCTCTGCGCATTCGTTTTTGATGAAAGCAAAATCTTCATCGTCCAGAATCGTGCATATAAAACTGATATTATCGATCTTCTGACAGATATAATCCATCTGGGCACTTGTTGTTTGCGAATAGCGGTTAACCTGAACCGAGGGCGCTTTGAACGCGCCGTTAATAATCTCATACTGATAGCTGTCAGGGCCGATATTTGCAAGCGCAAAGACAGCAACACCGTCAGCACCCGCTATATCAACCTCCGTAAGTTGATATGCAAAGTTCTCTTTGGTCGTTTCAAGGAACGCCGCAAGTCCTGCGGTATAGAACATTCTGTCCTTGGTCACTTCAAGATACCCGTTAACGGTTTCAAGAACATAGGCATTGTCAACGCCGTAAGACATCGAATAGAGTTCATCAAAATATCCCTTTTCAGCGAACGTTACAACGTCCTGGAAAATAGTTTGTTTGAACAAAGCGATGTCAGGATAAGTCGCTCCCGAAAGCCACAGATCCTTGTCAAGTTTGTTGACAAGATCATAAACCTCGCCGACAAAACTTGTTATAATATCGCAACGGTACTGAACCCATTTTTGATGATCGGCTGAACCCTCAACAAGTTTTCGCGGATCGGTCTTTATGCCGGTCTTCTTTGCAAAACCGTCGATAATATCCTGATTGTAACCAAAATCATAAGGGCCGCCGTCAACCATATTCAACTCGGGATATCTTATATAGTCAAGATGAAGCCCGTCAAGATCATAATTCGTAATAAGTTCCTCATAAACATTGAGAATCAAATCACGGCATTCGCGATCATTTGGATTGAGGAAAAACCAATAATTGCCGTTGGCTGTATAATAGAAATTCTCATTTCCGCCGCGGTCCAAAAGATATTTATCCTTGAATCGTTCCTCGGCGAAAACAGGATTATGATAATTTCTTCCGTCTTTATAATAAAAACCGACAAAGAAATTGTGAACCCAAGCGTGGACTTCAATACCGTTTTCGTGACCGATTCTGATGAAGGATTCGAGAACATCAAAATCGGTATCACGAGTTACATTGATACCTTCGATCTCAACCTTGTTACCAATGCAATATCCTTCATACCATGTTTCGAGATAGAGCGAATTAACGTTGAGGGATTTTATCTTCTTTATAGTCGCCTCAACTTCGGCATCACTTTTTTCCGTGCTTCTGTACCAAACCGCACGGTTCTGAACACCTTTCGATTCGATCATTGCGTATTTTAGATTATTACAGGTGGTAACAACCGACTGTGCATAAGAAAATGCTTTTTCAAAATCGTACTGTTCAAATGCGTTTTCCGCATCTTTGATCATCGAAGACAAATTAACGATTTGATCATTTGCCGATTTGTAATCAATATTCAGATAAGCGGCTTTGGCATTATCAAGAAGATCGCTCACGGTTGACAAACTCTGCTGAGCCGCCTTGACCTTCAAATCGGGCGTTCTGATGATCGTTATCCCATTTGTCGGCTCATCAATGAAAATGCGTTCACCGACCTCATAAGCAGCTTCAAGCGCCGTCTTGTTGATGCCGTGTCCCGAAAGAACAAAACCGCCCTCCGGTATCTTTATGTTTCCGCTATATCCGTCAGCAACGGCATTGCCGTTTTTATCAACGGCGATTTCATATCCGTAACCGTTGGTGCCGGTTGAAACTTTGTTTCTGTAAAGAACAAGAAAATCTTCGCCTCTGTCTTGATTTATGGTGTTGTATGTGAGTTCAGAAACACCGTAAGCCGGTCCATCGAGCGAAATTTTAACGTCATCACCAACATTAATATCAAGAATGTCCGTATGAGAAAGATGATCGTTATGAATGCTTAAAACATATCCGTCGTCGGGAATTTCGGCATTGCCCTCGCTGAAATGAACCGATTTAACTTTGCCGTCTTTAATAACGATTTCCGAACCGTACATATTTGTGTTGGTGGATTTACCGTAATCCGACGTATAAAGTACAGACATTCCCTCTTGACCGCGGAATTTGTCAACATGGGTTATCTCAAAGAAAATGCCGTTAATTTCAACATATTGCGCAGGCAGATCGACAAAATCAATCAAACAGGATTCAACAGTTTTTCCGACCGAGAAAGCAGAAGCTCTGTTGACAGAATCCTCACCGACAAAGGTAATGACAAAACCGTTTCCGCCGGGAATGAGAGAGCGTTCTCCCTCGGAGCCGACTTTTACAACATAGCCTTCGGCAATAACAACATCAACGCGTTTTTTATCGGTCGCAGGTGTAATTGCAGACGAGAAGTTGCAATCAAACACATAAGCGCCGTCTTTTTCGATCGTTTTAATGTTGAAAGCGGTTTCGTCAAATCGGATAACGCCGTTTTTCGTATTAACCGCCGGAATGTCACTGAACCCGTTTGCTTTCTTTAACATAGACACTGTAACCTTTTTCGTTTCTCCGAAATAATGTTTGGCGTAAGAAATATTGTAATCTCCGGTGAAAATAAGAACAGCTTCATCACCGACAGTTTTTTTAACATTATCAAGTTCACTTACCGAAACAACGTCATAATTCAGTCCGCTGCGTTTTTTCAAAGTCACGGCAATATTATCAATTCCAATCGACTTTTCCTTTTCAAAATCGCTGTTTATGAAATAAATCTTTTCTTCTTCAAAATCATTAACAGGATTCAAAAAATTAATACGGCGTGTTGAAGTTGAGGTATTATAATTGGGTGCAAAAGTAGCAAGATCAAGGCGTTCGACCGTTTTCACGACAGAATCATAACCCGTCACCGAAACCTTTGTGCCCTCTTTCACCTCACTTGCAACCATCTGTGAGGCAGGAATTGTGATAACGAATCCGTTAACGGGAATGATTGCTTCAGAAACGTTTTCTTCATAGCGTTTTACAACTTCAAAATCAACGTTACCGTTTTTATCGTTACGCCGTATTGAAAACGCAACTCTTCCCTTCTGTTCTTCGCCAAGTACAACCGAATGTTCACCGTCAAGAATATAATCGCGAGTATAAATCGCCGCATTTCCTTTTTCGGGAGAGGCATTGATCTTAGTGGCTTTTATCTCAACGTCCTCGAACTTAACGATAAAATCAAAACCTTCTATAAATCCGGCGGTTTCATTTTTGTTCCCGCATGAAACAGCAAAAGGCAGAAGAAGAACAAAAGAAATTAAAATACATAACGTCTTTTTCATTCGTTACACACTCTTTCTCTGATGGATTTCTTGATCTTACTGATTATATAATAAACAACAATCAACAAAACGACCGCGAAGAAAATCCAATAAACGGTATAATTTCCGCTTTCTTCGGTGATTGTTGCACCGAGTTGAGTCCATTTTTCAGCCATATAGCCCTTTGTTTCATCAGGAAGATTAGCAAAGGAATCGGTCGGGACACTCCAAGCCGAACCGTAAAGAATATCATAGGCGCTCGGATGAAGTTCAGCCAAGAATTCAATATATTCTTCATCTTCGACGACCGCTGTATTGGGCGAAGCGTAATACATATATTCAGCGTTCGCTTTTGCGATCTCCGGGTCCATCAAGAAATTGATGTAAAGAGCCGCCGCCTCTTTGTGTTTCGAAGTTTTCAGAACGCAAGCGGCATCAATAAACTGATTGGTGCCCTCCTTGGGATAATAAAACGCAAGGTCGGAATTATTACCGTACATCGTCAAAAAGTCGCCTGCGTAATAAGGCGCGATCGCGGCTTCGCCGCTTTCCATTTTGTTGAAAACCTCATCCATAACATAGCTTTGAAGAAGGTTTTTCTGTTCGGCAAGTTTTTCGTAGGCTTTATCCCAATCTTTTTCATCGGTTCCGTTGATATCGAGGTTCTGATAAAACTGGGCGATAGCAAATGCGTCACGGGGGTTATTAAAGGTTAAAATTTTACCCGAATAATCCTCATCCCACATCAAAGACCAACTGTCGGGGGTTCCTTTAACCATTGTTGTGTTATAAATAACACCGACCATTCCGACGTTATAGGGAACGCTGTATTTGTTTTCGGGGTCATAATCGGTATTTTTATACTCTTCAGCAACATATTTATAGTTAGGGATATAATCAAAATCAAGTTCGGCAAGATAACCTTCCTCGATCAATCTTCCAACCATATAATCCGACGGAATGATAACATCATAATCAGCACCGCCTCCGTCAAGCTTAGCATAAAGGCTTTCGTTTGAATCGTAGTTATCATATAAGATCTTTATACCTGTTAACTTTTCGAATTCTTCGTTAACGTCGATCGATCCATCCGAACCATCAGAAATATAATAACCCCAGTTATAAACGCTAAGTTCAATACCTTCATATTTCGAATAATCGAACTTGGTTGTCGTATCAACATATTCGAGAGAACTTTCTTCCTCAAAATCACACCCGCTTAAAATCGAGGAAAGCAAAAGTATCGTTAAAAGGACGAAGGAAATTTTTCTTTTCAATTCTTGGTCCCCTTTTTCAATTTTGTTTTGTTATCTTTGTCACCGACAAAGTTAATGAGTATCAGCAAAGCAAGAACTGCAATAATTATGATCGTATTTGCGGCATAAAGCGAAGGACGAACACCTTTCTTGACCGCGGAATAGATATAGATCGGCAAAGTTTCAAAGCCTGTACCCTTTACGAAGTAGCTGATAACAAAATCATCAAGCGAAAGAGTGAATGCCATCAGCATTCCCGAAATAACGCCCGGAAGAATGCACGGCAATTCAACTTTGAAAAATGACATAATCGGAGAACATCCAAGGTCCATCGCTGCTTCGGGAAGGTGCTTGTCCATTTGCTTAATTTTAGGCATCACCGAAAGAATGACGTAAGGCAAACTGAATGTCACGTGCGCGATAAGCATTGTCCAGAAACTCAACGTCGATTGCATGCCGAGCAAAGCCCCTGCAAAAATGAAAAGCAACATCATGGAAACACCGGTAACGATGTCCGGGTTCATCATCGGAATGTTTGTGACCGACATCAAGGTTTGACGAACATATTTACTTCGCATGCGGCTGATGCCGACAGCCGCTGCAGTTCCTAAAATACCGGAAATTGCGGCTGTACATACCGCAAGAATCAACGTATTTTTAAACGCATCCATAACCTTGGCGTTATTAAATGCTTCCAAATAATAACGTGCAGAAAAACCGGTGAATTCGACCAAACTGTTGCTTGAATTGAATGAAAATGCGATCATTACGACAACGGGAGCATAAAGCAAAACAAATATCAGACAGATATAGATTTTAGAGAGTATTTTCATAAAATCATACCTCCGCCTTCTTCATCATCGGAAAACTTATTGATAACAAAAATCGAAATCATAATGATTATCATAAGGATAAACGAAATAGCACTTCCGAAGTTCCAGTTTTCGCTGTAAAAGAACGAATCTTCAATAACTTCGCCGATAAGACGGTTGTCGGTTCCGCCGAGTTTTTTAGAGACATAAAAGGTACTTATTGCAGGGACAAAAACCATCGTTATTCCTGAAACAATACCGCTTTTTGAAAGCGGTAGAATAACCTTTGTCAGAACCGAAAATTTGTTACAACCGAGATCCTGTGATGCCTCAATAACACTCTTGTCAAGCTTGGAAATAACAGTATAGATAGGCAACACCATAAAAGGCAGATAGTTATATACCATACCGAGAATTACCGCAAAGGGTGTATTTATCATATGGATAGGTTCTTCAATGATTGATAACGATTGTAAAACGTTGTTAACAACACCTGTATCCTGAATTATATTCGCGAGTGAATACGTTCTGATAACAAGGTTTGTCCACATCGGAAGCATAATGAGCATGATCGCGATCTTTTGCGTGCTCGGTTTGGTTTGTGAAATAAAATATGCCAAAGGAAACGCAATCAACAAACACAAAACGGTTGCAAGAAAGGCGTAAACAACCGAGCGGAAGAAAATGGAAACATATTCCCTTTCGCCTAATTTCAAAATATTATCGAACGTGAACGCGCCTTCGCCGTTCGTAAAGGTGTAATAAGCAACCATTACCAACGGAATAACTATAAATATAAATGCCCAAAATGCATAAGGCGCTGCAACAAATCGTTGTAGGAGTGACGAGCGTTTATTCATCTTCTTCCTCAACATTCTCGGAAAGTTTTTCGAGTTCATCACTGTAAGAACTGTAATCGCCAAACACTCCGGAATATTCACTTTTCTTCATGATATGGATCGCGTCGGGTTCTATATAAAGACCGATCTTTGCACCGACGGGTTCGAAATCGGTCGTCTGAATCATCCATTTGAAACCGTTTATATCAACAATGATTTCAAAATGAACTCCCTTGAATGTAACACTTGTAACTTCACCCGAAAGCATACCTTTTTCAACAGGAACAACATCAACGTCTTCGGGACGGATAACAACATCAACAGGCTCGTTCTTCTCAAAGCCTTTATCAAGGCAATCGAAAGTCTTTCCCGCAAATGAAGCCTTGAAGTCCTCCAACATCACACCGTCAATGATGTTACTTTCACCGATAAAGTCAGCAACAAAAGCATTCTGAGGTTCGTTGTAAATATCAAGCGGTGTGCCGATCTGCTGAATACGTCCGTTATCCATAACAACAACGGTATCAGACATCGAAAGAGCTTCTTCCTGATCGTGAGTTACATAAACGAAAGTAATGCCAAGACGTTGCTGTATACCTTTAAGTTCGACCTGCATATCCTTACGGAGTTTAAGGTCCAAAGCCCCCAACGGCTCATCAAGCAAAAGAACACGCGGCTTCACGGCAAGCGCACGTGCAATCGAGACGCGTTGTTGCTGACCGCCGCTCAACGAATTTATGTCGCGCTTATTAAAACCCTTCAAATTGACAAGTTCAAGCATCTCGTTAACGATCTTCTTGATCTCTTTTTCGGGTTTTTTCTGTACACGCAGACCAAATGCGACATTTTCATAAACGTTAAGATGCGGAAAGAGCGCATATTTTTGAAAGATAGTATTGATCTGTCTTTGATAAGGAGGAACGTCATTTATACGCTTTCCTTCAAAGAAAACATCACCGCTATCAGGTTTAACAAAGCCGCCCAAAATCCTCAAAGTGGTAGTTTTGCCGCAACCCGACGGCCCCAAAAGCGTGACAAATTCCTTTTCGTTTATGTCAAGACTTATATTATTAAGTATTTGGTCATCATCAAATTTTACCGAAATATTTTGCAGGCTTACAAGAGCGCCGTGTTCGTTTCTGTTCAATTCCAACTCCGTATATTTATAAATAATTTATATTGATTCATAATTGATAATACAAATATTTTTACATTTTGTCAATACTTATGCGCATATTAATATGTAGTAATTTTTATCCGGGCGGTGTTTTTTTGAATTCGAAAATCGCAAATTTATTCAACAAATTCTTCAAGGGCTTTTTTATCGGTCTCGGAGCGCTCATTCCCGGAGTCAGCGGCGGCACAACCGCAATGGTTTTCGGAGTGTTTGAAGAAATTTTAGACAGCATCGGCAATTTTTTCTCCCATGCGAAAAAATCCGTTTGTTTTTTATTGCCGCTTTCTGTCGGAGCTATCGTTTCGGTCGTTACGTTTTCCGGCCCAATAACGTTTTTTTGCGAATACTTCCCTTTGCTTTCCAAATACACCTTCTGTACTCTTGCCGCAATAAGTACATATTTCTTCGTAAAAAACAATTTGAAAATATCATTGTCATTCAAGAAAACTTTATTTATGCTTTTCGGTATTATAGTTTCGGGTCTGATTTCGATTTTTTCAACGGTTGCAAAAACCAATTTCAATCATGAAAGCGTCTTGTTCTTATTTATAATCGGCATTCCTCTTGCTCTTGCACTTGTGTTGCCGGCAATAAGTTTTTCGTACATGATGTATTTTTTCGGAATTTACGAAAGAACGATCTTCGCAATCAAAACGTTTGACTTTTTGTACTTACTTCCTTTGATAGGCGGTATAATTCTCGGTGTTTTTATCTTTTCTAAAACATTGATCTTATTGATCAAAAAATACAATCAAGAAACATATTCGTTCGTGTTCGGTTTTGTTCTGTTCTCTCTAACGGACTTACTTATCACATGACAACAAATTGTTAACAATTTATTAACCATTTTTAACTCATACGGTGATATCATAAATTGAATACAATTTAGGATGTTATGTTATGATAACTAAAAGTTTAGCAAAAAACTTGGAAGAAAACGGTTTCGTTTATGTAGAAGGCGCTTCTTCCGACAAAAGCCATGCCTATGCGATTTACGGCGGATATCTTGTAACCGTTTATGAAAATTCAGGCAAAAAGATTCTGTTCATAAATTACAGATGTCCCGATTGCGATGAAAACAGCATTTCAAACCTTAAAGTTTCCGAAAAACTGTCTGCCGAACTTTCCGAATATTCCATCGTTGATTATTCAATTTCAGAAGACGGACTTCGTGTTTATTCCAACGGTTCTGTCGCCACGTTTTTAAAGTTATTAGACCGTTGTATTGAAATACTTATTGAAAACGAAACCAGAGGCGTAGAATACTGTTCTGTATGCGGCAATAAATTCGGTTCAAGAAAACCCAAAAAAGTCACAAACGGCAAAGAAAATCACATCATGTGCGAGCATTGCGCTCTCGAATTTGTCGAGCAGGCAAAGAAAAATGCCGAAAAGAAAAATGCCGAAAATGCCAGCGGGAAAATTCTTTACGGAATTCTTGGCTCTGTTGGTTTCTCCTTGATCGGTCTCCTCGTCTATTTCCTGCTTTATTACGTACTCTCGCCCGAACTGAGCAAGCTCAAAATTAGCATCAGTGAAGTTCGTTATATCTTCTGTATTGCGGGCTTTGCGGTTTCGGTGTTGTCATATTACGGATATCGTATTTTCTGCAAAAAAGTCAGCCTTGCAGCATATATAACCGTTCCGGTCAACGCTTTGATTTTTTCTGCGATCGGTCAATATATCGGTGTTGTTCTCGAATTTGTTACAAAGAACGGATTCCACCTTTCTGCGCTTAAAAGCAAGGCGTTTTGGCTTATCCACCTTCGTAATACGGTTCCCGCAGATATTGCCGAGTACTTCCCTTCTTATTCCGCAATTTTCTGGAAATTACTTATCATAAGTCTTTTGTTTGCAGCAGTTGGGTCTGCAATGTTTCTCCTTTCGATGCATGACAAATCCATCATTAAGAGCGACCCTATCGAAACCGAAACTTTAACAATCAAACCTTAAAAAAGGCGGGATTTTCCCGCCTTTTAAGATATTTTTAAGTGGTTAGCGTTTTAATGATGATATGAGTATTGTTTGAAATGGCGTTCAAGGAGGGTTTTATGAACATTCTGGTTGTCGAAGACGAACAGCGGCTTGCTGACAGTATATGCGAGATTTTCAGATCTCAAAAATACACCTGCGATGCCGTTTACGACGGCGAAGACGGTCTTGCTTTCGCCGAATCCGGTATATATGACGTTATAGTGCTCGACATTATGCTCCCCAAAATAAGCGGTTTTGACGTGCTTCGTAATCTTAGAGCCAAGAAGATCAACACGCCGATAATTCTGTTGACCGCACGTGATGATGTCAGCGATAAAGTTAAAGGTCTTGACTACGGCGCCGACGATTATCTCACAAAACCGTTTTCAAAAGACGAGTTGTTAGCGCGAATACGTGCACTTTCCCGTCGTACCGGCGATGTTATAATTGATGAGGTGGGTTATGGCGACCTTACACTCGACCTTAACGGATATACACTCTCCTGCAACGGCAAAAGCCTTCATATCGGACACAAAGAGTTTGAGATTTTAAAGTTGATGTTGTCAAACCCAACACAAATTTTCTCAAAAGAAGACATAATCACCAAAGTTTGGGGTTATCTCTCCGATGCCGAAGACAATAACGTTGAGGTTTATATATCATTCATACGTAAAAAATTGAGTTTTTTGAATTCAAACGTCACGATTTCAACCGTAAGAAAAATCGGATATCATCTTGATATACAAGACATACAAAAGGAAAATTAGATTTTGATTAAACGACTTAAATTAAAATTCATATCAACAAATATGATTTTGATATCTGTCGTAATGCTTACGGCCTTTTGCTTACTCTATTTTAATACCAAAAACGATTTGGAAGAGTACAGCCGAGCTGCAATGCACGACATATCAAAGAATCATCTTGACAAAATTGATTACTTTATAGAACCGGAAGATGCGCCCGAACCTAAATATTCATATCTGACAACCTTTGTCATTGATATCGATGAATCTAAAAAGACCTTTACGATCGATGGGATCGACAAAAGCTCGGAAATAACGGAATTTCAAAAGAAGCATATCATAAATTTGATCAACGCCGTTTTATCCGAAAATACCGTCGAAGGTGTCATTGATAAATACAACATGCGTTTTTTCTGTTCCGAAACGCGTTACGGCAAGCGAATCGTTTTGCTTGACAAGAGATACGAAGATGAGTCTTTAAGACAGTTGGCAATTTCTTTTGTAATAAGCGGTTCGATCGCATTTGTGGCGTTTTTAATTATATCAATACTTGTTGCAAATATTGCCGTCAAACCTGTTGAAAACACAGTCAACCGACAAAAACAGTTTATCGCGGACGTTTCTCATGAGTTAAAAACGCCGATCGCTGTTATCGCAACCAATGCAGACATAATCCTTTCCCACGAAGATTCAAACGTCAAAGACGAGCAAAAATGGCTTGGATATATCAAAGAAGGCGCAACAAGAATGTCTGACATGGTTAACTCGATGCTATATCTGGCAAAAACCGACGAAGGCGAGGAAAAGCCTCAACTTACCGAATTTAACATAAGCAATGCCGCATATGAAACGGTTCTTCCTTTTGAAAGCGTTTGTTTTGAGAACGGCAAGCAATTTGATATTGATATCGAAAATGACGTCATTGTCAAAGCAGATGAAATTTCCATCAAGCGTTTAATGATAATTCTGTTGGACAATGCAATTAAATATTCAAACGAAAACGGCAGAATCAAGTTCACTCTTAAAACAAACGGTGACAAAGCATTTCTTTCGGTATTCAACACCGGCGAACCTATTCCGAAAGAAAGCATTCCGCATTTATTCGAGCGATTTTACCGTGTTGACAAAGCAAGATCACGCGATAAAGGCGGTAGCGGTTTGGGACTTTCGCTTGCAAAAAGAATTATTGAAAACAATGAAGCTAATATTTCTGTTTTAAGCAACGAAAACAACGGAACCGTCTTCACCTGTACCTTTAAAGCTGTCAAATCAAAAAAGAAAGATAAATAAGAAATTTTACATATTTCAAACGCATTCAAGACTTCCGAAACGGGAACACTCCATGTGAAAACGTTTCGGAGGTCTTTTATGTATAACAAAGTTGAAATATGTGGTGTAAACACTTCAAAGTTAAAAGTTCTTACCGAAAAGGAAAAGTTGACTTTACTTGAACGCGTCAAGAACGGTGATGCTGATGCACGTGACGAGTTGATCAACGGAAACCTGAGACTTGTTTTAAGCGTTATCCAATCATTCAAAAACCGCTGTGAAAACCCCGATGATTTATTTCAGGTCGGATGCATAGGACTGATCAAAGCAATTGACAATTTCGATTCAACAATGAATGTAAAATTCTCAACTTATGCAGTGCCAATGATAATCGGCGAACTCAGAAGATATCTTCGAGATTTCAATTCTGTACGCGTGCCGCGTTCATTAAGAGACATGGCATACCGAGCGCTGAAAACAAAAGAACAGCTTTCGTCAAAACTCTCGCACGAACCGACGATCGACGAAATTTCAAAAGAACTCGGCGAAGATCCAAAAATTGTTGCACGTGCTTTGGACGCAATATTAGAACCGATTTCGCTTTATGACCCGATCTATTCAGATAACGGTGACTCACTTTATGTCCTTGACCAAATCAAAGACGATAATTCAAACGACGATGCATGGCTCGACAGTATTGCAATAAAAAATGCCATCCGAACTTTGGGCGAGCGCGAACGTAACATTCTCCTCATGAGATTCTACAACGGAAAAACGCAAACCGAGGTCTCAAAAGAAATCGGCATTTCACAGGCGCAGGTAAGCCGTCTTGAAAAAAGCGCTTTGGAAAAAATGCGAAAACAAATGAGTTGATGAATGTATTTTTATACATTCTTAACATTGACAACGCTCAATTTTGGTTTTAAGATTTATAAAAAGCAAAATTGGAGTGATGATTTTGAAATTTAAAGAATTTCTCAAAAAGAAAAAAATCGACATTTCTTGGAAGAATTATTTCGTCAATGCCATGGGTGCTATGGCTCAGGGTTTGTTCGCTTCGCTCTTGATCGGTACAATCTTAAAGACTCTCGGCGAATGGACAAACGCTGAATTCATACTCGACATTGCCGGGTTTGCGCAAAATGCTTTTGTTTGCGGTGCCGCAATTGGTGTTGCCGTTGCCTTTGCTTTGAAAGCCGAAGGTTTGGTTCTCTTCTCATCCGTCGTAGTCGGCGCTATCGGATATAACGCATTTGCCGTCCCCGGTCCTGTTGAAGATAAAATGTATACAGCAGGTCCGGCAGGAGCATTTGTCGCCGTACTTATCGCTTGCGAAATCGGAAAACTTGTTTATAAAGAAACAAAAGTTGACATTTTGGTAACCCCCATCGTTACGATCTGCGTCGGTTTTGCAGCATCGTGGCTTCTCTGCCCCGGCATTGCATATGCAATGTATTATCTCGGCGATTTCATCAACACAGCTACCGAAATGCACCCGTTCGTTATGGGCATCATCATTTCTGTGGTTGTCGGCATTCTTCTCACACTTCCTATCAGTTCCGCCGCGATTTGTGCAATGATCGGTATTTCGGGACTCGCCGGTGGCGCCGCAACGGTCGGTTGTTGCTGCCAGATGATCGGCTTTGCAGTAATGAGCTATCGTGCTAATAAAGTCGGCGGCCTTGTTGCGCAGGGGTTGGGAACATCAATGCTTCAAATGGGCAACATTATCAAGAAACCCTTAATTTGGATCCCCACGATACTTTCATCAGCAATTTTAGGACCTGTGTCCACCATGTTGTTCAAAATGACAAACAACGGCGTAAACGCCGGAATGGGCACTTGCGGGCTTGTCGGTCCGCTCGGTGTCATTTCTGCTGCCGATGATCTTTCTTCTCCGATGTTCTGGATAGGTTTGGTTCTGCTTTGTGTGGTTCTTCCTGCAGTTGTAACTCTTCTTTTCAGCGAATTGATGAGAAAAATCGGTTGGATCAAAGACAATGATCTGAAACTTGATCTTTAATTCATAACAAAAACCCGAGCAAATTTGCTCGGGTTTTCTTCATAAAAAAAGCAGGTCTTTTGACCTGCTTCTTTTTTATCAACTTATTTTACTTCGCGAACATTAACGTTATATTTGGTGCCGGAAGCATTCGCAAGAGCGTTTGCAATTGCAACGCCTTCATCTCTCTTATCAAAGAATTTGAGAGCGACCTGATCGAAGAGAGCGTAGGAAAGAACGTCTTCATCCTGTTGTGCTTTTGCGCCGAGTTTTTCTCTGAGGGTATCGAGTTCGGGCTTGATTTCATCAGCAGGACGGCAGGTGATCTGCTTTTCATCACCGATGATCTTCTTAACGAATTCAGGATCAATCTTGCAGGGAGTCTTACCGTATTCACCCTTGATCATACCCTTGAATTCTTTTGTGACGTTCTTATATCTTTCGCCGAGAAGAACGTTGAACACAGCCTGAGTACCGACGATCTGAGAGGTAGGAGTTACAAGAGGAGGATAGCCGGCATCTTCTCTTACGCGCGGAACTTCTTCAAGAACTTCCTGAAGTTTTTCACTTGCGCCGGCTTGTTTGAGCTGAGAAAGAAGGTTGGAAAGCATTCCGCCGGGAACCTGATACATAAGAGCGTTAACGTTAACCTTCAAAAGTTTGGGATCGAGCTGGCCGTTTGCGATATATTTTTCGCGGAGAGCATCGAAATGCTTCGAGATCTTATCAAGCTGAGCAAGATCGAGGCCCGTGTCGTACGGAGTGCCCTGAAGGGTTGCAACGATAGGTTCGGTTGCAGGCTGAGAAGTACCGAGTGCCATAGGAGAAATTGCTGTATCGACAACGTCAACACCTGCTTCAATCGCTTTGAGAACAGTCATGGAAGCGAGACCGCTGGTGTAGTGAGTGTGAAGCTGAACGGGAATCTTAACGATAGACTTGATCGCAGTTACGAGATCATAAGCGTCATAGGGTTTAAGAAGACCGGACATATCTTTGATACAGATGCTGTCTGCGCCCATTTCTTCGAGTTGTTTTGCATATTTTGCAAAATATTCATTAGTGAAAACGGGACCGGTCGTGTAGGAAATTGCGGCCTGAACGTGTCCCTTTTCTTTCTTGGTAGCGTCAATTGCGGTTTTGAGGTTACGGGGATCGTTGAGTGCATCAAAGATACGAATGATATCCATACCGTTTGCAACACACTTCTGAACGAAGTATTCAACAACGTCGTCAGCGTAATGTCTGTAACCGAGAATGTTCTGACCTCTGAAAAGCATTTGGAGAGGGGTGTTCGGGCAGTGATCTTTGATAGTACGGAGTCTCTGCCAAGGATCTTCGTTAAGGAAGCGGAGGCAGGAATCGAAGGTAGCACCGCCCCATGCTTCAAGAGAATGATAGCCGACTTTGTCGAGTTCGGGAAGAATCTCGATCATTTCTTCGGTGGTCATTCTGGTAGCGATAAGCGACTGGTGAGAGTCGCGAAGAACTGTTTCTGTAATTTTTACTTTATTAGCCATTTTTAATCACCTTTCCGTTAATTACTTGAACATCGCAAGGAATACACCTGCGGCAACGGCAGAACCGATAACACCTGCAACATTGGGTCCCATAGCGTGCATAAGGAGGAAGTTTGCAGGGTTTTCTTTCTGACCGACGGTCTGCGAAACACGAGCTGCCATAGGAACGGCAGAAACACCGGCAGAACCGATAAGCGGATTGATCTTGCCTCTGGTGATGAAGCACATGAGTTTACCGAACAATACACCGCCCATGGTCGCAAACGCAAACGCACAAAGACCGAGTACGATGATAAACAGCGTTTCTTTTTTGAGGAAGTTCGCTGCATCGGCAGTTGCACCGACAGAAACACCGAGCATGATCGTAACGATGTTCATAAGTTCGTTCTGTACAGTCTTTGAAAGTCTATCAGCAACTCCGGAAACTTTGAGAAGGTTACCGAGCATAAGCATACCGACGAGTGCCGCAGCAGAAGGAAGAATGATACTTACAACCAAAGCAACTACGATCGGGAAAATAATCTCCTCGGTTTTGGTAACGTTACGGAGCTGACCCATAACGATCTGACGTTCTTTCTTGGAAGTGAAAGCCTTCATGATCGGAGGCTGAATGAAAGGAACGAGCGCCATGTAAGAATATGCAGCAATTGCAATTGCGCCCAAAAGATTAGGAGCAAGCGATTTTGTGACGTAAATAGCGGTAGGACCGTCTGCGCCGCCGATGATACCGATGGAAGCAGCTTCGGGAACCGTGAATCCGAGCATAAGCGCTCCGAAGAAGGCAATGAATACGCCAAGCTGAGCGGCAGCACCGAGCAAAAGGCTCTTGGGGTTAGCGATAAGAGGTTTAAAGTCGGTCATTGCGCCAACACCAAGGAAGATGAGCGGCGGGAAAATGCCAAGTTTAACGCCGAGATACAAATAGTCGATGAGACCGCCGTGAGCGCCGATTTCTTTCCAGTTAATAACGCCTTCGGCATTAATAAAATATTCGCTGTGGAAAACCGCGTCGCCGATCGGACCGGGAATATTAACGAGCAACATACCGAATGCAATAGGAAGCAAAAGCAACGGTTCAAACTTCTTGACGATAGCAAGATAGAAAAGAACGCAAGCAACCAAAAGCATTATGATAGTGCCAAAGTCAAAACTTGAAGTTATGCCGAAATATTCAAAAGGTTGTTCGGCATTGTACAAACTACCAAAACCGGATTGTTCAAACAATCCTTTCAATGCTTCAAACATAATTTAACACCTTTCAATAACTCTTTAAAAACGATAAATAATTAACCGATAACAAAGAGAAGATCGCCGGTGTTAACCGAAGCACCCTGAGTTGCGGACACACTTGCAACAGTACCGTCCTGAGGAGCAACGATATCATTTTCCATCTTCATTGCTTCGAGAACACAGAGAACATCGCCCTTCTTCACTGCTGCGCCTGCGGAAACACAAACACGAAGAACGGTGCCGGGAAGCGGAGCGTTGACCTGAACGCCGTCAGCGGGAGCTGCTGCGGGAGCGGGAGCTGCTGCAGGAGCGGGTGCTGCTGCGGGAGCGGGAGCAGGAGCAGGAGCTACTGCGGGAGCGGGAGCTGCTGCGGTGAAGTTTGCGCCGAGCGCTGCTTCTTCAACGATTACTTCGTAACCGGTGCCGTTAACGGTAACAATATACTTCTTTGCCATGATAAAATCTCCTTTTATTTAACAATCTTTTTAATCGAAATTACATTGAAATCACATTCGCTCTTACCGCGAGCAGCTGCAATTGCAGCGGTAGCAATAGCAACGATTTTTTCCTCTTCAGAGGAAGCGACAGGCGCAGCGCCGGACGGAGCAGCGGTTGCAGCAGGTGCGGGAGCGCCGGCAGTTTTTTTGTTGGGCTTCTTGACCGAGAACAACTTGAACAGTTGAAGAATACCGATCAACAAAACCAAAACACCGAAAACAACACCCATGCCGATGCCGACAACCTGAAGGCCGAACAACACTCTTTCGCCGATCGGGGTTTGTTCAGTGATGTGTTCGCCGAACTTCATAAGCGTGGTTAAATTCATAGACCGAACTTCCTTTCGTAAGGAAAGAACTTCAATTCTTCCCTATTATATTTTACTGAATTAATAATACACTTTTATATTCAAAAAATCAAGTAATTTTATTCTTAAATTCCTTTTTCTGCATTTTTACTTATGCATCAACACCGCAAGAATGTTTTTTGTATATTTTGCCAACTGAAAAAAGCGAGCATTGTCACATAAAAGCAGAACAAAATCAATAAGAATATTATAGACTGATATTGAACGACAAAACAAACGGGCGGAGAAAAAGACTCCGCCCGAATCATTTTAACCGAGTTTGATGCCGAGAGTATTGAGTTTGACGCGCAAGAAATCGACCGCCATGCCAATATCACCGGCGGGATCATCCCCAACTTCGCGTTCGATAGTCAGATATCCGTCATAACCGATATCGTTCAGTGCCAAAAGATACTTGTCAAAGTCAACGCCACCCTGACCGAGAGGGAGTTCGAGCCAGGTTGTGTCGCCGGTCTTAATGCCGTCTTTTGCATGGGTGTGAACGATATAATCGCGAAGTGTATAGACACCTGCAACAGGATCGTCACCCGCGACCATGACGAGGTTAGCGGGGTCATAATTCACACGAAGTCCTTTTGCACCGAGAGAATCAAGGAAGGATTTAAGAACCACCGCCTTTTCGGTGCCGGTTTCAGCCGCAAAAACAGAACCGATGCTGTCAGCATAGAGAGCAAGTTCGCGAGCATTGTTTCTGATTTTTTCCATACGCGCATCTTCTTCCTCATAGAGATGGCCGATGTGAGTGGTTACGATATGGCATCCGAGTTCTTTTGCCTTATCGAGAACGCGTTTTGAATTATCAACAACGTCTTCATCATCAAGATCAACACCGAAATCGCCGCAGATTGCCGAAAAAACAAGACCATTCGAGTCCATAATATCTTTGACTTCTTTGAGCCTTGCACCCGTCAAATCCTCAGCAGTAAAATCGCCAAATGTCATATACTTTTGAACACCGGTGACACCAAGTTTGTTTGCGGCTTTGATGCTGTCTTCAAAACCGAGTCTTAAAGAATCCGAAATAAGGCCAATTTTCATAAAATACCTCTCTCTAAAATAATGTATTTAAATTTTTTAAGAGCAAAATTATTCTTTTACAATAATAGAATCAATGGGCAATCCAAACGGTTCAAGAAAATGTTCAAGGAAATAATCAGCCTCATCACAATTCATCTCTTTGATCGTGAGAAGCAACCTGTCCCCTGCCTTTTCAAACTCGTGATTTCCGTAGTTTTTCTCTTCGTTACATTTGATATAGGCGGAAATCCTATCGGCCGCTTTAATGAGCGTTCTCTCATCTGATGAATAATCGAAAAGCCCGATATAATCGTCTTTAAATTCGTCGGGTAACATCTCGGTAAGTTTTTTCAAAGACGCTTCTTCAACCGCAGAATAGGCAACTTTTGTCTCATCGCTGTAATATTTGACAGGAGTGGGAATATCACCGGTGAATATCTCCGGAACATCGTGATAAATAGCTTTCACGGCGATGCATTCGCAATCATAACTTTTGTTGAATTTTTTGTTTCCGATTATTGCCAAAGAATGCGCGATAAACCCAACTTCAAGAGAATGAGTCGAGAGATGGTCAGGAATTATGGAATGCATTATACCCCAACGTTTAATATGCTTCATTCTGAACAGCATTGCATAAAAACCGTTATTCACGTTAACCTCCCGATACAACAACTTTATAATATTTTAACACAAATTTATTAATTTGCAAGTGTTAATTCAATAATTTTGACCAACAAATCTTGATCAATGAAAATTTATTTAAGATATTGAAAAACAAAACAAAAATGATATAATGAAGGTGTGTTCTATGCAATTTTCCAAAATCGAAGCACTCGGCAACGATTTTGTGGTTTTCGGAAGCCCCTCACAAACTTCTCTGCCCGACAAAGAACTGCTGAAACTTATGTGTGACAGACATTACGGTGTCGGCGCAGACTGCGCTGTTTATATCTCGCAATCAACATCCGCGGATTTTGCCATGCATGTTTTTAACCCCGACGGTTTCGAGGCGGAAATTTGCGGAAACGCGCTTCGCTGTTCGGCAAAATACGTCACCGACAACGGATACTTCCGCAAACGCCATCTTAATGCCGAAACAAATGCGGGAATTCGATCTTTAAAAGTTGATGGCGAATCAATCACTGCCGAAATCGGAGTCCCTTCGGTTTTAAAAAACGGAAGACTTGAAGTCGCAGGAAAGAGTTTCAATTATATTTATGTTTCAATTGGCAACCCTCATTGTGTTATTTTCGTAAACTCAATGAATGATGACGAGTTCAATTTTTACGGCCCCGCCATTGAAGGTCACCCTGCTTTCCCAAACGGAACGAACGTTGAATTTGCAAAAATCAACGACGAATGCGATATCGAGATGCGTGTTTGGGAGCGAGGAATCGGCGAAACGCTTTCATGTTCAACGGGAAGTTGCGCGTGCGTCGCTGCCGCTCACTCAATGAATCGGTGCAAAAGCAACGTAGATATACATCAAAAAGGCGGAAAAATACGGGTGTGCACAAGGGCATGCGGAAACATGTTCATCACAGGAACCTGCAAAACCGTTTTCAAAGGAACAATGAATACAAATTCAAAGGAGTAAACAAAATGACGCTCGGTGAGATTTTAAAAGGAATCCATTATAATTCTCGCAAGTTCACCCCCGAATTATCGGTCGAAGACGTTGTCTATGATTCAAGAAAAGCAAAAGAAAACACAATTTTTGTTTGCATAAGCGGTTTTCAGAACGACGGCCATAATTTTGCAAAAAACGCATATGATCTCGGAACACGTATTTTTGCCGTTGAAAAAGACATCGAACTTCCTGACGATGCATTGATTTTAAAAGTCGAAAGCACAAGAAAATTCCTTGCGGTCGCGAGTGCAAACCTTTTTTGCCGTCCCGCCGAAAAACTCAATACAATTGCAATAACGGGCACAAAGGGAAAAACCAGCGTTTCTTTTATGTTGAAAAGCATTTACGAAGCCGCAGGACATAAAGTCGGCGTTATCGGTTCAACCGGCGTTTATATCGGCGATAAATTCTACGATACAGTAAATTCAACTCCCGAATCATATATCATCCACAAATTCTACAAAGAAATGCTCGATGAGGGTTGCGATACAGCAATCATCGAAGCGACCTCACAGGGATTCAAACTTGACAGAACATACGGCATTCATTTTAACACAGGCATCTTCACAAATCTCTCGCCCGACCATATCGGCGCGGCAGAACACAGTGATTTTGACGAATATCTCGCGTGCAAAAAAATGATTTTCGATCAGTGCGAAAAAGTCATTGTCAATGCCGACAGCGACCATTACGAGCGCATCATCGATAAAGTTTCTTGCCCCATTATTACTTTCAGCGGCGAAAAAAATGCAGATTTAACTTTCGGCGACGGTGTATTTTCGGTCGGCAAGAACCGTTTGAAAACCGAGTTTTCTTATCAAGATTCAAACGGAACACACGAAATCGACCTGAACACGCCCGGTCACTTTTCATTATATAACGCGACAGCCGCCATTGCAGTTGCGTCAAACGACGGTATCGGATATGATGCAATTAAAAACGGTCTTTACACAACATTTGTCAAAGGCCGAATGGAAATTGTACCGATTGAAAAAGATTACACGGTCATTATCGATTTTGCTCACAATGAATTCAGTGTTAAAAATCTTTTTGACACTATAAATCTTTACAATCCCTCTCGTATAATTTCCGTTTTCGGTTGCGGCGGCAACCGAAGCAAACTTCGTCGCTATGCAATGGGCGAGGTTATCGGAAGGAATTCCGACCTTTCGGTCATCACGTCGGACAATTCAAGATATGAAAAAGTTGATGATATAATTGATGATATTCTTATCGGAATGCATAAAACCGACGGTAAATATGTTATAATACCCGATAGACGCAAAGCAATAAAAGAAGCCCTCCGTGTTGCCAAGGAGGGCGACGTGGTTTTGCTTATCGGCAAGGGCCACGAAATGTATGAAGAGATAGAAGGCGTTAAATATCCGTTTGACGAACGCCAGGTTGTTATCGACAGTCTCTCCGAACTTCTGCAACAAGGCGATTGATCAAAAAACCTTTTGCCGAGAAATTCTTTTCATATTCGGTTTCAATATTGTCGCTGTTAAAGATCGGATCGCTGTGAAGGTCGAAACACACATCGCTGACAGTAAATCCGTTCTCGACAAAACTTCCAAGTGAATAATCAAACAAACCTTTGTTATCCGTTTTAAAAAATATCTTGCCGTCATCGGCAAGTATTTTTTTATACCGCTCCAAAAACAACGGGCTGGTCAATCTGCGTTTCGCGTTGCGTTTCTTCGGCCATGGATCGGAAAAATTCAGATAAAGGTGCTTGACCGAACCCGAGGGGATTATATCCGCAATATTCTCTGCGTTTGCATTCAGGAACCGGATGTTTCCGCATTCTTCCCTGTCCGCCTTTTCCATAGCCATCATAAGGACATCGGGAACAAGTTCGACCGCAACAAGTCTTTTATCGGGATATTTCTTTGACATGCCGGTAATAAACGCACCTTTTCCGCAACCGATTTCAAGATAAAGATCGCCTTCAAAATCAAATGAATTTTCTATTTCCGCAACTCCGTTTTCATTCAAAGGCATGAAAAGCCCTTTGACCTTTTCCATTCTCTTGTCGCGGTTCTTTTTAGGCCTCATTCTCATTGCCAATACCTCTTTTTTGAATTTTTCAATAATTAATAATAACCAAAAATTGTTTTAAAGTCAATGCATATTTGGTTTTATAAAGCACAAAATATCATCGAGGAGGATGAATTATGATACTCGACAGAATTGCATTATTTCTCGTAATTATCGGCGCAGTCAACTGGGGTTCTATCGGACTTTTTGAATTTGACATCGTCGCTTGGATATTCGGCGGTCAAGGCGCGCTCGTCAGCAGGATCATCTATACACTGGTCGCAATCAGCGGTCTTTGGTTAATCAGCCTGTTTTTCAGACAAAGAGAAACCGCAGCAGCCATCGAATAACAAACATCAACGAAAATATCGCTTCCGAAATTTCTTGGGAGCGATATTTTATTTGTGATTTGACACGAGTTGAATGATATGATATTATTTTAATGAATAATCCCTCGGAGGAAATAAAATGAGTATAATCGTGTGCGGTGGAGTTTCGCTCTCCTACGGCGCAGATATAATTTTGGATAATATTACCTTTTCGGTCAACGCGGGTGACAAGGTGGGCGTGATCGGTGTGAACGGCGCAGGAAAGTCCACCTTGTTTTCGATCATACGCGGAAACCTTGAAACGACAAACGGTGACGTTTTCATCGCGTCGGGTTCTACCGTCGGTTGTCTTGAACAAATAAACGACGCACACCGTTTCGGTTGCTCGATATACAATGCTGCGGTTTCGGCTTTTTCAGAACTTATAAATCTCGAAAAAGAAATCATTTTTCTTCGAGCACGCATGGAAAGCGGCGATGAAAGCGCCATCAAGCCTTTTCTGGAAGCTACCGAGCGTTTTAACACCTCGGGCGGTAATGAATACATAGGCAAGACAAAAGCCATGCTCAATAAATTCGGTTTTCTCGAATCCGATTTTGACAAAAACGCCGATTCTTTAAGCGGCGGTCAGAAAACCAAACTCCTGCTTGTTAATCTTCTTCTTTCCGATCCCGATATCATGCTCCTTGACGAGCCGACGAACCATCTTGACACACAAGCGTGCGAATGGCTCGAAAACTATATTAATTCATCAAAGAAAACCTTTCTTATCATTTCCCACGACCGATATTTTCTCGACAAAACGACCAACAAAACCGTTGAGATCTCTCACGGCAGGTCGGAAATATTTGAAGGAAACTATTCGGTTTTTCGCGAAAAGAAAAAGGCTCTTGATGAAGCGCAACTGAAACATTACAATTTGCAGCAAAAAGAAATCGCGCGGTTGGAAGCATTCATTGAAAACCAACGAAAATGGAACCGTGAGAAGAACATCATTGCAGCCGAAAGCAGGCAGAAAACCATTGATAAAATGGTGAAAATCGAAAAGCCAAAAGAAAAAGAAAAAGGCATCAACTTCTCGATTTCTCATTCAGGTGCAATGAGCCACGACGTTTTATCCGTGCGTTCACTTTCTATGTCATACCCCCAAAAACCGCTTTTTCGCAACATTTCGTTTGAATTAAAACGCGGTGAACGACTTTTTGTTATCGGGGCAAACGGCTGCGGAAAATCAACTTTAATCAAAATTTTAACAGGCCGCGAAACACAAGAAAGCGGAGTTTTTGAACTCGGATACAACCAATCGCTGGGTTATTACGATCAGGAACAACAACTTCTCAATCAGCAAAACAACGTTATTGACGAAATCTGGAACGTTTATTCCGACAAGACAAATACCGAGATCCGCTCGATGCTCGCACGGTTCGGATTCAGAGGTGACGACGTTTTCAAAAGCATATCTGTTTTAAGCGGCGGAGAGAGAGCGCGCCTTTCGATAGCAAAAATGGTTGCTTGCGGCGTCAGCCTTTTGATTCTCGACGAGCCGACGAACCATCTGGATATTGATTCTCGCGAGATGCTTGAAAGTGCCTTGAAGGATTATGACGGAACTATTATAACCGTTTCACACGACCGATATTTTATCAAAAACCTTGCGACAGCGATTCTCGAAATCGACAAAGACGGTTATCCGGACGGATATCTTTACAAAAAATGCGGTTATAATGAATTTATCGAATCGCGAAACAAAAAAGAACAGGTCGTTATGCGCAAGGAAACGGGTGTCGGCAAAACCGATTTCATGGAAGCCAAACAACGCAAAAATCAATTCCGTTCCGCAAAAAACCGCTATACAAGCGTTGAGAAAGAGATCGCAAAACTGGAAAGTGAACTTTCCGAGATGAAATTCCGAGAAAACGACGAAAGCATCACAAGCGATTACCTCGCACTGAATGAACTTTATGAATCGGAAAAGGCTCACGAAGAGAAAATCGATGCGCTTTATGGCGAGTTGGAAAAACTCGAAGAAATAATAACCCGATATACAGAATGAATATTTTTGTGTACGCTCCTATATAATTTACAAAGTATTTTTAAGGAGCGTTCATAATGTTCGTATACACAATGAAAGCATCGGGTATTAAGTTTTTCGCGGTTGTTGCGGTTTCGGTTCTCTTACTTGCGACCGCAATCGGTATTCTCCCTGCCGTCAGTGCAGCATCTGATGCCGCAAGCGTTACAACAGATTTCAAAAACATTGAAACCGAAGAGGATATGGTTGAATTCCTTTCGCAATTCGGTCACGAAGTCGAAGCAAAAGCAGTTAATGTTTATGAAATCGATATTCCCGAAGAATTCAATTCGGTCTTTGAAAAGTACAACGAAATCCAACGTGCCCAAGGATTGAACCTAAAAAGATATGTTAACAAAGATGCAACGGCATATGTATTTAAAGTAACAAACTATGAATATGAAGGCGAAGTTTTTGCAACTTTGTTTATCCGAAACGGAAGAGTTATTGCAGGTGACATTTGCTCAAAAGACGGCGAAGGATTTGTTCACGGTTTCAGAAAACAGTGAGAATTATGCAAAATAGATAAACCGAAAGCCGAATTTTTGGGAGTTTGACAGTTGCATTTGTATATTTTTTTTGTTATCATATATATCGTATAGAAAATGAGGCATACCCTCAATATGGAGGTACTAAATGGCAAGTGTACTGTTTAAGCACATTTACAAAAGATTCCCCGGTGGCGTAACCGCTGTATCCGATTTCACTCTCGAAATCAAGGATAAGGAATTCATTATCTTCGTTGGTCCTTCGGGCTGTGGTAAAACCACCACTCTCCGTATGATCGCAGGTCTTGAAGAAATTACCGAAGGTGAACTCTTCATCGACAGCAAACGTGTTAATGACGTCGCCCCCAAAGACAGAGATATCGCGATGGTTTTCCAGAACTACGCTCTCTATCCTCACATGTCTGTTTTTGATAACATGGCATTCGGCTTGAAGCTTCGCAAAGTCAGAAAAGAAGAAATCAAACGCCGTGTCGAAGAAGCCGCAAGAATTCTTGACATCACCCACCTCCTCGACAGAAAGCCCAAGGCTCTGTCCGGCGGTCAGAAGCAGCGTGTTGCGCTCGGTCGTGCTATCGTTCGTGAACCGAAGGTATTCCTTCTTGACGAACCGCTTTCCAACCTCGACGCAAAACTCCGTGCTACCATGAGAACCGAGCTCACCAAGCTCCATAATAAACTCCAAACCACCTTCATCTACGTTACCCATGACCAGGTCGAAGCTATGACCATGGCTACCCGTATCGTTGTTATGAAGGACGGTATCATCCAGCAGGTTGATACTCCTCAAAATCTTTACGATTATCCTTGCAACATCTTCGTTGCAGGCTTCATCGGAACTCCTCAGATGAACTTTGTTAATGCAAAGATCACCAAGCCCAAGGGCCAGGACGATTGCTTCCTCGAATTTGAAAACGTTAAATTCAAACTCGATCCCGAAAAGTTTGAAGACAACAACCTCGCTGACTACATCGGCAAGGAAGTTATCGCCGGTCTTCGTCCCGAACTTCTCCATGACGAACCCGTTTATATGGAAAAATTCAAGGACACCATCATTGAAACCAAGGTTGAATTCACCGAACTTATGGGCGCTGAAATCTACCTCTACCTCAACGTTGGTCAGGAAACCTCACTCGTTTCGAGAGTTTCTTCTCAGTCTACCGCAAGAGCAGGCGATACCATTCAGATCGCTGTTGATACCACTCGTATCCACATCTTTGATAAAGATACCGAACAGATCATCGCTCACTAATATCAAATACAAAACCGCGCAGTTAAAACGCTGCGCGGTTTTTTACTGTATACCGTTTCGATTTGAAAACAAATATCAGTCGCTTATAAAAAAACATCTATATATTACAATCAAATAGCATACTATAAGTTATAAGGAAAAATATATGAAATACCAATATCTTCTTTTCGACCTTGACGGAACGCTCATAAACACTTTGGAAGGTGTTGTAAAATGTGCTCAATACGCACTCTCGCAATATGGTATCGAAAAAAACCTAAAAGAACTCGAACCGTTTTTAGGTCCGCCTTTGCGATATTCATTCATCAAATACGGGCTTACCGAAGAACAAACCGTTGATGCAATCAACAAATATCGCGAGAGATACGACAAACACGGCGCAGAAGAATCTCATCTGTTCAACGAGGTTCCCGAATTGCTTTTGAATTTAAAAAACGCCGGTTATTCACTCGGCGTCGCAACATCAAAATATGAAGAATATGCAAAATACATGCTCAAAGAATTCGGAATTTCAGATCTGTTCGATTTTATCACCGGATCAAACCTCGATGAATCGATCAGCAAGAAGCACGAGGTCATTGAGGAAGCTTTAAGGAGGTTTGGCATCACCGAATGTCGCGAAAAGGCCCTTATGATAGGCGATATGAAATATGACGATGAGGGTGCAAGGCTTGCGGGGATCGACTCGTTTGGCATATATACCGGAACAGCAAAAGAGAACGAGCATGAAGAAGCCGGTGCGACATACATCGCATATTCATTCAAAGAACTTGAAAATCGTTTGTTAGGTGAGCTTTATTCGGACTGACCGTTTTCACCAGAACGCTCATCAACTTCGCGCCGTGAAAGAAAAAGACCTGTATCAACACCGGTTATACGATAGATAAAATCAGCATATCTCCTTTTTGCGGGTCGAAGATTCATCAAAAGCAAGGAACACCCCGCGATTGCGATGACGAGAAAGATATTGATCGTGTTAAGAGCTTCTGCACGTTCGATAATAATCGAACGAATATAAAACAACAGCGCAATAAGCCCTGCCGCGAAAGCATAATCGCTCAGGGCTTTTGTGAAATAACCCACCACTTCACTGCCCTTTTCGGTTTCAACGATTTTTCCGCGGAAAACTGTTGAAAACGGTTCGCGTGCAGTACGCGCTCTGCGAACAAGTTTGACTTTGTTTCCTTTCCGTTTTGAAACAAAAATAAGGTCCATCGAATCATCGTTCCCTGCAAAACGCGCAGGGGACGTATGCTCATCCCATTGTGCAACAAGTTCGTCATAAGACAAATCGCTCGGAAAATGTACCATCTTGATAATCCTCATTCGGTGATTTTATCATTTAAATTATATCATATTCTTCACATCAAGTCAACAAAGGTCTGATAAGGTTGAATCATTTAATAAAACAAATTCAATATATCATCAGAAAAGCAAAAGCGAGCAAAATCGGTGCATATTCAGCCCAGACGGCCTTTTTTATGTTTTTATCGCTAATACCGCTCGTCATGCTGTCTCTATCGCTTTTGCGCCAATTAGGCTCCTCGGCGGAGACCTTTTCGATTTTGGCCGGTGAATTTGCGCCGGGATTTTTCAATACGTTCCTCAATCTTTATCTCGATGAAATCATTTATGACAGCAATTTATCTCTTACGATCGCTTCAGCCGCGGTGTTGCTCTGGTCAGCTTCAAAAGGCGTTTTTGCGATAATAGGCGGTCTTAACTCGGTTTATGAAATCAAAGAAAACCGAAATTATTTTGTTTTACGACTTGTCGCTGTGTTATACACCGTTGTGTTTGTGTTAATACTGGTTGCAGCTCTTATGCTGATGGTCTTCGGAGGATATTTCAGCGACGTTCTTTACTCTCTCTTCCCCAAATCAAAAAGTCTGGTTTATATCATCTCATCTCTGCGTTTCGTTTTGGCCTTTCTGATTCTCGTCTTCTTCTTTTCACTGATGTTCAAAACTCTGCCTAACTCCAAGATGCGTTTTCTCGATCAAGTTACAGGCGCAGTACTTGCCGCCGCGGGTTGGGTTGCGTTTTCGATTGCGTTTTCCTTTTTTGTCGACAATTTCAGCAATTACGCAAATATTTACGGAAGTCTGACCACAATAATCGTTTTGATGTTGTGGCTTTATATATGTATGTATATCATGTTTTTTGGTGCTCAGATCAATTTGATTTTTTCTTCTGAGAAAAGATAATTTTTTGTGTTTTGACGGCATTCTTAACCTCTGTTTCTATTGACTTATAATGCCCTTTTATGATATAATACAATGATAAATTTACAGGGGATTATTATGTTTTTTGCAGATCTGTTTTTTATGTTCGTTTTTCTGCCTTTATGTTTCGGCGCATATTTTTTATGCAGGAATTTAAAGGCCAAAAACGCAATTTTGATTTTATTTTCTTTGATATTTTACGCATGCGGCGAACCCGTTAAGATCATCTTATTCGTTGCAAGTGCTTTAATAAACTATTTACTTGCCCGCTGGATTGACAAAGCACGCGGCAGTAAATATTCCAAACTCGCTCTGGTTCTCTCGCTCATTTACAACTTCGGTATGCTCGGCGTTTTCAAATACACCGATTTTGCTATTGAAAACATCAATTTTATTTTCAGAACTTCAATACCCGCGCAAAACATTGCGCTTCCTCTCGGCATCAGTTTCTACACATTCCAGATCGTATCCTACACGATCGATGTTTATTGGGAAAAGGTTCCGGTTCAAAAGAAATTTCACAAACTTTTGCTATATATCTCTCTGTTCCCTCAACTTGTTGCGGGACCTATCGTTCGTTATTCTACCGTTGCCGAAGAGATTGACAACCGCAAAACGACTCTCACCGACGCATTTGAAGGTTTTGTGCGTTTGGTCATCGGTCTTTCAAAAAAGGTTTTGCTTGCAAACAACCTCAATTTGCTTGTTAACGCTTGTTTCGGCGAGAACAACTCGCTTCTTGGCGAGGCTTCGGTTGCGGCAACCTGGCTCGGTATCATTGCTTATTCAATGCAGGTATATTTCGATTTTTCGGGTTATTCCGACATGGCGATAGGTATCGGCAGAATTTTCGGTTTTCATTTTGATGAAAACTTCCGACACCCCTTCATGTGCCGTTCGATATCCGAATTCTGGCAGAGATGGCACATTTCGCTCGGCAGTTTTTTCAGAGACTATCTGCTTTATATACCGATTTTCGGCAAACGCCGTGCAGTGCTTTCGCTGTTCCTTGTTTGGTTCACGACCGGTCTTTGGCACGGAGCAAGTTGGAACTACGTAATCTGGGGACTTTATTTCGGCATTTTCATCTTTATCGAAACGAAAATCGGCAAAAAGAACCTCAAAAAAGCCCCTACCGTTTTGATGCATTTATACAACAAATTTGTCATCATCGTCGGTTTCGGAATTTTCCGATTCGAGAAGATGAATGACATGGGCAATTTTTTCAAAAATCTTTTCGGGTTCAACGCAAACAGTATTGCGGACGGAACTTGGAATGCTTTGAGTAAATATTTATTTATTTTCATAATTGCTTTCATCGCATGTTTCCCGATCGTTCCCTATCTCAAAAAACGTTTTGAAGCATCGCACAATTCGGTTTATTCTGCCGGACTGATTTGCGTCACCGCGTTTGTCTTACTTCTTCTTTTCATTAACACAGCTGTTCTTGTTAAAACGTTTGGCAGCAACAACCCCTTCCTTTATTGGAACTTCTAGGAGGCTCATTGATGAAAAAAACCACAATGATAATATGCCTTTGTGTTATTGTTGCCGCATTCGCTTTTATGTTCATTTTCAGCGTTTGCCTGCCGCGCACAACGGTTTCGAGTTACAGCATTTTAAATGAATGGCCCGAATTTTCTACCGAATCGCTGTTTTCGGGCCAATATTTCAAAGGTATCACGAGTTATTTCACCGATACAATAAACAGTCGTGATAAATTAATTGACATCGAAGCTCTGATCCGTTCGCTTTACGGTCTACCCGAAGAGCAAACCGTTATTAATATCTACGAAGACGATGACGAAGAAGTTTCGCAGAACGATAACGATCATGAAGATTCTCTCGCGCCCGAATCCACTTTCGTGCCTGATGAATTCGATGCTTCCGAAGTCGTTCCGCCGTCAGATACAAGCGGAAGTCAAGAGGAAGAAAAGAAAAAGCCCGAACTTTCCAATGACATTCTTATTCTCGGCACCCGTGCAATGGAAATTTATTATGGCAACAAGGGCGGAAAATTAACCGAGCGTTATGCAGATACGTTAAACGAATTTGCGGACAAGCTTGATGATTCGGTCAGAGTTTATTCAATGGTCATACCGAAATCAAGCGCATATTATCTCGAACAAGCAAAAGGCTATGAAAATCTTGCGCTTCGCAACAAGACAGATATCGACGCGATCGCTTCTCACCTTTCCGACCGAGTGACCGACGTGAATATATACAATATTCTCGGTCAACACGCAGGAGAGGAAATCTATGCGCGCACCGATCACCATTGGACTGCATTAGGAGCATATTATGCATCGAGCGTTTTCGCCGACAACGCAGGCGTTGCGTTTGACGATATTTCCGAATTCGACGAAGTTCGCAAAAGCGGATACGTCGGAACTTATTACAGTTATTCCAACAACAATCCTATCCTGAAAAACAATCCCGAAGATTTTCTGATTTTTTATCCCGATGCCGATTACACCGCGACATATCATTCAAGAGAAAATCTCAACACAAAGGGTAAAGACCACGAGGAAGGTTTCTTTTGGGCAAGAGGCGATGACCGTGTCAGCGATTGGTATTCGACATTTATCGACGGCGACAGTTATTCGGTGAAAGCGGTTTCGAATGAATGTAAAAACGGCAGAAAACTTTTAATCATAAAAGACAGTTACGGGAATGCGCTTGCGCCTTTCTTGATCGAAGGTTTTGAAGAGATTTACATTGTCGATGCCAGATTTTACAAAAATTCACTTGTTGAAGACGTTAATACGTTTGGTATCACAGACGTTTTGTTTGCACAATGCACTTTTTCAGCCGTTGGCAATGATTATTTAAATTCCTTAAAGGAGATTTGCAGCTAATGAGAAAATTTTATTTATTACTGCTCCCGTTAATACTCGCGATCGCGCTTATGGCTTGCGATGCGGTGTCCGACAACACTGACAAGAACGGCACCGAAAGCAGCAAAGCGGAAAACGTTTCGCAAAGCGGAAACGAAAACGATAAGAACGAAAGTAATGTTGAACTTCCCGCCGATGCCATCGAAAGAGAATTTTCTGACGTCGCATTGACATTCGTCGGCGAAGATTCGCTTTTGAATGCCGGTTACAAGGCGAAATCAAAAACCGTTTCGGTTACCGTTAAGGGCGCAAAGAACATCATTGACCAAATGACTTCGAGTGATATCCTTGCGGAAGCGGACGTTACCGACGTTATTGAAACCGGCAACGTTGAGTTATTTGTTACTTATACCGTGCCCGACGGGGTTGTTATTACGGCTTCCGAAAGTTTTGTTGAGGTTTCCATCACCACCAAGAATCCCACCATCACGCCTCCCGTCAACGGTGATGCTTATATGTCCAACGGCATTATCGTCAGCGGCAACAGAGGTATGGAAGCATTCGGCGGTTCTACCGCTTCGGGCGCAAAGACGGCGGAGAAGTTCAATGAATTCAAAGCTGCCGTCGGTTCCGGCGTGAACGTTTATGCACTTCCCTGCCCGACCGCTTCGGCTTTTTATGCTCCCGAAAAATATTCTTCCTCGATCAACGCGCACATCAATTTCTTCAACGGGATCAGAGATAATCTCGTTGACGTTAAGTTTGTTGATACTCTCTCTGCACTGAGCGAGCACACGGACGAATATATCTACTACCGCACCGACTTCCACTGGACGGGTCTCGCAGGCTACTATGCCGCCGAGGAATTGGCGCTGGTTGCCGGAACGCCTTTCGACAAACTCTCGACCGCAAACTATACCGAAAACTGCACCGAAAGTTGCTTTAAAGGCGCACTCGTACGTTATGCTTCCGTTCTCGGCAACGATCCCGACGACGTTTATTGGTATGTCCCCACACGCCAGTATACTGTCACATATTACAGTTCCTCGGGACTCACAAATCCCAAAACAGGTATGTCACTTTTCTCTTCGGCGAACGGTTACACCAAGTTCATGCACGGCGATGCCTACACTGCTCACATTCAATCGAACGTTGGAAACGGCAGAAAACTTCTGATATTCAAGAACAGTTACGGCAACGCGCTCGCTCCCTACGTTCTTTCTTCATACGATGAAGTTTATATTGCGGACATCAGAAAGTTCCAAGAGAACGCAAAAGAGTTTATCGAAGAATACGGCATTACCGACGTATGTTTCGCAATGTCCTCACATGCATTGGCGGGAGATACAAGGAACTACATCACAAAACTTTTGAATTACTAAGGAGAACGTATGCCTAAAACAGATTACCCTTTCGATCACTCGGTGCTTACCGACCATAGAAAACGGACAAGGCGCGAGTTATTGAACGACGGAACCAAGAGAATCAAAAAGAAGATCGCTGTTTTGGGCGGTTCGACCACAAACGATATTATCAAAACACTCGAGATTTTTCTTCTTTCAGAGGGTATCGAACCGGAATTTTACGAATCGGAATATAACCGGTTTTGGCAAGACGCGATGTTCGACAATCCCGAATTGAAGGAATTTGCTCCCGATATTATTTATATCCACACGAGTTACCGCAACATCGCATCGTTTTTACCCGAAGCGGTTGACAGCGAAGAAGAAATCGAAGCAAAACTCAACGAGCGATTTTCTTATTATGAAAAGATGTGGGTCAAGCTTTCAAACGATTACAGTTGTCCGATCATTCAAAACAATTTCGAGTTGCCTCCCTACCGTTTGTTCGGCAACCGAGATGTTTACGACGTTCACGGTGCAGTGCGGTTTATCAGCAAACTCAACGAACGCTTTGCGGATCATGCGAGAAACAACCAGGGATTCTTTATTTGCGATTTGAATTATGTTTCAGCATGTTTCGGGCTTGACAAATGGTTTGACGATCAGGCGTGGTATATGTATAAATACGCATGTTCATTGGATGCCGTTCCTTCTCTTGCGTACAACCTTTCGCACATCATCAAATCAATTTTCGGCAAGAACAAAAAGGTTTTGGCGCTCGACCTTGACAACACGCTCTGGGGCGGTGTTGTCGGTGACGACGGGGTTGAGGGAATCGAAATCGGCGAAGAAACCGCAACCTCCGAATGTTACAAAGCGTTCCAGGAATATGTCAAAAAACAAAAGAGCATCGGTATTATGCTCACCGTCGCTTCAAAAAACGACCATGAAAACGCCGTTGCGGGTTTGAATCACCCCGAGGGAGTCCTTCGTCCCGACGATTTTATCGTTATCAAAGCAAATTGGGAAACAAAGGACAGAAATCTTGTTGCCACAGCAAACGAAATGGATCTCGGTATCGACTCGTTCGTGTTTGTCGATGACAACCCCACCGAGCGCGCACTCGTGGAGCGCAGTATCAAAGGAATTGCAGTTCCGAAGATGGACGTTCCTGCCGATTATATCCGCAATATCGACAGAAACGGTTATTTTGAGGTGACAAATTTTTCCGCCGACGATTTGAAGCGCAACGACATGTACAAAGCGAACGTCAAACGCGCTGAACTTTCGACGGAGTTCGCCGATTACACGGAATATCTTTTGAGCCTTGATATGAAGGGCGAAATCAAACCGTTTGCGCCCGTTTATATGCAACGAATAACCCAGCTGACCAACAAATCAAATCAATTCAACCTTACCACAAAGCGTTATACTCAACCCGAAATCGAATCTGCCGCAAGCGACGGAAAGCACATTACGCTTTACGGCAAACTTGCCGATACTTTTGGAGACAACGGCGTTGTTTCGGTTGTTATCGGTGAGATCAAAGACGACGTTTGCGATATCGAGCTCTGGCTAATGAGTTGCCGCGTTTTGAAAAAGAACATGGAATTTGCAATGCTCGACACTTTGGTTTCCGAATGCAGAGCAAAAGGCATTAACACCATAATCGGACACTACTACCCAACCGCAAAAAACGGTATGGTTAGGAACCTCTTCGGCGATTTTGGTTTCGAAAAGGTTTATGAGGGTGAAGACGGAACGACCGAATGGAAGCTGTCGTTGACCGGTTATGAAAATAAGAACAACGTTATTAAAGTTAACACGGAGGAATAAATAATGGCCGCTAACATCAACGAAAGACTTAATGAGGTTTTTCAGAACGTTTTTGATGATGAGGATATCGAGGTAACGCGCGACACGACCGCAGATGATATTGAGGATTGGGACAGTCTTGAACACATTCGTCTTATCGCCGCTGTTGAACGCGAATTCGGAATCAAGTTCACGATGAAGGAAGTCAGTACGATGAAAAACGTCGGAGAAATGATCGATATCATCGAAGAAAGAGGATAAATAAAAGAGACGGTTCGTTCGAACCGTCTTTTGTTTTTTAATTATTTGCCAATGCGGCTTTCTTCGCGCGGCTTTCAGCCTTCATACGAAGTTCTTTATTAAGAATACGCTTGCGGATACGGATTGATTTAGGTGTAACCTCAATAAGTTCATCTTCCGCGATAAATTCGATAGCTTCTTCGAGCGAGAAGATTATCGGAGGTGTAAGAATGAGTTTTTCGTCCGCGCCTGCAGAACGGATAGCTGTAAGCTGTTTCTTCTTGCAAGGGTTGATAGCAATATCTTCCGCTTTGGGGTTGATACCGACGACCATGCCTTCATAGATCTGCATGCCGGGACCAACAAACAAGTTGCCGCGTTCCTGAGAGTTATAACAACCGTAGGAAGTGGTTTCTCCGTTTTCGCTTGCAACCAGCGAGCCGGTGAATCGGATCTGAATATCGCCTTTATAGGGTTTATATCCCTCGAAAATCGAGTTAAGAATGCCCTCGCCGCGAGTTGCGGACATGAACATGCTTCTGTAACCGATAAGGCAACGCGCGGGAATCGAATATTCGATCCTCATGCGGGTACCGTTGCCGTTTGGATTCATTTGAAGAAGTTCGCCCTTGCGGCGACTCAATTCTTCGACGACCGTGCCGACATAGTCATTGGGAACGTCGGCGGTAACAAGTTCAAACGGTTCGCATTTAACGCCGTCTATCTCCTTGAACAGAACGCGCGGAGTCGAACAGCAAAGTTCAAAGCCCTCGCGGCGCATCGTTTCAACAAGTATCGAAAGGTGCATTTCGCCCCTGCCTGCAACGTTGAAGCTATCGGTGGTTTCGCCCTCGCTCACACGAAGAGAAACGTCTTTAAGAAGTTCCTTGAACAATCTGTCGCGGAGTTGACGCGATGTAACAAACTTGCCTTCTTTACCTGCAAACGGAGAATCGTTTACAGAGAAGGTCATTTCCATCGTGGGTTCGCCGACCTTGACGAATTCAAGAGGTTCGGGGCAGGCAACCGAAGTTATTGTATCACCGATAGTAATATCCTCAGCACCGGAGAAGCAGACGATATCGCCCATTGTCGCTTCCTGAACCGGAACGCGGTTAAGACCGTCGATCTGATAAAGTGAAACGATTTTTGTCTTTTTGGGAGCGGCGCCGGAATGGAAGTTAGTGATAAGCGCTTCCTGACCCTGCTTGATCGTGCCGCGTTCTATTCTGCCGATACCGATACGTCCGACATATTCGTTATAGTCGATAGAAGAAACGAGCATTTGAAGTTCGCCTTCGGGTTCGCCCTCGGGCGCAGGAATATGAGAAAGAATAGTTTCAAAAAGCGGTTGAAGGTCGGTGCCCTGTTCATAAGGAGAAAGCGAGGCGGTGCCTGCTCTGCCCGAACAGAAGAGCGTCGGGCTTTCAAGTTGTTCATCGCTCGCGTCAAGGTCAAAGAGAAGTTCAAGGACCTCGTCCATAACTTCTTCAATACGTGCATCAGCTCTGTCGATTTTGTTGACGACAACAATGACTTTATGATTGAGTTCAAGCGCGCGTTGGAGAACGAAACGGGTTTGAGGCATGGGACCTTCGGCGGCATCGACAAGAAGGATAACGCCGTTAACCATTTTCAGAATACGCTCGACTTCTCCGCCGAAATCGGCATGGCCGGGAGTATCAATAACATTAATTTTGACGTCTTTATAGTGAATCGCGGTATTTTTGGCAAGAATGGTTATGCCGCGTTCGCGCTCCAACGCGTTATTGTCCATAACGCGATCCTCGGTGACCTGATTCTCACGGAAGACGCCGCCTTGTTTCAGCATTTCATCAACAAGAGTGGTCTTGCCGTGGTCAACGTGAGCGATTATTGCGATATTTCTCAAATCGTTTCTAATCATAAATACCGTCCGATCCTTTTAAATAGTATTTCTGCGAATTTTCACAAATTTATTCATCATACCATAAAATTATACACAAAAAAACATACTATGCAATGTGCATATTGAATAATATTTTATCTCTGCTTAAAATCCCTTTGATTTTATCGCACAAAAGTGATATAATGTATTGAAATATACATCAAATCATTCATTTTCGGAAGGTGTTTTGCTTTGGATATAAACGAAATAAAGCTCAACTCTCATTTGTATTTTCTCGGCATCGGCGGCATCAGCATGTCCGCTATTGCAATGATACTCGCCGGTAAAGGCTACACTGTTTCGGGATATGACCGCACTCTCGGCGACGTTACCGACAAACTTGAAAAGAACGGCATTAAGGTTTATTCGGAATTTGATGCTGCACAACTTGACGATTGCGGAGCGATTATCTATTCCGCGGCGTTCGGAAACGATCACCCCATTATGCAGGCAGTCCTCAAATCGGGAAAACCGATCTATTCGCGCGCAGAGGTTCTCGGTGCACTTGCAAATCTTTATAAAAACTCGATAGCCGTTGCCGGAACTCACGGCAAATCGACAACAAGCGGCATGCTCGGACATGTTTTGCTCAACGCTGTCGGTTGCGACCCTACGGTTGTGGTTGGCGCGGTCATGCGCGACGTTGGTTCTACATACAGAATCGGCAACGACGACAACTTTGTGTTTGAAGCTTGTGAATACAAAGACAGTTTTCTCTCATTTTTCCCGAAAATTGCTGTTGTATTAAACATATCGCTTGATCACACCGATTATTTCACCGGCATTGAGCACATGCGCGATTCCTTCACGCAATTCATGAACAACAGCGGCAAAGACGGATATGCTATTTATAATCTGGATTGTGACAACTGTATCCTTTCCGCAAAAGGTTACGGCGGCAGCAAAATAACTTTCAGCGCGAACGGAAATGAAAATGCCGATTACTATGCCAAATCAATCACATTCATCGGTGGTTTTGCGACGTTTGACGTATACAAAAAAGGCGAGTTTTTCCTGTCGCTCAAACTTGCAGCACCCGGTGAGCACAACGTCTCCAACGCGCTTGCAGTTATCGCTTCCTGCGATCTTATCGGCATTTCAAAAGAAGACATCGTCAAAGGCATCGTCAGTTTTGCCGGCGTCGGCAGACGTTTTGAATACAAAGGCAGTTTCTGCGGTGCAGAAGTTTATGACGATTATGCACATCACCCCGATGAGATCAAGGTTACGCTTTCGGCAGCAAAGGGCATTACAAGAGGCAGAGTCGTTTGCGTCTTCCAACCGCACAACTATTCACGTCTTCGTGATCTATTCGCCGAATTCGAAACCGCTTTTGAAGATGCGGATCTGTTGATCCTCTGCCCTCTTTATGCGGCACGCGAAGCATGCGGAAATGAAGTTTCGTCAGAGTTGCTCGCAAGCAAAATTGAAGGCGCTTTGTATTTCGAATCGTTTGACAAAATCAAATCATTCCTTAAAACCGAACTGAAACAAGGCGATTTGTTGCTTATTATGGGCGCCGGCGATATCACCAAACTCGCAAACAGCATTTAAGTTCAATTATTTGCCGAAAAATCAAAAAAAGTATTGACAAATACCAAAAAGTGTTATATATTAAGGTGTTCGAATTTTTACGGAAAATCTTGTGGAGGTGGAATAAATGGCAAAGTGTTCAGTATGCGGAAAGGGCGTAACGTTCGGTTGCAACGTTTCCCACTCGCACAGAAAAACCAACAGAAGTTGGAAGCCCAACATCAGAAGAGTAAAGGCTAATCTCAACGGTACCGTTAAGCACGTTTACGTTTGCTCTCGCTGCCTTAGAAGCGGCAAGGTTACCAGAGCTATCTAATCAACCTTAAAAATTCAAAAAACGAAGCAGTCAATCGACTGCTTCTTTTTTTCTGTTTTCATATTCCTCTTTTTTTAACACAAAGTTCAAAACATCATGCATAACACCTTTTATTTCCATGGAAATAACATCAATGTGTTTGAACCCCAAACGCTCGGCAAGGCGCACCGATGCTTCATTTCCTTTGATGATCCTGAGTTTGACGAAATCAAAGCAGAACGTCTCAAAGCTGAGTTTCAGGACACTTGTTACTGCTTCGGTCATATAGCCTTTACCGTGATATTCGGGCGATAAAACATACCCGATCTCAGCCATGTTTCCCGGAGTATCAACATTGGCAAAACCGCAGGTGCCGATCATTTTTCCGTTCTCTTTAAGAACGATCGCCCAATCTGCATAAAGACCTTTCTGATAGCGTTTGTTTAAAAACTCAATATATCCCTGCGTTGCGGCAAGATTCAGATGAGGACTCCACAACAGATATCTGCAAACCTCCTCGCGCGAGGCATATTCATACATATCGGTCGCATCATCAGGTTCTATATAGCGGATCATCAATCTTTCGGTTTCTATCGGCAACGACATAAGAATCGTTTTTCTTAATTTCCGTTCGTTCACAGTCTCACCTCTTATAATCGGATTATATATCCTTTCCCGGCGTTTTGCAACACAAAAAATCCCTCTGATTTTAATATCTTTCGTTTTACCTTAAATATCCGTCGAAAAGGATTAATTTTCGTATATTTTCCTTGACATAACAGAGTTCGCGTTGTATAATACATATTGTATAAATAAAATTGTTTCAGGGAGGAACCGCCCAATGAAAAAAGGCCTGTTATGTATAATTTTGTCGCTTCTTTTGCTTGTACCGACATTTGTTTCGTGTTCTCGCACAACCAACATTGTTGGTACCGAAGCCCCTGTGTATACCCTTTACACAATTTGTGAAGAAGGCACAAAAGAAGAAGATATCACCAAGGTTGAACTTGCCTTGAACCGTATCCTCTTCCACCGTTTGGACGTTGTTCTCAAACTTGAAATGGTTACCGAAGACAAGTACGAAGAACTTATTGAGAAAAAGTACAAAGAACTTGAAGAATATCAGGAAAGCAAAAAGAGCACTTCCGGCAATAACAAAGTTTACACCGGCGACGATATTCTCAAATTGCTCGAAGACGGAAAAGAGATTCCTTTGAAACAGCCTCGTCTTGACATCTTCCTTGTCAGAGGTTACGACAATTATTATGAACTCGCAACCAAAGGCGATATCGTTGCTCTTGACGAATCACTCGCGAACGACGCAAAAGCAATCAAAGAGAAGATTCACTCCACTCTTTTGAATGCCGCAAAGGTAAACAACAAGATTTACGGAATTCCGGTTAACAACACTATCGGACAATACACCTATTTCGTTTTCGACAATGAACTTCTTGAAGAACACGGTCTTAATCCCAACACCGTTAAATCCCTCGAAGACCTTCAAGATTATCTCAAAACAGTAAAAGCGAACAATACAGACGTCGTTCCTTTGAAGAGTGCGGTGCCTTCCAACGAATATTTCCATTTGTTTGAAGACGGCTTCCCTGTTCTTGCCGATGACAAAAGAAACGTATCTTTGGCATACAACAATCTTCCGCTTCTGAACTATTACGCAATGATTGCAAGATATAACAACCTCGGTTATATCGGCTCGGAAGACGACTCCGAAGACACACGTTATGCTGTACGTATTGAAACCGGCGACAAAGCAGAGCTCGAAAAGAAATATGAAAACAGCACCTGTGTTCTCTATTCCGCGCCCGTTGCGACCAACGAAACCGCTGTTGACAATATCTTCTGTGTATCAAAATATGTCGTTTCCAACGAACTCACTGCTGTTATGAAGGTTGTTGCCGCTCTCAACACCGACCCCGATCTCATGAACCTTCTTACCTACGGTGTTGAAAACGAACATTATATCCTCACAGACGACGGTCAGATCGAGCGTCAAAACGAAAATTATTTGATCAATCCCAAATACATCGGAAACGCATTTATTACAAAAACGCTCGCAGACGAGCCCAGCGATAAATGGGAAACTGCTATCAAGCAAAACCAAGATGCTATTCCCTCGCCTTCTCTCGGATTCACTCCTTCGCCCTATAAATTCACCTATATTAAAGACGGTGAAGAAATTTCTATTGATGAACCCGATTATTACAGCACTATCAGCAGCGTAGTCGAAAAATATTACCCTTCGCTTATTGCCGGTAATATTGATTTCAATTATGACGAGCTTTATGCAAAAGCCGAAGCCGAAGTATTCCAGGATATAACGGCAGAATTGGAATCGCATTATGAAGACAACGTGCTTCGTCCTCAGTACTCCGAAGATCTTCGCAATGAGATCACCGAAAGACGCGGCGAAGTGCTCCTTAAAGAAGCTTATGAAGAAGTCATGAGCGAACTCAAAGCCGATGCGAAAAAGAAGTTGACCGATCGTTTCACCGCTGAATACAAAGAAGAAAATCCCGATGCAACTCAATTGGAGATCAATGCTTACGTCAACGAAAATCTCACCGATGACGCCATTGATCAATACATCAAGGAAAACCGTACGCAGGAATTTATCGACCAGAAGACTACCGAAACCGCAGAAACTCTCTTGGAAGATGAAATTTCCGAAGCTATCAGCGAGATCGCCGAAACCGCAAGCTACAAAACAGCTTTGAAGAATCTGTTGAATTCCAAACGTTTCAAAGATGAATTGAGCGCTCGTAAGGAAGTTGCCAAGACCACCGAAATCATCAGCAAGATCGATGGATATATCGTTGAACAAATCAAAATCGATATCGTCGACGTTATGATGGCGGAAATCAATACCGAACTCGAAAACCTCGCCAACACCTATTTCGAAGATAACAAAGAACTTCTCGGTTTTGTTGATCTGGATGATTTCCTTAAACAAATAGGTTATCTCATCGAAGAAATCAAAGAAGAAACCGAAAGCACCGAAGGTGAAGAACCTGCCGAACCGACTTATGTACCCAAATACGAAACTTGGTTCGAATTCGTTTATAACGATAAGATTCTCGCAACATACACCGCGATCTTCGGCGAAGCCGCATAATCAGAGATACAAAAAAGAACCGCGCATGCGGTTCTTTTTTTATCAAATTAACATACGCCCACACAGCGTTTTTTATTTTCGGGCATAGCACTAAATCCGACCGAATGCGTTCAGCAGGCGAAGGCGGTTTCTGCAAATAGGTATTTTAATAACAGAAAAACACCCGTTGAGTTTATCGCACAACGGGTGTCAGTAAAATATTTATGCAGTATAGTTATCGAAGTAGCCCTGAATCCAAACAATGGGAGTTCCTTTATCGCCGCTGCCGGAAGTGAGGTCGCAGAGCGAACCGATAAGGTCGGTAAGTCTTCTCGGTGTTGTTCCCTGAGAAGCCATTTTGCCGACAAGGTCGCCATCTTTATTGCGGATATATTCACTGATAGCATCTTTCAATTCTTTGCCGGAAAGGTGTTTGAAATCGTTATCAGCAAGGTATTTAAGTTTAACTTCGTTGGGTTGACCTTCGAGACCTGCGGTATAAGCAGGCGAAACGATCGGGTCCGCAAGTTCCCAGATTTTACCAACAGGATCTTTGAACGCGCCGTCGCCATAAATCATGACTTCGATATTCTTGCCGGTATTTTCGTTAAGAATCGCGGCGATTCTATCAACAACAGATTGGCAATCGCGCGGGAAAAGTTTGATGCTGTCCTCAGTGGCCTTATTGCTACCGAGGAGACCGTATTTTTCGTTGAATCCCGATCCGTCAACGGACGAGGTGAGCACGTCATCAAGACCGTAAACAAGTTTTGCGCCGGCAGCGGTAAGAAGACGTTTGCTGCGTTCACGAGTGTGGATATCACAGGTAAGCACACAATCGGTATAATCAAGAATACGGCGGCAGTCGTTAGCAAGAACGATTTCCGCTTCACAATCCTGAGATTCGATCAATTCACGGTAATATTCGATATAATCGACACCGGTGAAAGGATGTTTAACGATGCCGAAAAGTTCACGGTATTTTTGTTCCGTGAGGACATCACCCCAAGGATTGATGCCCGCCGCATCAAGAGAATCAAAGTCAATCAAATGGTTGCCGACTTCATCCGAGGGGTAGGAAAGCATAAGAACGATCTTCTTTGCGCCACGTGCGATACCTTTAAGGCAGATCGCGAAACGGTTGCGGGAAAGAATCGGAAAAATAACGCCCAACTCGCCATCGGGGAATTTAGCACGAATGTCCGAAGCGATTTGATCAACAGTTGCATAGTTACCTTGCGCACGAGCGACAACTGCTTCGGTGACAGCAACAACGTCGCGGTCACGCATCACGATATTTTCGCTTTTGGCGGCGGAAAGAACGCTCTCTGCAACGATAGCGGCAATATCGTCACCTTGACGAATGATCGGCGCTCTGACACCGCGAGATATTGTACCAATAAGTCTTTCTTCCATGATATTATATCCTCCAAATATGTCATTGACATTTTAACGATAATATTATATTATATTTTTTGGTATAAGTCAAACAATTATTTGTAATAGATTGTATAAGGTGAACTTATGAATATCAAGTTGGAACAATACAAGGTTTTTTACACGGTTGCAAATGCAGGTAGTTTTTCCGAGGCGGCAAAACAATTATATATAACGCAAAGCGCGGTCAGCCAACAGATCCGCGCATTGGAGAACGAATTGGGCGTTATGTTATTCGCACGCGGTCGAAAAGGCGCGAAACTTACGTCTCACGGCGAATTACTGTATGGCTATGCCAAGCGTTCTTTGAACGAAATTGATAATGCCGAAAGTATTTTTTCAAGAATGAAAACGCTCGACGAGGGTAGCCTGCGCATCGGTTCGGGCGACACTATCACAAGATATTTTTTACTTCAAACACTTGAAAAGTTCAACCGAAAATACCCGGGTATTAAGATTGAGATCGTGAACCGTGTTACCGGCGAGACACTTGAAAAGTTGAATTCGGGCGAAGTTGATGTTGCATTTATAAGCATGCCTGTTAACAGAAACGATTTCCAAAGCGTCGAAATACGTGAAATCGGCAGGTTACATGACGTTTTTATTGCAGGCAGTAATTACAGTCATCTCAGAGAAAAAACGCTCACGATGAATGATATAGCTTCCCTGCCGCTCGTTATGCTTGAACCAAAGTCCAATACAAGAAGAACGACAGATAATTTTTTCGGGAATCACGGCATTATTCTTGCGCCTGAATTTGAATTGGGTTCGCATGATCTGCTTTTTGATTTTGCAAAGAACAATCTCGGAATTGCATGCGTAACCGAAGAGTTCACAAAAGAAATAGGAAATTCGGACGTTTTTAAACTCAAAACCGATTTCGCCATTCCCGAAAGAAGCATCGGAATCTGCACATTGAAAAACATCGAACCGACTGCCGCGGTAATTAAACTTATCGAAATGATCGAAGAACGGTAAAATGCAAAAAAGCGCACTTTGTGCGCTTTTTTGCTAAGGGGGATTTTTTGGGGGGGTATATTATGAATCACCATCGAAAAGGGGGATCGATGGCATGAAGTAAACCCTCTTGCTAAAATAATTATATCTATAATTCTTAAATCAAACTTTATAAAAGTTCATATTGAAAAAACAATTTTAAAATAATCAACAATAATCTGGCCGATCGTTATCAAACCGCCGATTATTCCGCCGCCAATCGCTATATATTGGAAAATAGAGGCAACGAACAGTATCACCACAAACCAAAGAAGCATTTTCGGAAGGAACATCATTTTGTTCCTTTCTCTTCTCTTTTCTTCCAAGGCGATCTTTTCCATTGCTTTCTCATATTGCGATATCTTCTTTTGCACGTCAGCATCGCTTTCGAGGTACTTATTCTGTGCAAATTTTGTTTTATCGTGGAAGGCTCTCTCGTTCGGATCGGCTATCATGCGATTTCTTGATTCCTCAATGGCATCGGCAGTCGCAGTTGTCTTTTGCCATTCCATATCTCTTCCGCATTTTTCGCAAACTTTACTATCAATCGCGTTCTTGTTACCGCAGCAACAAAGCCAGACCTGTTGTCCAAACTGAGGCATGACCTTCGTCGGGAATTTTTCTTCGGCGGCATAATAGATATTAACTCTTGAATATGCCATTTTGCTCATATCGTCAAGTTCGTGATAACGTTTGTTGTCACCTGCAACGACAGTGTCAATAACATCAACTCTACCGCCCGAAAATTCAGCGGATACAAGAACAACTTCCAGTTTTGTGAAGTAACTCTCGGGAATGGGAATGAAAACGCAGGAACCGAAGCATTCATTTTGATTGACATAGGTTCTTTTATTCGCATCGCGAAGTTTCATATCTTCGCCATTTTTCTGAATTATTCCGAAAGTCAGTTCGTCCTGGGAATATGTAAAGTCGATATGTTCATAAGGAATGTTTTGATTAAGATAGCACAAAAGGCGGATATTAAGTTTTTTAAGAGGCAGTTCGGAAAGATTCTTAAAAATGAACGAAGCAAAAACGTCGCCGCTTTCTCTGTCCGAAACGATAAAGCCCTTTTCAAGTTCAACGGGACTGTTTTCCAACACAAACGGATAGTCGAGGTATTTGGCAACACGCAAAGCGCGTTGACGGTCACGTTTTTGGCGTTTGATACTTTCTTTTAAATCCGATTTTTTCATTATACTCTTTCTCCCATTATGAAAGTTATTGAAAAAGGAAAAACAATTTGATATAATAGCCTTAACAAGCTGAAAGGACACGCCATGAACACAAACAAACTCAAAGACATAAAACTTTTCGTGCTGGACATGGACGGTACTATTTATCTCGGTGAGAAAATTCTGCCCGGCGCGATCGAATTTGTAAAAACCACCCGCGAAAGCGGAAGAAAAGTTGTTTTTTTCACAAACAACGCATCGAAGAACCCAAACAACTATGTTGAAAAACTCGAACGAATGGGTTTCGGCGCAACGAGATCTGACGTTGTTACCGCAGGCGACGTTACCATTGAATACTTAAAACGCAACCACCCCGGCAAGCCGGTTTATCTTGTCGGCACCCCCGCGCTTGAACAATCTTTCATTGATTCGGGAATCGTGCTTTCCGAAAAGTCTGATATTGTTGTAAGTTCATTTGACACAACGCTGACATACGAAAAACTCGTTATCGCTTGCGACCTTATCAGAAACGGTGCGACGTTTTACTGCACACACCCCGACTTCAACTGCCCTACCGAAAACGGTTTTATTCCCGACAGCGGTGCCATCGCGGCATTGATAACCGCATCGACCGGGGTTGAACCCAAATATTTCGGAAAACCCTACAAAGAAACCGCAAACATGATTTCAGAGTTATTCAATGTCCCGTTTGATAATACCGCAATCGTCGGAGACAGGCTTTACACAGACATTGCACTTGGCAAGAACAACGGTTTGCTTTCGGTCTTGGTGTTAAGCGGTGAAACGAAAGCCGAAGACGTTAACGAAAGCAACGCTCCCGACATCATTCTTGACGGTATCGGAGAAATACTTAAATACTTTTAAAATATCCGAGCTGGATTCCATTTACGGAATAGCCTCTGCCGACGGTCACAACAACCCCGAAATCACATTCGATCTCCGAATTGATGGAAACATATTCGACCGAATCGGTAGCCAAACGGTTCAACAAATTTTCGATGTTCTCTCTGAACGGGAGAACATCTTTTATTATGCCCTTTTTCTTATGCTCATTAAGGTATAACCTCAACTGAGCATAATGGCTTTTATCGGGAAGTTTTTGGGAATCACTTCTGACTCTCAACAGATAAACATAATCTCCGTCGGCAACAGAAGGGCGCGGAACGGTAACGTTGCATTTACTATTCGATGAAAAAACACATCTTAACGGGAAAATTTTATAATAAAGCACAGCGCTGAAATAACCGAGAACACGAGCCACAGCATCTTCAAAACTGCCGCCCAAACCGAACCTTAAAACGGTGTCCGTCATAAATCCGTCACACAAAGCAAGCGCTGCGACCGATTTATATCCCGAAAGAAATGCGTCATAATTATCGCTCCCTACGGAACAAGGAGAGGCGTTATTTGCTTCGTCAATAAACGATCGTTCGAGAGAAAACTCGGTTTCCCCGTTTCGCGAAAGGAAGATTTTGTTGAGCGAAAGCATTTCGCCCGCATGAACAAGTTCAACACCGTGCTTCTTTGCTTTAACGGCAAATTTTTGGGCTTTTTTCTTCGGAAGAATAAGAAAACGTTTTGTTTCCGCAGATTCAACAGAGCCTCCGATCGCATCAATATCAAGCAAAATGCCGTTTTTTAACGCCAAAAGCGAATAAATGCCTCCGACGGACTTCCTTAAAAGTTTAAGAGAAAAAACATTGCTGATCTTTTCGAGTCCGTTGATGCAATAAACATAATTCCCCGCATTTATATCGGCTTCGCTCATCTTCACATAAGATTCGGCGGCATTAAAAAGTTCAATGAGAGAAAAAGTGTTTCCGATCTCAACATTCTTTTTTATATATTCAAATGCATCACTGATTCTTGAATCGGTGATCGTCAGGCCATCTATTTTTTTGAACAGCAGTGAATGAAGCCCCACGCTCAGATCATTCTCGAATGAATCAAAAGCATTCTCTGTTTTTTTGGTTTCGATAGTATTATCGTTCATAATCATTCCTCCGAAGCAATCAAAGCACATTTCAAAACGGTTTCGTCATGCGAGCAGACTTCAAGCTCCGAAATATCTCCGACAGCGCTATTGCCAGACCTAAACCGTGCTTCCAAAAATTCTTTTGTATGGCCGAATGCAACGCCGTCGACGATCTTTTCAACAAGCACGCTGACTCGTTTTCCGCACATTTTATCAAGCGTTTTTGCGCGCACGGCTTTGTTTGCCGCTATTAGACGCGCATTTCTTTCGTTACGGATCTGCTTGGGAATACCGTTATCCATAGAAGCGGCAGGAGTTCCCTCGCGCTCGGAATAAGGAAAAGAGTGAACATGGAAAACACCGAGTTCGCCCAACGTTTGAACCGTTTCGCAAAAATCTTCTTCGGTCTCACCGGGGAATCCGACAATTATGTCCGCCGAAATAGTGCAATCGGGTATATAACGTCTTATCGCGTTCACACGCTCGATGATATCTGTCTTACGGTAAGGGCGCGCCATTCTTTTTAACACGCTGTCCGAGCAGGATTGAATCGAAAGGTGAATGTGAGGCATGAAGTTATGACATTTTGAAACGGTTTCAAGAAAAGCATCGCTGACCACATTCGGAGAAAGCGAACCCAATCTGAGGCGTTCAACACCTTTAACGGCAGAAACCTGTTTCACCAAATCACAAAGACGGATCTTGTTGTATGCGCCTACTTCGATACCCGTTAAAATCAGTTCTTTATAACCTGCACCGACAAGCGAGTCGGTTTCGCGCAAGATATCTTCGACCGAGCGTGAACGCACTTTCCCGCGACATTTCGGGATAATACAATAAGTGCACTTTCCGTTACATCCGTCCTGAATCTTTATAAAAGCGCGGCACTCAGAGAAAAGTTCGTCTTTATAGCGAAGATTCATTTCTTCATAACCGACACCGTCCATCGGTTCGACAGAAATCTTTTCTTTTTCAATATCACCGCTGATCACATCGACAACAGACATTTTATTGCGGTTGCCGCAAACATAGATCACATTTTCGATATCATAATCCTTCGGGTTAAGTTGAGAGGCGCAACCGATGACGAGCACCTTCCCCTTTGATGCACAACGCCGAACCAACTGGCGGCTTTTACGTTCGCTTTCCGCCGTTACAGCGCAGGTATTGACAACATAATAATCACATCGGCCTTCTTTTGAAACAACGAAACCGCGTTCTTTAAGACGTTCTGCAACCGAACAGGATTCATATTGATTTACTCGGCACCCTAATGTAAAAATGCCGACAGTGTTGTTATTGCTCATTATTTATCCTCATAACGGCATTTTCATATTCTTCTGCCGAAACCAAGAGATTTATTGCTTCAAGCAACGCTTTTGAAGACAAGGTCTCGGGAAGCGAAAGATAACGCGCAAGAAGTTTTCTGCGCTCGGCGGAGTTCTCACCGCCGGAAAATCCATGATCATAAAACTCGGTTCTTGAAACGTTTGCACCCTGAGGAGCGTCGTTGCCGGCAAAAGGCAAAAGCAACTCTTTTAAAACCGAGCTGTCAATGCCTTCAACCCCAAGCAATCCGTCGGCAGAGGCGTGCTTTTTTCTCCGTTCCTTTCCGACCAACGAAGGTGCATAGACGTTATATATCTTCCCTTTCAATACACCTTTGAGTTTTGAACGAATAAAATTACCTGCGCGGTCGCTGTCGGTAAGAAGAATGATCCCTTTTTCGCAGGCAAGTCTTTCTAACAATTGCTGTTTTTCGGTGTTATTGAAGACCGAAAATCCGTCAAGCGCGATTATCGGTGACCCGACAACAAGGCTTACTTTTGCTTTATCGTAACGTCCCTCAACGACAAGCGGATAAATCAGGTTAAGTTTTTCTTCCATATGTGCAAATCCTGTAAAATGCCAATTCCAAAATACGTTCGGCGTTGCCTTTGTTTGACTTTATCTTCATATCGGCATTTGAAAGCTGAGTTATCGCATATGACAACGAACGCATATCCGATGATGAAACCGATCTTGCGATTTTTCCGACAAGCCAGTTCCCGATTTTAAGATCCTTTGCGATCGCATCATAACTCTTTCCTGCGTCAAGGGAGACCTTCACATGAAACATCTGAGCATAATTTTTCGCAATCGCGCCGATAGCAATCGTAATTTCATCTCTTGTTAAATTCAGACTTTCGAGAATCTTTTTCGCGCTGACCATATCGTTTCGATTGAGCGCATCTGCAATATCAAAATATCTATATGCAGTATTTACACAACAAAATTTTTTCACGTCGGAAACCGTCAAAGGCGTCCCCGAATAAACCTCGGTCAACTTTGTAATCTCACTTTGGAGAATATACATATCACTGCCGCAGACATTGATGATCTCGCGAGGTACGTTCATATCATACTTTACCTCATGAGCATTAAAGTGGCGTGTGATCCATGTCACAAGTTTGTCAGATTTTTCTGTATTGAAATCAACAACAAGGCCGTGTTGTTCGACGATCGCCCGAAATGCATTGATACCGCTCGTCTTTTTGGATTCTTTATTTTCGCCGTAACTCTTCGGTTCTTCATAACGCAAAACCGAAAGTATGGTGACATAATCGGGAATATCCGAAAAGATGCGCTCATAATCTTCGAGTTCGGATTCCGAAAACCGCGCCGAATCAAGATCGGTAATCTCAATCAGTTTGCTGTCCCACATATATGGAACGGAATCGACCGCATCGGCAAGTTCGCCGACGTTTCCCGAAGAAGCGCTGAAATAGATGTGATTGAACTCGGGCAACGGCGATGCGTCAACTTTTTTTCGGATACGATCGGCGTAATGATCTTTAGTATATTCCTCAGGACCGCAAAAAAGGAAAACGCCCGAAAGATTATTCTCTTTTAATCTTGTTTTGAGTACATCAAGGCTCATATATCACGTAATCGCTTTCTCTCTTTTTAAACTCGATCCTTAAACATTCTTTAAAATCGTTTGCCCTTCGTGTTAAATCCGAATCATCATTAAAAAACGATTCATTCACATAAAACTCTTTTGAAGATATCAGATCCGACTCGCCTTCATATCCGCTCAAGGCAACCGCGACGTCGCATTTCACCGCGTTATCGAACCCCTTGCCCAAGAAACGAATCTTTTTATCACCGACGTTGACACAAACCAGCATTTGCTCGGAAACGTCATTGCCATTTCCGAAGATCTGTATCTGTTGCGAACCGGATATAATATGAGAGTAATACTCATCAAAAGTGATTATATCACAATTTCTGTCGTTTGCCAATGTTTTTATTTGCGAAAACACTTTTGATTCATACTTATTCTGCGGTTTCGGAAGATGAAGTTCTTTTATATTCATATTCCCGCTCAAATAATCAAACCGTTTTAGCGAATATGAATTCAAATCGACCATCACATAGCGTTCAAGCGCCGTGTTACCGTTTTTAAACACGGCGTCGGGATTTGATGTGAATCCGCTAAGGTCGATATAAGTGTTCATTTCCTGAGATTGAACATAAACATATTTTACGTCGGAATCGCCATATTCAACAACGGTTTTTTGCGACGTTGAAAACTCGTTCACCAAACCGCAAACTGCCAAAGAAACACAAAATGCAAGAGCCGTTATAAAGAAAAACTTTTTCCGTCCGCGAGTCACGAACACAAGCGCACCGATCATCGAGACCGAAATCAAAAGAGTTATTTTCATCATTGGGATATGTACCGACATACTCCCAACATCCAAATCATAGACCCAACGCGAGAAATCGGTTACAAGATCGAACAACATTCCCGCCGGATAGGCAATGATCTTTCCGACAGCCGCTGAAAAAGGAGCGACAATATAGGAAATCAGCGAAAGTCTGACTCCATAGGAAAACAAAGGAACCGCAAACAAATTCGTTAACGGTGCGATATAAGAAACCGTATCAAAGCCGAAGCAAAGTACCGGAAAAGAAAAAACAGATGATACAAACGAAATGCCTAGCGACGAAACAATTGCGGGAAAAAGTGTATAATAAGCTCTTTTAAATCCTGTGAATTTACGTTTGTCTAAATCGTATTTGATTTTGAAATTATGCAGTATCGGTTCAAAAAGTATGATACCGAGACTGCAAAGGAAGGAAAGTTGCAAGCTCGCCGAAGCAATTGAATAAGGATTGATGACGATCAGAACAAAGAGCGCGACGAACAACGAAGTTATGCTGTCAGCGCGACGCAGGAACAAACGAGACATAAGCAGAATCAAAAGCATGATTGCCGAACGGACCGCGCCCGCCGTGAATCCTACCAAAGCCGCATAGAACAATGCAGTCAATGATGCCGCAACACAACAAACTTTACGGTTGACAGAGAGCATTATCAGCAAGTTATACAAACTCATCGCGATCAAGGAAATATGCAAACCGCTGATTGCCAGTAAATGGGATAATCCCGAATTTTTATACAACGAATACAGATGTGAATCGATTCCCGAACGATCACCGACAACCACCGCTTTTGATATCGGCAAAGCGGAATTGAAATCAGAAAACAGCAATTCATTATTATCTGCAACGGATTTTCTTACCCGATAAAACAAACCGTTGCCTTTTTTGATTTCGCTGATAGTTCCCGATGCCGAAAGAGTTATTCCTTTTGAATAATACTTAACATCTTCTCTGCAACTGTAACCAACATCAGCAGTTATACGATCGCCGATAAGAATGTCTTCGGAGATGTTTTCGGGATAGAACCGAAGATTCTTACCCTCTTTAACATCTATCTCGCTCGAAATAACACGTCCGTCGATATAGTTTTTGCTGATTTCAGCAACTTCTAATTCAACGGTATCCTTTTCATCTTCGAGCAATTTCGACGATTCGGCAGAATTATTATAAAGTGAAATCCTTAAAACGCCAAAAGAGAAAGCGGCAACCGCAAGGGCAACCGCTATCATACGTTTGAAGGCGTCGCTACCGTTTTTGAACGAAGAAACGGCAACGAAAAGTACAGAAAGCGATGCCAAAACGACAAACAAAGCGCGGAAAGAGAGGGTGTCGTGATCAAACATGAAAATGCCGAAAACGACACCAAGCGCAAATATTGACACGATTGCTGCTATTAAACGCTTTCTATACACGGAATTTACCTTTTATTCTGAAATAACAAGTAAAATTTATGAAATTAAGCAAGTTTGACAGGCAATTTTTCGCCGCCGAGAATGTGAAAATGGATATGCTTTACGGTTTGTCCGCCGTCTTCACCGACGTTGGTTATAACACGGTAACCGTTTTGAAGTCCGCATTCTTTTGCGACTTTCGGGATCGCAAGAAGAACCTTCGAGACGATATCTATATTCGTTTCATCAATCTCGTCGGCAGAAGAAATGTGAGTTTTGGGAACCACAAGAACATGAACCGGCGCGTTGGGGTTAATATCCTTGAACGCAAAGACCGACTCGTCTTCATAAACCTTCGAAGAAGGAATCTCGCCGTTGATTATCTTACAAAAAAGGCAATCCATAAATCAAACTCCTTATTTTATCTGTTCTGCAAGAACGGTTTCTGCCAAAGCAAATGCATCGGGAATCTTTGAAGCATCTTTACCGCCCGAAGAAGCACTGTTCGGTCTACCGCCGCCACCTCCACCGACAACAGGCGAGATGGATTTCAAGAGATTGCCCGCATGCGCGCCATTCTTAACTGCCGCAACGCCGCAAGCCGAAACGAGAAGCACTTTGCCCTCGTTCACCGTCGAGAAGAGGCAAACCGCATTTTCATCTTTTGCGACAATCTTATCCGCAGAATCACGCAAAGCATCGACAGTCACATCGTTGAAACTTGCACGGACGAGTTTCAAACCTTTAACATCGATTGCTTCGTTATATGCCTTATCAACAGCTTCGGAAGCCGCTTTGCGATTGAGTGCATCGAGTTCTTTTTTAAGACGTTTTGTTTCTTCGATAAGTTGTTCGGTTTTGTTAAGGATGTCGTCCCTGCCGACCGCCTTGACGCCTTTCTTGACGTCATCAAGAAGTTTTTCCTGTTCACGCATCGAAGCAAGAGTATTATAACCTGTGGTAAGTTCGATTCTTCTCACACCTGCGGCAACAGATGCTTCGGAAACGATACGCATTAAACCGAGGCAACCGGTTGCGGAAACGTGAGTACCGCCGCAGAGTTCCATCGAGAAGTCGCCCATCGAAACAACGCGAACCGAAGAACCGTATTTTTCTCCGAAGAGAGCCATTGCGCCTTTTGCACGCGCTTCATCGGGAGTCATAACTTCGGTGACAACGGCAGCGTTGGCAAGAATCTGTTTGTTGACAAGAGTTTCAACCGCAAGAAGTTCCTCGGAAGTAAGAGCCGAACCGTGAGTGAAGTCAAATCTGCCGCGTTCTTCCGTTACGTAAGAACCTGCCTGTTCGACATGGTTGCCGAGCACCTCGCGCAGAGCCGCTTGGAGCAAATGGAGCGCCGAGTGATTACGACGGATGGCGTTACGGCGGCAATTGTCAATTTTTGCAACCGCTTTGCCTTTTTCGATAGTTCCCTCGGACATATAGCCGATATGGAGATACTGTCCTTCGGGAGTCTTTTTTGTATCGGTAACGACAAATTCTCCCTTTTCGGTGACGACAACACCCGTATCGCCGATCTGTCCGCCGCCTTCGGCATAGAAGGACGTTTTATCGAGAATCAAGGTCGCCTTTCCGCCCGAAAGAACGCCGACGTCTTCGCCGTTCGAAATAATATATTCGATATTGCATTCGCACTCATTTTCGGTATAACCGACAAATTCGGTAGCTTTGGATTTATCGATCATCGAGAGGGTATCGCCTGCCCAGCCCGCATCAATATTTGCTCTTGCTTCGCGGGCACGTTTTTTCTGTTCAGCCATGAGATCGCGGAACGAATCTTCATCAACCTCGATTCCCTTTTCTTCGGTGATCTCTTTGGTGAGGTCGATCGGGAATCCATAAGTGTCATAAAGTTTGAACACGTTTTCGCCCGAAAGAATCTTTTCACCCTTTGATTCGGCATCGGCAAGCATCTTTTCGAGAATCGAAAGACCTGCATCAAGAGTCTGAGCAAAACGGTCTTCTTCAGCTTTGATAGCCTTTTTGATATATTCTTTACGTTCCGAAAGCTCACGGTATGCTTCGCCGTAATTTTCGATTACAACATCGCAAACTTCGCCGAGGAAAGTGCCTTTGATCCCGAGCAATCTTCCGTGACGAGCCGCACGGCGAAGAACTCTGCGAAGAATATATCCTCTGCCCTCGTTCGAGGGGATAACACCGTCGCCGATAAGGAAGGTCGCAGTCTTGATATGGTCGGTGATAACGCGGATAGAAACGTCGTTATCGTCCGCGCTGCCTTTATATTCCTTGCCGCAAAGAGCACAAACTTTGTTAAGAATACTTCTGTTGGTATCAACTTCAAAGAGGTTGCCGACATCCTGCATTACGCAAGCGAGACGTTCCAAACCCATGCCTGTGTCGATATTGGGGTGAGCGAGACGGGTATAAGTTCCTGCGCCGTCGCTATCGAACTGAGTGAAAACGATATTCCAAACCTCGATGAAACGATCACAATCACAGCCGACTTTGCAATCGGGTTTACCGCAACCGTATTTTTCGCCGCGGTCAAAATAAATCTCGGAGCAAGGTCCGCAGGGGCCGGAACCGATTTCCCAGAAGTTATCCTCTTTCCCGAAGCGAACGATTCTTTCGGCAGGAACACCGTTCTTTACCCAGATATCAAACGCTTCATCATCTTCAAGATAAACGCTGGGATAAAGTCTGTCTTCGGGAATCTCCATAACTTTTGTGAGGAATTCCCATGCCCACGGAATCGCCTCTTCTTTGAAATAATCGCCGAAGGAAAAGTTGCCGAGCATTTCAAAGAAAGTGCCGTGACGCGCGGTTTTGCCGACATTATCTATATCAAGAGTACGAACACACTTCTGACAAGTCGTGACACGCTTGCGAGGAGGTACGCGTTCGCCCGTGAAATACTTTTTTAAGGGTGCCATGCCCGCGTTGATGAGAAGAAGTGAATCGTCATCCTGCGGTACGAGCGGGAAAGAATTAAGGCAAAGATGTCCCTTGCTTTCAAAGAATTCAAGATATTTCTTGCGAATTTCGTTAAGTGAGATAGGCTGCATTATATTCATGATCCTTTCAGATTTGTGTTCTTTTTAACTCATTTATTTTCGCTTTCGGACCCGGCATTTGAAGAACCGTCTTCCGATTCGGAGCCTCCGAGAACCACTGATTCAACATCCTTTGACGCACTCCAACGCAAGCCGTTGGTTTTACAGTAATTCATAACTTTTGAATTTTCTTTTGCGATTATTGCAACGTCGGGACTTTCATCAACGAGAGCATCGCCGATTTCTGCCGACGGATTTTCAACAATCAGAAATTCAAGCGACGGACACCCCGAAAAGGCACGTTCACCAACCTTTTCAACGGTTTTCGGAATAACGAATTCTTCGATCTTTCCACAGAACGAAAACGCACGAAGACCGATCCTTTTGACGTTGGAGGGAATGGAAACCGTTTTGAGAGAAGTGCAATTGTTGAAACAATACTCGGGGATTTCTTCAACGCCTTTGCCGATAGAAACATTTTCCAAAGAGATGCACCACGCGAAAGCGCGGGAACCGATCGAAGTTACGTTATCGGGAATGCTCACGGACGTCAATTTATCGGCATAATAAAAGGCACTTGATTCGATGATAGTTACGGCTTTGGGAATATTGACGGAGGTAACCTCGGTAGTTTGGTGGAAGCATAGCGAACCGATAACCTTTACGGGTTTTCCATCGATCGTATCGGGGATTGTAATCTCGGTGTCTTCACCGATATATTTCATGATTTTTATATAATCGTCATAAATCTCGTAACTGTATTCCTCGTTTTGACCTTCTGCGATAAAATCGGCAGGCATTTCGGGAATCGGTTCACCGGTGATGATCGATTTTGCATTTTGAAGCAAGGAGGAGCACGAACTAAGTGACACACAAAGCGCCAGCGTTAATACAAGCAGCACCAGCTTTTTCATAAAGCAGGCTCCTTTCATATTTTTTCCAAACAATTATATCACCGTAAACAATATTTGTCAATTTAGATTAATCAAAAACAGACATTTTTATTGACATATTTAAAATAAAGGTTTAAAATATTAACAACAAAACACAAGGAAGGTTTTAAACATGGATAAGGCAACATTCGCATCCTACCGCAAATTTTATAACAATCAACTTCTTAACGACTGTATTCCTTTCTGGATGAACAGTGATCTGCTTGACAAGGAAAACGGCGGTTACATAACCAGCGTTGACAGAGAAGGTAAATCTTACAACGACGACAAATCGGGTTGGTTCCAAGGCAGATGTCTCTGGACCTTCTCGCACCTTTGCAACCTTTACGGAATTCGCGACGAATGGAAAGAAGCCGCAGAACTCGGAAAAGACTTCCTCGAAAAATTCATCGCTGACAAAGAAGACGGCAGAATGTATTTCACCCTTACCAAAGAAGGTCTCCCCCTCAGAAAACGTCGTTACTTCTTCACCGAAAGTTTCTATGTTCTCTCGATGGCTGAATATTCTATCATGACCGGCGATAAAGACGCTCTCAAAAAAGCCGAAGACTGCTTTGAAACGATGCTTTCTATTTTCCGTGACGCAAGCACCGATCCTTACAAGATCACTCCCAAGAGCATCGCTTCGACAAGACAGGATCGCGCAGTTTCTTATCCTATGGTTCTCATCAGCAGCGCACAGACTCTCCGTCGCGCCGATCCCGAAAGGGCTGAATATTACACCAACGTCGCCAACGAAATGGCAGATATAATCATCAACATTCATTACAAACCCGAACTCAACTGCGTTCTTGAATGCGTCGGCCCCAACGGTGAATTCATCGACAATCCCGCAGGCAGAACCATCAACCCCGGTCACTCCATGGAAAACAGCTGGTTCCTTATGAATCAGGCCATCTATACCGGCGATAAAGAACTTCTTGCAAATGCTCTTAAAATCCTCGATTGCTCTCTCGAATGGGGCTGGGACAAAGAATACGGCGGATTTATCTATTTCACCGACGTGAGCGGACGTCCTTGCGAACAGCTTGAACACGATATGAAACTCTGGTGGGTTCACAACGAAGCTTGTATCGCTACCCTTCTCGCATATAGCCTCACCGGTGATGAAAAATATTGGAAATGGTTCGAGAAGGCTCATTTCTATGCGTTCGGCCACTTTGCTGACAAGGAATACGGCGAATGGTACGGCTATCTCCACAGAGACGGCACCGTTTCTCACACTCAAAAGGGTTCGATGTGGAAAGGTCCCTTCCACCATCCCAGATTCCTCATGTGCTGCGAATACATTTTCTCCTGCCTCGAAGAAGGCAAACCTGTCGTAACACTCCTTTAATTCATTTTCAAATCTGTATCAAATACAGAAAGGATAACTCTAATGAAAAAGTTAGCATTTCTTCTCTGTTTTGCACTTTTGCTCCCTATATTCTGCGGATTTGCTTCGGTTAGCGCTGCAACCGCCGAATATAAATTTGGTATAAACGCAATCAACACCACCATTGGCGAGGGGCAGGTTCTTCTTCTCACCCCTTCTTACGGAGCAAATATCGCTGTTAAAGGTAACAATTACAGTTGGTGTAAAGTTGCGGTTTTCGATTGGTCGGAAAAAGACGGCGCGTATGTTCTTATATCGGTCGACGCTAATCTCGGAAACGGTATGCAGAAAACTGCTATCATCCCCCCGAACGGATTTGCGATTTCGGTCAACCTCGGAAACAACTATCCCGCGCTCGGCCCTGCTTATGCCGGACAACCCAACTACACAAACGCTGTTTCAAACAACGTGTTCAACAACATCGAATCGGTTCCGATCGGTGCAAAGGTTTATCTTACCGGTATTGATCTCAAAAAGAGCACTTTTGAATACTCGGGTGATATCTCTAAATATTACACAAGTGCTTTCACTACCAATGGCTTTATACACGTCACCGATAAGAAGCCGGCCGATGCATACGAACCCTCAAATGATAATCTTTTGGCGGGTCCCGTTTTTAAGAACACCAAAGATATCTATACTCTCGGTGATATCAAAGTCGAATGGAAACCCGTTGAAGGTGCAACAAAATATTACGTAACAGCTTGCAACAGCACCGTTAATGCAAACGGGCCCAGCATCCTCGCGCAGGAAGTTTCGGGAACTTCGATCAATATTTCCAAGGATAAATTGACGGTCGGTGCTAAATATACCGTTCGCGTTTATGCAACCGGAAGCAAAGGTTCCTCCAATATCTCGGAATACACCTTTACGATTTGTGCAAAACGCGCTTTAAACAACAAGTTCAACGGAAAAACCATCGTTGCATTCGGCGACAGCATTACCGCTTGGACAGGTTGGGTTTCGATGTTATACGGACAGATCGGCGTCAATGTTGTCAATGCAGGCGTAAGCGGCGACAGAACGACCCATGCACTTGCAAGAATTGACAAAGACGTCATTGCAAAAGATCCCGATCTTGTTATAGTCAACTTCGGCATGAACGACCAAGCGATCAGCCTTTCAAACAATAAAAACCTGACTTCTATCTCCGATTACGAAGCAAATTATCGAAAGATCATTGAAAAGATCCAAGCAACCGGTTCAAAAATCGTTCTTGTTGCTGTTCACGACGTTTGCGCAAGCAAATACTCACCCGGCGACGGTCTTAACTACGGCGGAAAAGATTCAAGCGGCAAAACCAACATTGATAAATACAACGAAGTCGTTAAAAAGCTCGCGAATGAATACGGTTTGGGTTATCTTGATATCAACACGCTCGCACAAAACAAACTTGACTCTATGATCCTTGACGGAATACATCTTAATGATGTGGGCCAAGCAAATTATTGCACTTGGATTTCCGATTATTTGTTTGAATATGTTGATAAGAACACCGACTGGGTTGCACCGAAAAACGATGATGACACGGACAACGGTGACGAGAATTCCGGAAACACCGACGTCAGCATTGACGACGGCAGCGATGTCGAAGGTGACGAAAGCAACAGCAACCAATCCGGCGACAATTCTGATGACAAAACCAACGGTAACAACAAAAACGACAAAAACGATAAAAACGATAAAAACGACAAAGATGACAAAAACGATAATGACGACGGAAACGATGATGACGATTCTGATGACACCGATGTCGATGATGGCGGCAAAATCAAATCCTGGCAACTCGCTATCGTTATCGTCATGATGTTCGTTGGAATTTCGGTCATCGGCGTTATGTTCGCAAAAGTAATTATCAAAAACAAAAAGAAATAAAATTTGATCAATAAAACGGAGTCGGTGTTTGTCGACTCCGTTTTTTGCATATTTTCGGTTTCTTTGGTGATATTTAATAAAAAAGCAATTCGAAAATATGGTAAAAAGAGGATTTTTTTGTTTGAAAACTATTGATTTTACAAGTTTTTTGTGATAAAATAATCAGGCTTTTGCGAAAGGCAAAATACACACACCGTATATGCTCCGCCCGGGTGCGTGCGTTCGCACGTTTTTTGGCGAGTAAATCCAAAATGCGGTGGCGGGTAAAAACCCGAAGGAGAAAAACATGGCAGTAGTATCCATGAAACAGCTTCTCGAAGCAGGTGTACATTTCGGTCACCAGACGAGAAGATGGAACCCGAGGATGGCTGAATTCATCTTCACCGAGAGAAACGGCATCTACATTATCGACCTTCAAAAGACTGTTAAGAAGGTTGAAGAAGCTTATCTCTTTATCCGTGATATCGCAGCTGAAGGCGGCAACGTACTTTTTGTCGGTACCAAGAAGCAGGCTCAGGATGCGATCAAAGAAGAAGCTCTCAGAAGCGAAATGTACTATGTAAACGTACGTTGGCTCGGCGGTATGCTCACCAACTTCAAGACCATCAAGAAGTCCATTCAGAAGCTTCACAACCTCAACAAGATGTCCGAAGACGGTACTTTTGATCTTCTTCCCAAGAAAGAAGTCGCTGCCCTTCAAAAGGAAATGGCCGACCTCGAAAGAAACCTCGGCGGTATCAAAGATATGAAGGGTCTTCCCTCTGCTATCTTCATCGTCGACCCCAAGAAAGAAAAGAACGCAGTTGACGAAGCAAGAAAGCTCGGTATTCCGATCGTTGCTATCGTTGACACCAACTGCGATCCCGATGAAGTTGATTACGTTATCCCCGGCAACGATGACGCTATCCGCGCTATCAAGCTCATCGCCGCTACTCTTGCTGACGCTATCATCGAAGGCAAACAGGGCGAACAGCTTACCGATTCCTCCGAAAACGCCGAGGAAGCAGCTGCCGAATAATCAACCCACTCAATATTTATTATTTAATTTCAGGAGGAACCAAAAATGGCTAATATTTCCGCAAAAGACGTTATGGAGCTCCGCAAGAAGACCGGTTGTGGTATGATGGAGTGCAAAAAAGCACTTGTTGAAACCGACGGCAATTTTGACGAAGCAATCAAATATCTCCGCGAAAAGGGACTTTCCGTTGCAGCTAAGAAGGCAGACAGAATCGCTGCCGAAGGCGTTGTCGACGTTCTTTCCGAAAACGGCGTTACCGCTATCATCGAAGTCAATGCTGAAACCGACTTCGTTGCAAAGAACGCTTCCTTCAAGGATTTCGTTAAGGGCATTCTCAAAACCATCGTTGACAACAAGCCCGCTGATCTCGCAGCTCTCAATGCTCTTCCCTTCAACGGCTCCGAAGTTACTGTTGAAGCAGAACTCAAAAACATGATCTTCACCATCGGCGAAAACATGAGCATCCGCCGTTTTGATATCATTGAAGGCTCGACCGGCTGCTACATTCACGGCGGCGGCAGCGCAGGCGTTGTCACCAAATTTGACACCGATTGCGACGTTAACAACGCAGCATTCGCTGAATATGCAAAGAACGTTTGCATGCAGATCGCGGCTATGAGCCCCTCTTACGTTGACAGAGATTCTGTTCCCGCTTCTGTTATCGAAAACGAAAAGGCTATCCTCATGAGCCAGATCGAAAACGATGAAAAGCTCAAGAGCAAGCCCGATGCAGTTAAAGAAAAGATGGTCGTTGGCAGAATCAGCAAGTTCTATGACAACAACTGCCTCGTTGATCAGGCATATGTCAAGGACGAAGATATGACTGTCGGCAAATACACCGAAAGCGTTGCTAAGGAACTCGGCGGAAGCATCAAGATCGTTTCTTTCATCAAATACGAAAGAGGCGAAGGTATCGAAAAGAGAGAAGATAACTTCGGCGAAGAAATCAACAAACTTATCAACGGTTAATTTTTCAACAACAATAAGAAAGACGCTTTGAGCGTCTTTCTTTTTTTACACAAATTGCAAGCCGCACATATCTTGACAATGACTTAATATTATAATAATATGTAATTGATCGATACCCAAAAGACAGAACATCCGACAAAACAGAAACGGAGGATTTTTTATGAAGGTAACTCTTAATGAAAATGAAGAAATAGTTAAAATCGTCAAAGAAGGTCTCGAACGCACCGGAGGATATTGTCCTTGCAGGCGCGAACAGGTCGAGGATAACAAATGCATGTGCAAAGAATTCAGAGAACAGATAAAAGATCCCGATTTTGAAGGCTTTTGTCATTGCATGCTTTATTATAAAGCGCTATGAAGCCGTTAAAGGTCAACCTTCTTTCTTATGAATGGCTTTTGGAGAAATCGTGGAAAACGCCGGTTTTGTTGGTGTTCGGAGGAATGTGGGATTACAACAGCAGATTCATTTATGATTATCTCGGCACCGTTGCGGAAAAATACGGAGAAAAATTGATAACAGGAATTGTCGATTGTGATTATGTACCGGACGTATTTTCGGACTTTGAGGTATCTGAGATCCCAACCGTGATGATCATCGAGGACGGAAAAGAGTTCAAGCGTATCACAAAAGTGCTCTATGCAAATGACGTTGACAAACTTCTTGATTATTTTTTCGGTGCACTTCCCTATTGATTTTTGATGTTTTTCGAGTTATTTTTCTCTTGACAAAACCAATAATATGAGATACTATTATTGGGTGGTTATCAAGCAACCGCAAAAAATCGAATATGCGGGTATGGCGGAATTGGCAGACGCGCTGGATTCAGGTTCCAGTGGTAGCAATACTGTACAGGTTCAAGTCCTGCTACCCGCACCATCGAAAGCCTTGAAAACATTACGTTTTCAAGGCTTTTTCCTTTTCATAACAACATATTACATGTTGCGCGCAATTGTAAATTGTGCTATTATTGTGTTGTAGGGTGCGATGACATTTTTTGATGTCTATGCTATACTTCGCCCGAGGTGATAATTATGGCAATTTTTAAGAAAATCGGTTTTGTATTTGTTTATTATTTCTTGGCATCGCTTATCGACCAGATATTTATGATGTTTTTCGGTAATGTGTATGTTAGTTTTATTCTGACCGCATTATGTATCTGTGTAATATCTGCCGCTTTAAGAAACGCTCAAATTGTAAAGCGCAATTATCTTCAGGAACAACGTGATGAGTATTCAAAATCCTTTCAAAGCAAATTCAAGCACATTGTAGGTTCTTTGGATTTCAAGGTTGAAACAGTTATCGGTATAATAGTTTGTTTACTTTTTATTGCGATCCCTCGGTTTGCATCAGGCGCTTGTTATGCGTTGATGATTATCGGTGTTAACCGTTTATATGGGTTGGCGCTTATTCCGCTATTTATCGTTGCAAATTTTTTGGTATGGTACTTTGCTTATCATAAGAGCTTTAAAAAGAAAAAGTATTAATAGGTGTATATGAAATACGAAGAAAGTCTTATAAACGTTAATAACAAGTTTTGCGAAAACGATAGCATGTATTCGTTAGTACTATTATCAGCAGAGGGATTAACCATAACCTTAAGCGGTTATCGCTGTTATTTGGACGGAAAATATATTGTTTGCCTGAACAGCTCGGATAAGTTGGCGGTACATAGCGGACATTTTGAGGTTGAAACCCTTAGCTTTCAACCTTATTTCTATAACGTGAACCTAAACCATCAAATCATCGGCGCAGGATTCTATGATGAGATGCGTGAAAAATACGGTTATCCGGATTTTCGACTTTTCCGTATGAGAGATAACGATTATTTTGGTATAATCCATATATCTGAAGAAGAATATAAAACAGCAACGCTTTATTTTAATCAAGCCAAGCGAGATATCGCTTCCCATACCGATGACGGAATGTGGTCTTGTCGAGCAAGGTCGGATATTATTTCAATTCTCCGAATTGCCGAAGCTGCATATTTGGGAAAGCAAAGCGGTCTTGAAAACGAAGTTTTGAGATATATTTATGACAACATAAATTCCGAAATTAACCTTGATGTATTGTGTTCGAGATTTAATACCAACCGAACTTCTTTATCACAGCTTATAAAAGAAAAAACGGGGTTGCCCCCGATGAAGTTCATTTTGGAAACACGCCTTGTTCAGAGCTGTCCGGATTTGCTTTTTACAAAGCTTCCAATAAACGAGATAGCAGAAAAATACGGTTTTTCGGATGCGAACTATTATATACGTTCTTTCAAAAAGCGATTTAGCAAAACCCCTTTGCAATACCGCAAGGACGGTTGGGAAGCCAGAATTCGTGATGAAGAAATATATCACCGCCGTGCCGAAAAAGAGATAACCGAAATGACGGTTGAGGAGTTTCTCGATTATTACAACAAAGGGCTTGGCAGAGCTATTATAAAGCTAAAGCAACAGAAGGACAAAACACCCTTTAAGAAGGCCTTTTGGGATTGTATTTTGCAGGATAATCATCGTAATGTGGATATATACGAAAAAGAAATTATAGATATTTTCGACGATGAAAGCTTTGCAAAAGAAATCGAAGAGAAGCTTTTAAAAGAAGTATCCGAAAATTTCAAAACTAAGTATATTCCCTTTTTGATTCTTTTGGGCAAACGCAACGAGTTGGAAGCGATTATCGAAAATTATTATAACACTTCCTATGCCGAACTGCTTGAATATACCAAAAAGCCTTGGGACGGTGAAAAATATCCCGAATTTGCTAAAACCTTTATGTCTGCAGCAGGTGCATTGAGCAGATATATCAAGGTAGGCGACAAACGGATCAAAGAGATTCTTTTCGATATCGCAGATTTATATAATTATTCTGAATATCCCGTCATTCCCACCTATCAAAATCCTTACTTTTATCTTTGGGACGGTGTTGGCAAAGAGCATTTCTTTTTGATTCTTGATGAGGTTATAAAAGAACATAAACACGGCAAAGCAATTGACATAAGACACGAAATACTCGTCATTCCCGAGGGCGCAAAATCCTACGAAGCTGTCGTTCCCGAAATGGGAGAAGATTTCAACCTTGCGGATACAATTCTTAATGACAAGGAATTTAAGCCCGAAAATCTTGATGTTTGGTTTAAATATAAGGATGTTGACAAAGAATCGGTTAAACGAATTGCAAAAGCCGCTATTGAAGAAACCGATTTAGAAAGAAAAGTATATCTTCTTTATTTTTTCTGTGTTTCAGACGGGCAATATATATTACCCGAGGAATTTCCGCTTGATGTAACACCGCTTGTTGAATTGCTGGAAAAAGAAGATTATCACGTAAGTGATACACCGCCATTTGGAATTTGCGAAAACATTCTTCAAATACTTGAACATAAAAAACTGGATATCGTTCGCAAGATCGGTTTGATGATGTTTTATGATGAAAGATTTGCAGAAGGCAGCGGACGTTATTACGCTATATCTTTGCGCTTTGGCGTGAATTACAATCCCGATGAAGATAAAGCGGACTTCATTGCCTTGCTACGCTCGCCAAATGTCGATGACAGAAACAATGCTATTTTGATTTTCGAACGTGATATATACCATGGCTTTGAAGGCTTGCCGTTGGAACTGATACCGCACGTTTTCGCAAATATACAACAAGATTGGACTAGGCATCGCTTCTGCAAAACGCTTATCGAAAAAGGTCTTTTTCCCGACGAATTAAAGGATGAGTGTCTTTATGATTACAATAAGCACACGAGAGAATTGTTTTTGAAAACGTAAAAGCCAAAGAAAAAGCTTTTTTCAATGTTCGGGAGGCCACCTAAAATGCCCAAGGATAAATAAATTCACGGAAAACAGACACGGCAGAGCTATTTGCGCTTTGCAAAGCGTTGCCGACAAAGAACCCTACCGCAAGACATTTTTTGAATGCCTTAAAGAACAAGAGAATGCCTTTGATGATAGCTTTGAATGGTTTATCGCAACAACACACGATATCGAACCCGAACGCATTTGCTTTGGTCACTTTAATATTAAATGATTGATATTAAGGCAATGCAATGCTATTCAACAAGGTGGCATCACCATCAGGTTCCAGTGGTAGCAATACTGTACAGGTTCAAGTCCTGCTACCCGCACCAAAGCATTCAAACACGAACCTTTTACCAATTGGTGAAACGTTCGGGTTTGTTGTTGTTCTCAATGAGACTGCGTAGTTAAAGAAAAATGATGGAGGTACGGGTTTTGAACCTGTACCTCCATTGTTCTTTATGTGTCCTTTTCAGATCGTTCCTTTTTCCACTGTTCAAATTCTTGCCTACCTTCTTCGGATTCAAAGAAGTCTAATATGTCCGGCAGGAAGCATTTTGCCAATGCTTCATTTTCATCTTCAGGTATGTGGGATTTAAGAATGATCTTAACCTCTCTGCTCACTTATCTCCTCCTCTCTTATGAGTCTTTCAGAAACTCTGAATAAAACTTTTTAATGTCATTTCGGTGGTGTCCCATACGCTCACTCATTTCGTTTTCAACCTGGCGTTCGGTCATGCTGCCCTCTGTAATCAAGCGGCGGCGGTTTTCCTGAAAGTACAAATGTCTAAGTCCGTGCCAGGACGGCCTTTTGATTCTAGGCTTGCAATCGGGGGCGACACAATCACACCTATCGGGATCTACAAACTTTTTGCTGTGATTGCTGCCCCAATTCTGCAAGGATGCTTTTTCTTTTTTTACGCTGTGCTTGTGGTTGTCGCAGATCAGATAGTCCTTTGACTTCTTTCCGTTTGCACGAAGATAGGCAACGATCTCGTTCAAAATCTTCTCCTGTATCGTACGATCCACGGGAATATCCCTCACG